>JADJVA010000025.1:0-320998 GCA_016716765.1 Bdellovibrionales bacterium | reverse complement strand
TTCGAGCTTTGCGCCAAAAATATCCACCAAAAAGATTTGTTCAGGGAGAGGGGTTTCTTTACTTGGGAAAATATCGATTTTTGAATTTCTCCCCAAAGGAATCTGTCGAGAATCCGACCTTTAACGTCAACGAGCTTGAGCTTGAATGTTTTATCCCTCAGGCAGCGTGGAATTCGTCGTATCATATCGTTTCTCAGTACCAGATACGCTCCTACCTTTTAGATTTCTTTCAGTCTGAAGGCCGACGTATCATTGGCGAACGAGTCCGCTTTTATTCCGAAAGGATGAATCTCTGGCCCAGAGTCCTTTCTTTTCGTTCACAACGAACCCGCTGGGGGAGCTGTACGACGATGGGGAATATCAGTTTAAATTGGCGCCTGATAGGCGCACCCCTCGAGGTTCTTGACTACGTTGTTGTTCACGAATTAGCTCATTTACGATTCCCCAACCATTCTAGGTTCTTCTGGAGTTTGGTCGAAGAATGCTGCGACGAATATCGATATTGCAGAAAATGGTTGCGAAAAAATTTCTATGAATTTGACTTTTTGAGCGAGAAGTCGGAAATCCATCCTCATATGGTCGTCTGAGTTCTCTGATTGTTCAAAGTTTATACAGTCAGCGCCATGATGTGTCTCAAAGAGATTTTCAATTTCGACCTTTGAATTGGAAACGAGCTGAATGCTTACCGCTGGCATAAGTACTGCTTTGGATAGGACCAAGGAGAATTGATATATGATTAACTTTGCCCCCATTTTTCGTGCACTCGCAGTTCTTGCTCTGCTCGTTCCTGCGTTTTATGGACGCGCTGATTGGGGAGGTCTCAGTGTTTGGGATCAACTGCAGTTTGGCGGGAGTTCTCACGTGGGGTTTGTTCAGTCCATAGCAGTAAACGATTCCTCCAACGAGACGATCGTTCGCATTTCAACCCTGGAATCAAAATCTCTTATTTTTAAAGTATGTCCTGGTTCTTCTCAAATGAAAGACTCAGAGACATTGACCCGAGAGAAAATGGAACTCATTCGCCTAGCGATGAGCCAAGGAAAAAGGGTTCGCTTCTCTACAGGATCGGGATTTTCTGGTTGCCTGTCCCACGTTGAACTCCTTGATAAGCAGATCTAATTTTGGCCAATTTTCGTTACTCGCGCCGAAAATTGGCATGATTTTGTTATTATTTCATATCTGGACGTATTTGGGCGCAGTGATTGTGGCCTATTGATTGCTTTCTTCTTTCTTGACTGGATTTTTTTAGAATTGAATTGAGAGGGATCTAATAATGAACTTCACATTTATTTTCGCAACTCGAGCGCGGTATTTCTCTCGAATATTGGCCGTCATTTTTTTTGGATTGTTCTTTGGAGCTTGCTCTGGAAAGAAATCCAAGAATCCGCCGCCGGTCGCTGTGCCGCCGCCACCTCCTATTCAAGGCAACTATAATCAGCAGGGACGGAATGGGAACTTTGATTATTATGGCAACGGTCACGTGGGGTCTTATGACTCTGAACAGGAAAGAACTGAACGCCGTCGCAGATGGGGCTCAAATGAAGAGAGGCTTCAGCGGTACAGGCGTGGTGGACAAAATAGTGCAAGCGACTCAGACACTGTTGTGGACAATGACAATGATGGCGACCCAGGTCCACCGGAAGACTGGGATGGGGAGACGAGAAGCGATTCCATAGGCGAACGAGAGCGATATCGGGAAAGGTCAACAGGGGCTCCGGACGTAATCGGTCAAAACTCCCCCGCCGGAATGGATTCGTCAGGTTCAGGTCCATTGCAGGGCGGGACAACCTACAGCGCGCCTCCCTCTGTGACGGGAACAATTGATCCCGCGGGAAATTATTTTACTGACAGTCGAGTGGATATTCTACTGCCCATATTGAAGGCTGAAATTGACAAAATTCCGGAACCCCTCCGTCAAGAGAGTGAGACTTTTTCTCTTGCGATCAACTCTATGGGAGTTCAGGCAAACGTCAAAACGCGCAAGGTTCTAGTGGAATTTATTTTTGATGGTCCTACGGGACCCGTGAATGCAAAATTTGCTGGAGTTTTGGATCGAAATAATCGCTCTGTCATATATGAAACTCCTGCGACCGAAGGCGATGAATACCCATTTTCAGTCACCCTCGCTTGTGTCGATGGAGACATGACCACTTGTGAAAATACGATCGTCAGGATTGATCAGTTTACAAACAAGGGCGAAATATGCAAAACGGCCTTTGTCGTGCATCGCGTGGGCAATGCCCATGTCACATTTAATCTAAGCGATTATCATCGTTCTCTGGAATCTCTTAACCCCAATTTTACAGAGTTCATGCTTTATTTAAAAAATACCAGCGACGCAGTCAAAAAAGTACTTATATGTCTTCGCTCGGGACGAGGCAATTGCGCGACTCCCCCTATGAGAGCTCCCGGAGCCAACGATGTAGAATTTCGATCGTGGGCTGCTGCCTATGGTAGATCTTCCTTTGTGGTTTCCCTTTGGTCAGTGACAACAATCAATAACCCGATTCAGGACGCTTTGGTATTTTCAGGCCCTCTCCTTTTGGCAGATAGCTTGGGCCAGCAGTCCAACTTAGATATTCAAATTAACGGATACCAACGTAACTTAAATGCGGCGAATGTGAATACGGGAATTGTTGATCACGAAGGGAAATTTGCTAGATATCTATCACGCGCCCAACTTTTGAATAATGACGGAAATGGGAACATTCGAGCAAGGATTCACTTTAAGGGCGTGGCCGAGTCAGCCGAATTGGGATTTAAAAGCCAAGTGCTGCCTGGGCGCGATTTTCTTAAGTTGATAGAGAGCGGGCCACCGCCACCTACAAGGCCTTAGTTTTTATTCCTGCGGAGTGAAGCATTGAGCAAATATTGCTTTTTTCGAATACAATTTGCTTTATTTGCGTTTTCTGATTCACTGTGACGGTTAATTGGATTTAACTGTTGGGCGCATGGTGTCTTTGTCTTCTCTGCATGGAATTTCTTTTATAAAGGGGATCCATGTGGGATGATTCCCCACTCAGTGATAGGAACTATTGATATGGCAAGAACGGGTGGCAATCAAATCGTCGCGAGTGTTGACCGTAATTCTCGGGCGGCACCGCCAGCAGTGGCTCCCGCTTTGGGCCAGTATGCAGATTTTCGTCGATACTTGCGTGATTTCTACGAATTTAAGAAGCGAACTTTGAGCACCGCCGTCCGTTCCTATTCCTATGCTGCCTTCAGCGCGGCGGCTGACATAAAGTCACCCAACTATCTGAAACTCATTATTGAGGGACAACGAAATCTTTCAATGGACATGGTTAAGAGGTTTATTAAGGCCTTGGGCTTACAAGGAGACGAGGGCAAAGAATTTAAGGCCCTTGTTCTTTATGGTCAAGCCCGAGACCCTTTAGAGCGAAATCGTTATTTGAAGTCATTGTCTGAATTTAGAGCAAAACGCAAGATTCGGCTTGGAGAAATCAACTCTGAAATTTGGGGCAAAGTTCCCAACTGGGTATCTTGGGTTCTCTATACTCTTGTCGATCAAGAAGGCGTTGAATTTGATCCGATCCATTTGCGCCGCGTGATGCGTGATCGCGTTTCAATTGATGAAGTAAAGCGAGCTCTCAACCTACTCTTGAATTCAGGTGAACTACGGAAAAATCCTGACGGATCTATTCAAAAGGGACGAGAGCTAATAAATGGCTATGAAAATATCCCTGTCGCCATGGTTAGAAAAATTCAAGCAGAACTTATTTATCTCGGACTGGAATCTTTGTTTCAAGATGACCCGACGGAAAGAGAATTTGGAGCCCTGACTTTGGCTCTCACTGAGAAAGAATTTGAACAAATTAAGTTCGAGCTTCGTCAGTTCCGTAAGCGTGTCTACAAAGATATCAGTATACAGCGTGGCCAAAACAAGGGCCAAAGAGTCTACCAGCTCAACATCCAGCTTTTTCCGGTTTCAGATCGTGTTCCGTAGGGGCTTGTCAGAGGGGGGATGAAAGGGTCAACTTGGGGTCTCAGCGCCAAAAAGGGAAGGAACTTTTCAGTTCCAACAGTCATTCCATTCGAGGGGGGGGAGGGGAATGAAACGACCGCTAAGACCCAAGCATGACCGACAGCATACGTTCTACATCTGTTATCTTTAGCAAGGATCGAGCCAGACTGCGAACTTTCGCAGTTGCCAAAGGGCGGCCAATCAATCTTAAGAATCCTTTGTGCAAATCGACTTTCAACAACTTCTGAGACAGTCCTAACTTATTAAAATCACTGTCTTCTACTGTTCTGTCTGATACTTTTAACCTCAGCTGCGAAGCGCTAAAAAACCTGATGCGCCATATCCGGGAGAATCTTCTGTCTGGAAATGCTCATCTGTTCGGGTAAAAACTCGGCCAAGTGAGATAAAAATTTCATGTATTAGAAAGTGCTCCTTCGAAAAATATTCCTTTGATGAGGGCGCTCTCGAAGAGTTTAATGTCAAAAGACCACTGTGACGGCATGCTTAACCGGGGGAAGATATATGGCGGGAAAGAGAAAATATTTCTTCATTTGGAGTCTTTTTTGGCCTCTGTTTCTTTGGCTTTCGCAAGGCGAAACAAGAGCCACCGATTTACCTCTGAATTTCTCAGCCAAAATTGGTTCTGCCTCCCGCGCACGGGGAGAGGATTGGCGGAATGCTCGACAACGTCATTTTGCTTTATATCGCCTCGCTGTACCCCTTGATTGGAACAGAGATGCTGAGGAAGAGGCTGGTCCAATTGAAAAGCTTGATTTTCTTCGCGTTCAAGAGTGGCCTGATTTTGAGGAAATTTCACTTGCCTTTGGGTATGTGCGTGACGAGAAATTCCTGACGGATCCGACGCAGATTCCATTTTTTTCTCGCCGATCAACATGGCTCTATCCAGATGACGGCTGTTTTGCTCGGGCTGCTTTGATGAAAAATCTGATGAAAATAAAGGGCTATTCCCAACCCAATAGAGTCTTCATCTTTGGAAATTTATCAGTGAAATCTCCCAATAGTTTAACTGGAGAAGTCAGCTGGTGGTATCACACCGCTCCCGTGGCAAGAGTAAGAAATCAAGTTTATGTTTTTGATCCGAGCATCGATCCACAGCACCCAATTCTTCTCCAGGATTGGGCCAACCGCCAAACCGATGACTTGAATTCAATTAAAATGGCGTTCTGCGCCCCTGACACATATATGCCATTCTCTCCCTGTGAATATCCTCAAAATGGCGAGGATATCAGAGCGGAGGGCGATATCTCCTATTTTCTGGATCTCGAATGGAAGCGCCAGCTGGAGTTAGGACGAGATCCTGTAAAGATACTGGGAGACAATCCTCCCTGGTAAAGGAGGAAATTGAGGGTTAATTAGAAAGCTGTCAATTCTTTGATCAGTTAGGCTCCTTTAGGTCCCTTGCGGCCGGCACCATTTCTTGCAAACTAGCTTGTCAGAATCAAATTGGATATCTCCCGTTGACTGGATTCAGTTCTTTTTACCTATATTTTTTAAGGGGAATATTCATGAGCACTAAGCCCATTTGGCCAAAATTCATAAAAGGTAGCAACGGCGAGCGAACTAATAAATATAAGGGAGCCTCTCTGATAGTGAGTTCGATTGGAATATCGCTTTCTCTTCTTCTCACAATTGCGTATTCCAATTGCGGTAAAATGAAAACCCTTGATTTTAATTCTTTGAGCCAGAATGGTAATCTTGGTGCCGACCTATTTGGATCTCAAAACGGCAACGTGAATAAAGATCATATTGAAGGCAACATGAGCTTTGGAAAGGCCGAGATTCGCGAGGATGAATCCACAAATCTCTCGTGGTCCTTCAATTGGGGATCCTCAGGTAGCAGTGGAAGTAATTCTGGCTATCGCTTGCAGAGTTTCGGATGCAATCAAGAAGTCTTTGGTGGATATATTAAAAACATGCAGTCCTTTTTGAATGTGAGTGGAGGCTGTGATAACAGAACGGGAGCCTGTTCCTATCATGCAGATGGAGACAAGCCTGTTTCGGGCTTGCCACCAAGTGCGACCCCGTATTCCTGTGAGATCAAGTTCCAGTGGTTTGATGACGGATTAGATCAAGGCCAGGATCGGTCTTCCAATGACGTTAAAATTTCCGTAAGTATTAAAGTCAATCCAAAGCCTCAAGACCCCCCTCCTCCTCCATCTCTACCTCGTGAAAAATGTGAAGGGGCTGAACTACTTCAAGGTTTTTTTGAACGATGCAATGATACCGAATGTGTAGGATGGGCATTTGAATACGGACAAGTTGCAACAAATATTCAGATCAGGGCCATTCAAAGAGGGGAAAAGTCCCGAAACGTAACCATCATGACGACGACCACAGTCGCAAGATCAGATGTGAACTCTCACCTCGCGCAACAGGGTTGCCTCAACACAGGAAACTTGTTAAGTCAGTTTGCCGTTTCAAAAAGCACAATCGATGCAGCTTTGCGGGCCGCCACAGCGAGCGCGGGCTCGGGTTCGGGAAGCAACATTCAACTTGAAGCCGTTGTTGTGGGACTTACCGGTGGACGATCTATTGGATTTGTAGAGAACTATCAGCCCCTGTCGCCAATAGATCCAGGCGGTAACGGTGGCGGAACAAATAATCCTCCCGTTTCAAGCCTCTCGTTCGTCAGTGGGCCCTACAATGTCGGTATTTCTGGATCGGCGCAAAATTTTCCAAGTAACACCAATTGGTGTCTAACTCCTGGGACGAATTCATGCGACCCAGGTCTCCCTAACATGCGAGACTGGACATCAACCGGATCTGCGGGTTCCGGCCGATTCAATTGGAAATATGAAGTTCGCCCCTACCAAGTTGGATGGTGCCCGGGCACTTTTACTGCCACCATGCAGGCCCCTGGTGAAAGCCCCAAGACAGCGTCATTTACAATTGATTATCCGAACTTTTATGCAGGCACCGGTGGTTTGCAAGTTTACAATGTTCCACCTCCTTCAGTTGGCACCCTAAAAGGCTGTTTTGAATACAACCAGAATTACGGTCCTGCAAATCCACCTGGTTCATGCAGCGGCAAGGGACAGACAGCACTCATAAATAACGGATGGTCCTACAACGAAAGCACTCACTCAGCCTCCTTTGGTGGCGATTCCAGTGTCTTTGGAGGCCGTAATGGCACCATCTTTTTCACATTCGACTACAATTGCGGGCTCTCTCAAACGACAAGTCAGAGCTTTTAATACCAAGTTGCCAAATGGATAATCGCGTGAAACACTCATACTCAGTATGGGTGTTTCACTTTCTTTGTTTCTAATAGGAATTTTTTTCTTTTCTCCGGAAACACCTGCAATTACCTTGAGAGAGGCTTATGAATCAGCAAAGGGAAATACAGGCCTCCTGCGAAACCAAATATTAAATGAAGAAGGCAGTCGTGTTCGTCAACAGCTGGTCACTGGATCCATTCGACCAAAATTGTCATTGTTCACCTCTCAACTTTTGCGAGGTGGGGATGCAGGATCTTCTTCGTCTTCCTCCTCATCGTCAGGCTCTACCGAGAAGCACCAGCACAGTGTTTATTTGAATTTGACTCAACCATTGTTTCAAGGAGGAGGAGAATACCACTTGCTGGAGGCTGCAAAATTTTACCCAGAGGTTTCTAAATGGAGCAGAATCCAGACCGAAATTGATCTCTACACTGATTTAGCCAAGTCGATGTACGAGATATTGTCTCTGAACAAAGAAGATCAAACTCTCAAAGAACAAGAACGCATACTCGAACGACGAGTTTCCTATCTTCGTTCGCGAGTAAAAATTGGACGCTCAAGAAAATCCGAATTGTTTACTGCTGAAAGCCAGCTGGCCAATTTGTCAGCTGAAATTCAGTCCATTCAGGGAAAAATTCTTCTCGCTAAAGAAACCTTTGTCCGTCAAACCGGCCTTCGAGAATGGAGTCCGGTCGAAGATCCCTTGAGTGAGGATTGGTATAGCAAACTGGATTTATCAGGTCAGTCAGAAAAGTTGGAAGCAAGTCCACAGACCCAACTCATCGAAAGCTCTCTTGGACAGACGAGAGCTGAGGTCAATGCTGCAAAGGGTGATTACTGGCCTCAAATTGATTTGAGTGGAAACTACTATCTTGATCGGACTGGAACTCTGAAGGACTCCCAGTGGGATGTCAGCCTGATAGCCAAATGGGAATTGTATGGCGGTGGAACAACTCAAGCAGCGGTGCGTGAAAAAACTTTAGAGGCAGAAAAGTTGAATTATGAACTCGCCGATGCGAAGAGAAATCAGCTTTCTATCACTGAAAGATTACGAAACTCCTTAGTCGCAAAAATGGAAGAAATAAAAAAAATTGGTTTGGCTGTTGAGATGGCAGAAAGAAGTTATCAGGAAAACATCAATGAATCTCAATCTGGTCTTGTTTCAGATTTGGAAGTTCTCAGATCTCTCGATGACTATCTCAAGATCAAACGATCCTACGATCGTGTTCAGTTTGAGCCCAAAATGATTTATTTTGAATATCTTAGGTCCAAGGGTGTTCGGCCATGAGTTTATCAGAGATCTCAATTCGTCGACCTGTGCTGGCATGGGTTCTCATGTTCAGTTTGATTTTCTTTGGATTTTTGTCATTTCGCCAAATGGGTATCAATGAAAATCCAGATGTCGATTTTCCTACGGTCACAATTCGCTACATTTATGATGGAGCGACCCCTGAAGTCGTCGAAAAAGATGTGATCGATCCGGTAGAGGCTGTCCTTGTCTCGATGTCTGGGATCCGCCACATGGACTCGATTGCAGAAAGAAATGGGGGACGCATCAGTCTTGAATTTGAGTTGGACCGAAATATTGATTTCGCTTTGCAGGAGGTTCAAACTCTGCTAGCTCGAGCGCAAAGTCAATTGCCAGACTCAGTCGATAATCCCTCAGTTTCGAAGGCAAATGCAGATGATGAGCCAATCATTTATCTCTCTTTGGTCGCACCAAAATTATCACTTCGTGAGCTGAACATTCTCTTTCGAGACCAAATCGTTGATCAATTTGCCACGATTGATGGGGTCGCTGAGGTTCGAGGATATGGGTATCATGAGCCTCAGCTGCGAGTCGATCTTGACGCAAAAAAGCTCTCTCAGTTTCAGTTGACGTCTCAGGATATCGTGGAAAGTATCCGCCGCGAGCACAAGGAGTTACCCGCCGGAAAGTTGGAGTATAAGGACAACGAGGACGTCATCCGGGTTATGGGTGAAATCTCTGACGTGGATGATTTCAGAAACTTGATTATCAGTCGTCGCGGAGGAAGTCCCAGTTTTGTTCCCATAAGGCTGAAAGATGTCGCCAATGTCTACGAGGGTATTGAAAATACTCGTCGGATTTCTCGCATCAATGGCCGCCAGGCGATGAATATGGCGATTAGCAAACAGCGCGGGGTCAACGCGGTGGCGACTTCTGACCGGGTCAAGGAGAAAATTTCTGTCATTCAGAAAAATTTGCCTGATGGAATCAAATTGGAAGTTATGTTTGATCGAACTCAGTTCATTCGAGAGAGCGTAAGTGAATTGATTTTCACTCTTCTTCTTTCCGCCTTCCTCACTTCGCTCGTTTGTTGGATCTTTCTAGGATCTTGGTCAGCAACGGCAAATATTTTACTGGCCATACCGACCTCTATTGTTGGGACCTTTATTGTCATAAATCAGCTGGGATTTACTCTGAATACTTTTTCGTTGCTTGGACTTGCACTGGCTATCGGCGTCGTCGTGGATGATGCGATCATTGTATTGGAAAATATTGTGAGATACGCCCGAATGGGTTTTGACAGAGTCAATGCCGCCTACAAGGGCAGCCGTGAGATCACTTTTGCTGTCGTAGCCACAAGCTTGGCAATCATTGCTATTTTTACTCCTATCGCTTTCATGAAGGGCATTGAAGGTCGATTCTTTTTTGAATTTGCGGTCACAATTTCAGTTGCGATTGCTCTTTCTAGTCTTGAATCATTAACTCTGGCGCCGATGCGATGTTCACAAATGCTGAACATCGGTGAGCGAACAACGAGGTTTGGAAAGAAATTTGAGCAGATCATGCTTTCCTTGCAAAATTTCTATGCGGCCACTTTGGACAAGGTCCTCGATCACCCATGGAAGGTTTCTCTTGGGTCGATTTTCCTCGTAATTGGATCTTTAGGACTCTTTCGCTTTTTGGATATGGAGTTTGTGCCAGCGCAAGACAGAGGCGTTATCTCAATTTCCTTTCAAGCTCCAAACGGAAAATCAATGAGTTACACGGATGAGCGGGTGCGCCAGTTTGAGGACCTTGCTCTCAATCACCCTTCTATCGACCGAGTCTTTGTGAGCGTGGGTGGCTTTGGCCAGGGCGGGCAAGGAAACAAAGGCAACGCAATGGTGGTATTAAAAGAGCGAGGAGCTCGAAAGCAATCCCAGGCGGAGGTCATTGAGGAATTGCGGACCAAATCCAAGTCCATCAGTGGGATCAGATTCTTTTTTCGAGACCGGTTTGGTTCAAATTTGGGAGGACGAAGGGGTAACGGCGTTGAGTTTTCGATCAGCGGACCAGATCCAAGTCAGCAGATTCAGTTGTATGAGACACTGAAGGCCGAATTCGAGCGGTTGGGATTTCTTCAAGATATTCGTTCTGATGATGCATCTGGTATTTCTGAAATCCAAGTCATACCTAATCGCGCGAAAGCGACTCGCTCCGGGGTTGAAATTGCGGAGGTTGCCGGTGTTATTAACTCAACTTTTGGTGGCATAGCCCCTGCCAGCTACACGAAAGGTTCCCAAAGATTTCAGATTTTTGTGCAGCTTCAACAGAAGGATCGCCAGCAGATTGAGCAAATTCAAAACCTGTCCGTTCGAAACAACAGAGGAGAGATAATTCCTTTGGAACAAGTTGTAGATTTAAAGCCCTCTATGTCTCCCCAATTTGTTTATCGCGAGAATCGAATCCGCGGAGTTCGCGTAGACTCGTCCTTACCCCAGGGCGTGAAAGAAGGAACAGCTGTTAATCAAATCAAGGAGGTTGCCCAGAAAATTCTTCCTGAGGGGTATTCCGTGAGATTTTCTGAAACTCCTCAGAAAAAACTCTGGGATACTATTTTTATCATGGTCTTGGGCTTGGTCGTTGCCTATATGGTCCTTGCGAGTCAATTTAATTCTTTTACTGATCCGTGGATCGTATTCTTGGCCATTCCCTTTGGTCTCATTGGTTCTTTGATTGCGTTGGTCTTGGGGGGCCAAAGCTTAAACGTATACAGTCTTATTGGCATTTTGCTGACGATGGGTATTGTTAAGAAAAATTCAATTTTGCTCGTCGAATTTACCAATCATCAAAGGGATCAGGGTCTCGATTTGAAAAAAGCCTTAATTGAGGCTTGCCCCGTCCGATTGCGGCCCATTCTGATGACATCTATCGCTACTGTGGCGGCCGCTGTTCCGGCAGCGCTGGCTCTTGGGCCTGGCGCCGAGACGAGGATTCCCATGGCTCTTACCGTGATAGGTGGAGTTCTGTTCTCCACCTTTTGCACTCTTCTTGTTGTTCCCTGTGTTTATCTTCTCTTTGCCCCAAAACGTCGGAAAGTGTTACTTGAGAGTTAGTCCTATCCTGATATGGTTTCGACAAGAAAGATTTCAGAATCGCTCAGTTCAAATTCGCTGCAGCTCAGATCCTGCCGCATATGCTTTTCATTTGAAGTCCCAGTAAGAGGAATCATTCCCATTTGTTGAGAAGCACGAAAAATGATTTGTTGAGGGGTCACTTCATAACGATCTGCAAGCATTTGGATTCGTGCATCTTCAAGAACCTGCTGATTTGCTGTCAGGAGAGAAAATCCCTGATACAAAATATCATTCTCTCTGCAGATAGATCTCACTTCGTGATCCCAGCCTTGGACTGCAAAACAGCGATTTTGTACGTAACTGGGCTTCACTTTTCCTAAATCGATCACCTGCCGTAGATGCGTCCCACTCACATTACTGAGTCCAATTGCTAGGGTCTTTTCGTCATCGTAAAGAGCTTCCATTGCTTGCCAAACCTCCCAATCGCCATCGGTCATGCCATTCCTTGAAAGAGGCCCGTGGAGCAAATAGGAATCCAGGTAATCGGCATGCAAATTTGATAGAGTACTTTGAAAAGAATCTTTTACTTGTTCCGCAAATGAAGCATCAGGATCATAAGGAATTCGATGATCCTGACCTTGCACAAAAGTAAATTTACTCTGTAAAAACAGACTGGAGCGCTCCAAACCTTGATCAAATAGATCCTTAAGGGCCAATCCAACATAGTCCTCACGATAGTGTTTTTTTTGATTGGCCGTGTCGATCGCTGAAAACCCAGCAGATAGAGCCAATTTAACCAAGTCTGCCGTGGCTTCACCCTTCCAGGCAGTGCCATAAATAAAGCTAGGTCGCGAAGAAGATTGGATGTAATTCAACGTAACACCTTCCTTTTCTGGAAACTCATTCATTCCCTTACCTACATTTAGGAAAATAGGTTTGTCGACAATTAATGGAATGTATGATAATTTTCACCATCTCTCTTGAGGACACTCTCTAAGAAAGTTGACGCTAAACTCCAAATTGGGGGCGACATGGCTTCGACGTGGGTAGTGAAGCTTAAGGAGCATGCCGGGGCGCTCGTGGACCTCGTAAAAACGAGCACTTTTTAGTTGCTAACGACAACTATGCACTTGCAGCCTAATTAAGCTGCAACGTCGACCAGTTAGTTGGTAACACTAGCTGCGAGATGTCACTGTAGTTACCTCGGTTAAGGGCTGTTTTCTCCAGGGCCTTTAATCTAAATTTTCTGGGGGAGGGGCCGAAGTAATTTTGTCGGTAGAAGTACTTTGGTTCCACTAAAAATATCGACTAAGCATGTAGCGCCTTACAGTGGAGCACTTACGGACGGGGGTTCAATTCCCCCCGCCTCCACCAATTAAAAAATCATAAATGATTTCAATAACTTACAATAAGTAGGGATTGTTTTTTACGCCTCAACTGACTGCGTGGTGAACTTTTATTTATTCAAATATTTTTGTAGTAAAATCATTTGATGTGCCCAGCCTCCATCGTTGGCTTTGATCGCGTCTGCACGACGAGAAAGTGGCAGATTTTCAAAACCTTCTTCGGTAATTGTCAGTTGAGTTTGGTTCGCTGATTTTTCTTCAAGAAGAAAAGTGATCAACGTCATGGGTTCATTTGAATAATCAACATTCGGATCCATTGCAAACGGATGCCATTTTAAACATAATTTTGTCTCTGGTTCAATTTGATCGACAAACAGTTCTACTTTTTTTCCTCGGTGAGGCTCTTGCAGTTTAGCGACTTCTGGATCGACAGTTGTCGGAACGATTTGGCCGAAAATAGTTTGGCCCGCTTTGAAGGGTCCATTCAGCTCCATCCCAAACCATGAACCAAACTCCTTTGAATTAGAGATTGCTTTCCAGACGCGAGAGCGCGGCACATTGTACAAAATTTTCTTTTCAATTCGTTCCTGTGACTCGTGCATATGAAGAGTGCGATCAATATTTTTTAAAAGACCAGGCCATCCACGTCCCATGCCTTCAAGGGCCTGTCGAGAGGCTGGATTATCGAGATTGAATCCTTCTTGAGTAAATTTAAGTTTTGTCCCGTTGATATCAGGAGAAAGTTCGAAAGATATTGTTGTATCAAGAACACCAGCTGCAAAAATGTATTTGAGAAGCTTTTCTTTTTCCACCACGAGAATTTCGCACTTTTGTTTTCCCCATGCGCCCATTTCAAGTTCAAACTTATGACCGACCTCGGCCCGAATATCGCCAGCGGCCCACCATTTAGCGTGTAGTTCAGGTACTGTTAGGCATTTCCAGACGGCGCTGGGCGGATGATTATAGAATTGCTCAATTGTCATTTTATTTTCAGTCGTGGTCATTTTTACTCCTTATACAGTAATTCATTTAAAGTGGTTAAGTGGGTATTTCAATAACGTTCAAAAACATTCATCCAATCCTGAACTTCTTTAAGAGGCCTTGGATCAATATGATAAAAGCGCTCTCTACCTCGAATTTCTTCTTTGACAAGGAGCGCGCGCCTCAACACTTGTAAATGCTCAGATACAGCGGGTCGGCCCACCTCGAAACATTCCGAGATCTTCGTTACGTTTTGCGGACCTTTCTTTAGTTGAATAAGAATTTCCCGACGGATTGGATTTGCGAGGGCTGAAAATACATCTACTTGCTGCATAAAAAGATAATATGTCGGAAATTTCCGATATGTCAACCTTTTCCGACATGATATCTTTTTGGAGCTGACTAACGGACACGCTGAAAATGCTAATTAAAAAACATCTCCTGTTGCCCAAGTGATGCCCAGACGTTATAAGTTATTGAATATAGGGGGTTTACATCACCTCCACCACCTTCAGAGTTTGAGAACCCGGGTCGTCCCCCGGAGTTCTCGCAACTCGATTTTGGGAATTTGATACGGATTTTAGTAAGTTGATTCTGGCCGCCTCTCTATTGCGGCAAATTCAGAAATGAAGAATGGGGACGAAAACGTTGAACCCGAAGGCTTGGCCGCCGGTCACTTTCGGGCTTTTTTATGGGGTGGGGACGATGGACACTTTTGAAGCCAAAAACATCAGTATTTCAATTTCTCGGCCATTCAATGACGTGTACGAGTTCATTTCAAATCCTATGAATCTGCCCAAATGGGCTACTGGGTTGAGCGGTTCCATCAAAATTGTAAATGGGGAATGGATTGCTGATTCTCCAATGGGCAAGGTGAAAATAAAGTTTGCCGAGTCAAATAAGTTTGGTGTGGCTGATCACGATGTGACTTTGGAGTCTGGAATTACTTTTCACAATCCAATGCGGGTGTTGCCAAATAAAAATGGCAGCGAGGTTGTTTTTACCCTCTTCCGGCAGGCCGATATGACAGAAGAGAAGTTCACAACAATGCTGATTGGATAAAGAAGGATCTCGAGAAGTTGAAAGCAGTCCTTGAGCTTTGATTGGGTGTTTGAACCCGAAGGCTTGGCCGCCGGTCACTTTCGGGCTTTTTTATGTGGTGGGGACGATGGTTAAAAATTGGAAGTTAAAAGGGGCTTTTTGATGGCTAAATTAAGCTACGTTACAATCATGTCGCTGGATGGATACATTGGAGACGGACACTATGATTGGGGAGGGCCAATGGAGGGCTCAATGACGCTTATCACGAATGTTATGCGGCCTTTCGGAACCTACCTTTACGGACGGAAGAACTACGAGACAATGTCGTTCTGGGAAAATCCGCCGAATATAGAAAAAATGGGATCGGACGATCAAGAATTCGGGCGCGTATGGCAAGCAGCTGAAAAAATTGTTTATTCTAAGACACTGAAGGTTGTGACCTCAAAAAAAGCTCGCATTGAAAGTAATTTTGAAGCGCAGAAGATCCGTGAAATGAAAACTAATTTGGCTAACGACATTTGTATTGGAGGCCCAACCCTTGCGGGACAAGCTATTCACGCAGGACTGGTTGATGAAGTCCAACTTTTAATTGTACCAGTAACGATTGGGAACAGCTTACCAACTATCCCAGTGCTACCTAAAGACATTACTCTTAAATTGGATTTGCTGGAGTATCAAACTTTCGGCAAAGGCTGGCTCTATCTTCGCTATCGAATCCAAAACTAAAAGAGATTTTAAGTATGTAGTCACCTATTAAGGTGGGGGACGATTCGCATGATAGGCCCAACAGAATTTGGAACATATTGGTCTTCAGCCTGCTGCGCCCCTTTTTAATTATAAAATTAGCGCTTGTATCCTTATGGCACGACCATCTGCTCTCTATTGAACAACAACACAAAGGACCTCGAATCTATAGCAATTTCTCGACAAGCTTTCCACCAGCAAACTTAGCTCGATATTCCTCATTTCCAGCTTTGTCATATCGGACGAACACTCCATGCCCAGATCTTTATCAAGTCGATTCGGGTTTCGAAACGTCGTTCGACCCGGGCGCATTGAGCGCAATTATCTAAGTCATCAATCTTTTTTCATCAAAGCAAGAATCTTCCTAGTTGTATTCTGATTCCTTACTGTCATTCGTTGGTACTCAGGCTTGCTTGAAAGCTTGAGCATATTTGACTTGGTAATGTTCTTCATCTGTGCAGACCAATAAATGACACCTTTTTTATAGGTTATAGTTTCTATATCATCTTTTAATGAGAGAGATTTTAAAATCGATTTGCTATCAATATCTTTTCCAAGAAAAATGACATTGTGTTTCCATGTGATATTTTTAAAAATTTTAGGAAATCCATCAACAGTTGCCTCTATCTCAGCTTGGGTTCTCAATACAATAATAGCTTTGTACCCAAATGTTTTTCGAAGAGCCTCTTCAATAGTTTTGATAAGAACATCGTTCTTAATTTTGTTTGCCGAAAAAATCACATTCCCACTAGCAATATATGTTTTAACATTTGAAAAATTCAATGCTTCAAAACATTTTTTCAGGTCATTCATTTTAATGATATTATTACCACCAACATTAATTCCCCTGAGTAATGCGACATATGTTACCAATTTAGACATAGGTAAATGGTATTTTGATTGAAATTATCAATCAATTCATTTAACTAAATTCAGTTTAACTCCGGCCCTTATTAAAAAAGGGGGTTTATGTTTTCTGATTAACTATTCGAGATTGACCCAAAATATCGTTTCATCGAACCGTATGAGGCTTGGTGGAACCAAACAATCAAGAAAGTAACTTATTTGACTGGTCGCAAGGGCTTCAAAATCGCCATAGGATCAATCTGGTTGACCTTATTGAGCATCTCAATTGTGCAATCAATATTAATTGGTTCTACCATACGAAAGCGTTTATCGTCGATATTCATTGGGTTGATGGCCGAAAAAGCCTGCGCTTACGATTCAGTGTTTGAAATCAAACTCGAGTAAAGCGTCGCCGACAACCAGTCTTTATACTTTTCGCTGCTCCATTTCTGTTCGATGACCAACATTCTGAAGATTTCCCTGCTTGTGTACATCCACATGAGCTGTCTAGCTTCATAAACTTTCATTCCAGTTTGCAAAGCCTTCATCTTTCCTAATTTCTCACATCGGGATTTTTGCATTTTGAATCGAATATCCTCAAAATCCTTTTCTGCTTGCTTTAATTCCGGTGAAAAAGTTGAAGATCCGCGGACTATTCCCAAAACATGGTTCTCATTCTCGTAGATGGTACGCGCAATTTCGGCAGTCATTTCAATTATTTCAATTGCTGACGCAAGTTCATCGACCCGTGAAGAGAGGTTCATCGACTTCGCATCGAACAACACATTTTCCATCAATGAAATAAGCAATCCCGTCTTAGATTTAAAATTTTGATAAACGGTCGGTGTCGAGACGTTGGCCTCGCTGGCTACCATATCGACTGATACTCGATCAATACCATGTTTCGAAAATAGCTGAGTTGCAGATTTCAAAATGTTAGCGCGTGTAAGCTGCGCTTTTTCTATTCTTTTTGACGAGTTGTATCTTCTGGCACCTGTTGACATATTGAATATAGTTTACTATATTCAATACTAATTGTCATCAAATAAAAGGAGCTTCCGAATGAATGGTGAACTAATTGGTAGAATCCTAAGTGGAGTGACCCTGCTTTTTTTAATCGTTGATTCTGGAATGAAAATTGTCCGGGCGAAGCTTTCGGTAGAGGCCACTGTAGCCCTTGGTTTCCCTGAATCTTCGGTCGCTCTAGTTGGCATTCTTCTACTGGTTGGCATCATCTTACATGCAATTCCCAAAAGTTCGGTGATCGGCGCAGTTCTGATTACTGGCTTTTTAGGTGGAGCCGTTGCTGCACAATTTAGGTTGGGCAATCCAATTTTTACCCATATGTTATTCCCTGTTTATGTCGCGAGCTTTATGTGGGGTGGATTGTTATTAAGATACCCGCGTCTGATGGATTTTTTAATCTTAACTTGAATGCGCGCAAATCAAGGGGCGAACATGTCATTTAAAACCTATTTAGCGAATATTGAAGACAAGACCGGTAAATCAGCCGATGATTTTAAGAAGTTAGAAGCAAAAAAAGGATTTTTTAAGGAAGGTACGAAAGCAGGAGAAATTGTTTTGTGGTTAAAAAAGGATTTCAATTTGGGGCATGGGCATGCGATGGCAATCTACGCCTTCTTTAAAGGTAAACGGAATTAATTTTATTTCGCGTGCTACATCGATACGTTGTTTCCGCTGGGCTGTAGAATGCTTGCCTATGCCAACTTAAAATCTGTTTTCTAAATCTTATATGTAAGCGCACAAGGGGTTATTTGTTATGGTCATAAAAATTTTAATTGGCTTCGTCGTATTGGTCGCAATTATAGCAATTTACGCATACACAACAGCTCCTGACAGTTTGTCGATTTCAAGATCCATACTGATTCAAGTCCCGGCGGAAAAGATTTTTCCTTATGTGAATAACCCAAGACGAATGCAAGAATGGAATCCCTTCACCGAAGGCGATCCAACTTTAAAAATGACTTACACCGGTCCTGATGAGGGCGTTGGGGCTGCTTCGGCATGGGAAGGCAATAGTAACACCGGTATGGGACAGGCCACGATTGTAGAAGTCGAGCCAAACAAACGAGTCTCTGTGCGACTGGATTTTAAGAAACCATTCGACGTAACAAACTTTGGAGAATATCGCCTTGAGCCCAAAGGTTCCGCCACGGAGTTTACTTGGAGTATTGTTGAAACAGCAATGATTCCGCGTCTCATTTCACGCTTCATTAATTTGGATAAAGTCATCGGTGGACACTTTGAAAGAGGTTTGGCGAAATTAAAATCATTAGCCGAGTCGAAAAATAGATCTCAATTGTCGTTATGACGGCCACTACCAGATTGGACTTCCGGCTGAGAGGTTGTAATGGAATTCAAAATATGAAAAAAAAAGAAATTGCTGGACCACTACATACAATGCCAACAGATTTGCGAAAAGCCCTCTCAACACCGGCCGCTAAGGCGGCTTGGAGGGATATTACTCCGCTCGCGCGCAACGAGTGGATCTGTTGGATCACATCAACAAAAAAGCTAGAGACACGCAAACAAAGGATTGAAAGAGCGCGCAAAGAGCTCATCGAAGGCAAGCGCCGGCCATGTTGTTGGCCCGGTTGCCCCCATCGTAGGCCGAGCGCAAGAAAATGGTTTAAATGAATAATATGGTTCAACGCTCAGGGAACGATAACTTAGGTTTCACAGATGCGATACTAGGAGGTTTATTATATGAAGATACCGAAGAATACGGTCTGCTTAATGTTCGACAAAGAAGCGGAACAAGCCGCTCATTTTTACGCGGAAATATTTCCCAATAGTTCTGTGGGTTCCGTTCATCGGGCTCCAAGCGAATATCCATCAGGAAAAGCGGGCGATGTACTTACCGTAGAATTCACGGTTATGGGCATCCCGTGCATTGGAGTCAATGGCGGTTCATACTTCAAACATAGCGAAGCCTTTTCTTTTCAGATTGCAACAGACAATCAAGAAGAAACAGATAGATATTGGAATGCGATTGTGAAAAATGGCGGGAAAGAAAGTATGTGTGGCTGGTGCACAGACAGATGGGGGCTTTCATGGCAAATTACACCTCGTACGCTCACCGAAGCGATGTCGAAAGGTGGAGATGAGGCTAAGCGAGCATTCAACGCTATGATGAAAATGAAAAAATCGACGTGGCGGCGATTGAGGCTGCCCGACGCGGAAAGTGATAACGATAGGTGGCGTGGAGGTCTGGCGGAACTTCGAGTTCGACAATCGAAACGTCGCCTCCACCACTTTCAGAGTTTGAGAACCCGGGCCGTCCCCCCGGAGTTCTCGGAACCGAGATAAAAAATAAATGGAGGAGGAAAAATGGGTAACTCAAAAATTCAAATCGAAACAACGATCTCAACAACGCTTCCAAAGGTTTGGCAGTATTGGACCGAGCCGAATCATATTACGAAGTGGAATTTTGCAGTACCAGAATGGTGCTGTCCGAGAGCCTCGAATGATCTTAGAGTCGGAGGAAAGTATTCCGCAAGAATGGAAGCAAAAGACGGAAGTTTTGGTTTCGACTTTGAAGCTATTTATGATGAAGTCGTTGATCAAAAGAACATTGCATATACTTTGTCTGACGGCCGAAAAGTCATCACTAGCTTCGAGCAACAGGGACCTGTAACGAAGGTCACGACCGTTTTTGATGCCGAAAATCAGAATCCGGTAGAAATGCAGAAGAGTGGCTGGCAATCGATACTTAATAACTTTAAGAAGTATGCGGAAGAAAATTGAGATGGGGGACGAATGGGGTTCGACTTGCCGAAGTTGGCCTCCACCATTTCTGCATTGAACTTGAGTCCATGTCCTCAATGGAATGTCAACTTTCTGCGTCTCGAATGCGGCCTCAGAGATTTAAACTATTTTTTCGCCAAGTATTCTTCGAGCTTATCAAAACTACCGCCCCAACCTTGAGACATTCCAGCTTTAGCTTTATTGAAAGTTTCTCGTTCAGCTGGTGTTGCGTCTCCGACGACCTCCCATTTCACAGTGACTCTCGTTTGATCTGGACCTTCCGCTTCGAGTAAAACAGTTGTCTTCATAACTTCGGGCCACGTTGGTGCCATTGGGTGTCGGTTAACCTTTTCATTTTCATCACAGAAGCACTGAGTATAAACAATTCTACAGGGCTTATCAATTTCTAGATAAGTAGCTTTTCCAAATATCTTTCCGTCGCCTTGTCCTGTCATGCAGTAAAATGCGCTTCCTCCAGGTTTAATGTCAGCTTTCAAATAATCTATCTTGGAGCCCGCAGGTCCTGTCCACTGACTGAGATGTTTTGGATTCGTCCAAACTTCGAACATCAAGTTGATTGGCGCATCAAAGGTTTGGTTAATGACAAATACATCCTGCTTTGCAGACTCCATTTCTAAATACTCGGCAAGACGATCCCAAGTTGAGTTTCCACCTGCCTTCTTGATAAATTTCTTAGATCCAGCGGCAACTTCAGCCGTGGCGAAGGCCATCGTCATTTCCATTTTCGTTTTACCTTTGAGATCTATAAAATTCACAGTCACCCGAAACAAAGGTGGTTGGTCAGCGTTACCGCCATGGTCATATACCATGCGAGAATGTTTTTCGACTTCGAGGTATTTAGTGATGTTGGGGTAGTCGACCCCGTCAGGTCCATGCATTGTATAATCCCAATGACCGCCAGTTCTTACATCTTTGCTATGACTAGTGAGAGTAAATCCTCTTGGACCCCACCACTGAGCAACTTGTTTTGGGTCTACCCATGCGTCCCATACCATTTTAACTGGGGCATCATAAATTCTTTCAATATAAATTTCATTCGGCTTATTTTTGGCGGCCATTTTTCTTTCCCTTTTTCTTTGTCATTGTTTTTAAGTAAAGATCAAGTCTATCAAAATTTTCTTCCCAAAATTGCCGGTATTGATCCATCCAATTTGCAACTTCTTTTAGAGCTTCTTTTTCAAGTTTGCACGGACGCCATTGAGCTTCGCGGCCTTTTGAAATCAAACCGGCCTTTTCAAGAACTTTCAAATGCTTAGTGATTGCAGGGGCACTCATTTCACTCATAAAGGGCTTTGCTAGGTCGGCCACAGTTGCGTCACCCTTGGCAAGACGAGCCAAAATTGCGCGCCTAGTAGGATCTGCAAGGGCTCCAAATGTTAAACTCAATCGATCTTGAATCATATTAACCTTTTTAGTTAATTAACTAGATGGTTATATACTAAATGAAGCATCGGGTTCTGTCAAGGGCGCATAAACGCGGTGATTACATCGACTTAGCAATCAGACCTGATTTTTTATTAAAAACAAATCTCAAATCTAAACTCAGTCAGTTTCTACTGTTTGGCTCCGTTCGTAAATGCGCCGTACAGTAGCCGAATGCCAACGACCGCGGCCCGATGGACACCTAATCCCACGAATATGAAGCCAGTAGTTGATTCTTTGGTACGACCACCCTGAAGCGCGCTTTCGTCGAATGGTCGAAATTATCATTTGCTCTCGAACATGAGGCATTCGTAACCCACCCTCAAGTTTGGTCCCATATTTAACCCAACCGGACGCTCGCGGTTCTATAACGATGCCGTATCGTCTTAGAGCCGTATTTATGACCGAATGACCGCATCCAATGAGGACAGCAATCTGCCGCGCAGAGAGCCCCTCAACGACGTATTTTTGATTGAGGAACGCTTTGTTACGAAAAAGCGGGGTTGTCGAAACCGTTGATTGTATTCTAAGATTCATTGAGGATAGGTTGAAAATCTCATCAGGGTTTTTGTCCACCAAATTGACACCTGGAAAGGGGTTTAAGCTATTGGTAACATTAGCTTTTACCTCTAAACTCTTTTCCAGTAAGGTTCCGTTGTGCAACGAGGAATCAAGCGCTTAGGATGACGGTGTTGGACTTTTTGAGAGAGGAATGCTCGGAAATTTCCAAGATGAGTATAGAGGTTGGGGATGGATTTACATTCGCTCAAAGATGAAACTCTGCAGGCAATTGCTCGACTGCTTATTACCAAATACAAATGTCACTCCGTAATTCTTTATGGATCGCGCGCAAGAGGTCAAACGACACCAACAAGCGACTACGATGTCATAGGCGTTTGTAAGTCAGGTGAGAAGACTCGTATTGCCAAAAAAGTTAAAGGCAAATTCTGGGATGTTTTTGTTTACGCTGAAAAAGATTTAAAAGTACTCAGCGATCAACATTTGAGCTGGAAGCACGCTCGAATCCTTTTTTCCAAAGGACCATATGCCAAAGTTCTTTTGCGAAGAATTGATAAATTTTTAAAAAAACCATTTAAGCGTCATCCTGTTTATGAAGTTAAAGCAACAATAGCCTGGGCTCAAAAAGAGCTGGAGCGTTGCCGAATGAATGACATTCAAGGTTTGTATAGGCGATCTGAGTTTCAAAATGCTCTCATTGATCATTACTATTTTGTTAGACAGAAAAGATTCTGGGGCCCAAAGGAAGGGTTTGCTTGGCTAAAGGAAAATGATCCGAAAACATTCCAGTTGATTAGGCGTTCGTTGAAAGATCCGACCAACCTCAATTATTTAAAAGCTGCTGCGTCACGTGTATATAAGGTTAATTTGGATTAAACTTTGGGGCTAGATATGGGAACGATTACTGAAAAAATATACCAGTTAAGAGACGGTCGCACTGTGAAAATCCGGTCAGCATTAGAGCGTGATGCCGAAGCATATCTTACTCTTGGTAAATCGATAATGGCTGAAGAAATTTACACCCTGACTCAACCCCATGAATTAAATTTTACCATTGAACAAGAAGCCAACTGGATTAAGTCAAAAATTGATAATGAGTTTCATCTTATTCTTGTTGCAGAAATTGATGGCGAAGTAATTGGTCAACTCGATTTTTCAAATGGTCACAGAGAAAGAATTGCTCATACAGGTGATTTTGGAATGGGCGTAAAGAAGGAATTTCGAGGTATAGGCGTCGGAAGTCTTCTGCTTAAGGCCCTGATTGATTGGGCAAAAAGCAATCCAAAGATTGAAAAAATAAATCTATGTGTTCATCAAACTAATGATCGAGCGATCGTGACTTACAAAAAGATTGGGTTTCAAGTAGAAGGCCTTCGAACTAAGGATCTAAAATACCCCAATGGAGTGTATGTGGACACTGTTCTTATGGGATTGCGTTTGTGAGTTCCGATGAATAATAAAAAGGCTGGTAAATATGCCTGTTATGAATTCGAGCGTAAATTCCTTTTGACTGGCCTTCCGGCAAATCTCAAGAGCTCGTCGGAGTGCAAGCAAATTGAAGACCGTTATTTTGTAGGTACGAATCTCCGCTTACGAATAGTTCGCTCTTTAGAAGGAAAGATAGTTGATCGTAAATTGACTCAAAAGTTCGTTCCTAAAGATGGAGATTTGTCTAAGACGTCGATTACAAATCTGTATCTAAGGGAATCCGAAATGAAGCTGCTGAGTCAACTTCAAGGTCGTGTTTTGAAAAGGAAGCGTTATAAATTGAGTCATGATAATCAAACATTTTCAGTGGATGAATTTCTAGAGCCCTTTACCCATCTCGTATCGGCTGAGATTGAATTTGAGTCTGAAGAAAAGATGAATAGTTTTGTGGTTCCGTTTCCAGATTGGAAAGAAGTGAGTTTGGACATTAAATATTCAGGTGGATATTTAGCTATTGAGAGACCAAGAAATGACTAAATTCGCTGCAACTTACTTTTTTCTATTTTTTATCAGTGTTAACTCTTTTGCACTTACCGAAAATGAACTAAAGAATGAATTTACCGATCGTGACGGATGTTTTTTAATTTCCGATCTTAAAACTGGAGAAATCATCTCTGAATACAGTTCTAAGCGATGCCAAGAACGATTCCCACCATGTTCTTCGTTTAAGATTGCGGCTGCATTAATGGCTTTCGAAAAAAAAGTATTGAAGGATGAAAACCAAGTTATCAAATGGGATGGTGTTAAGCGAGGTCGAGTTGAGATTGATAAGGATCTTACGCCCTACACCTGGATGAGCGCTTCGGCCATTTGGGTTACATCTTGGATCATGCCTCAGTTGGGAAAAGAGGCCATTCATGGATTTTTGGGGACATTTTCATACGGAAATAAGGATTTCAGCGGACCTCGAATAGAGCCATGGCAAACCTCAAGCTTAAAGATTTCTGCTCATGAGCAATTAGCCTTTATCTCAAAACTTTGGAATGGCGAATTGCCACTGGCTAAAGATACAATTGAAAATACTAAAAAAATCATCCTCGTTAAAAAGTTAGGTAAAAATTCTGAGCTTTACGGGAAAACAGGAACCGGTTGTCTACAGGGGACTTCATGTATGGATAAACCTGACAAAATGATCGGATGGTTTGTCGGTGTCTTAAATAATGGCAAGAGTGAGTATGTCTTCGCCGCAAATGCGACAGATTTGGTTCCACAAGGGCCACCAGCCGGGCCACGAGTGCGTAACACGGTGATTGAGATTTTGGAAAAAATGGGACTAGTAAAATGAGTAAACAAGAAATTCATAAGGGTTCTTGTCTTTGCCAGGCTGTTACTTTTGAAGTTGACGGTGATCTTCCGGCCCCAAGCGCGTGTCATTGTACAAAATGTAGAAAACATACCGGTCACTTCGAAGCCGGTACGGATGTTCCCCGCTCAGCAGTTAGAATAAATGGTTCAGAGAAAATCACTTGGTATCATTCGTCAGAGAAAGTGCGTCGAGGGTTTTGCTCCACCTGCGGATCATCGATGTTTTTCGACCCGATTCATAGAGACTGGATTGGCATTTCAATGGGGGTATCTGATGGGCCAACAAATACAAAACTAGTAAGACATATTTTTGTTGCAAATAAAGGTGACTATTATGACATCGTAGATGGTTTGCCACAAAATGAACAGTGACCTGGAGATTTCCAAGATGAAGCTAAGGGAGAATAAATGATTGATCATACAGGCGTAGCAGTTAGCGATTACAAAAAGAGCAAACTATTTTATGAAAACGCATTGAAACCCATCGGCTATAAAATGTTATTGGAAATTCCAACTGAACATACTGGTGGAGTTGGCGTTGCTGGATTTGGTGAACCACCGAAACCTGACTTTTGGATTTCAGAAGGTACACCCAACAAACCCCATGTTCATGTCGCCTTTCGGGTGGATAATAAAAAGAAGGTCGATGAGTTTTACTCAGCGGCAATTGCAGCTGGTGCAAAAGACAATGGCAAGCCGGGTCCAAGACCTCATTATCACGAGAAATACTATGGAGCTTTTGTATTGGATCCAGATGGACACAATATTGAAGCGGTATTTCATGGGTAGCATGAAATGATAGAAACCGTTTCGATTCAAACCGACCGCCTTATACTTCGCCCATATCAGGCTGATGACTGGGAACGAGTTCACATTTATGGTTCAAACCCTGATTTCTCAAAGTATGAATTATGGGGTCCAAACTCATTGGAAGATACTCATAAATTCGTAGCAGAAATGGTCGAGCAAATAAAATCTGCACCAAGATACAAATTTGATTTTGCAGTATGCTTAAAGGAAAATGGCCTTCTCATTGGTGGTTGTGGCATTCGCAGAGAAACCGAAACAAGTCAGGTGGCCAACTTAGGATGGGCAATCAATCCAGAATTTCAAAATAGAGGTTATGCAACCGAGGCGGCTAAAGCCTTAATCCAGTTTGGTCTTCAAAAATTAAACTTGAAAGTGATCTACGCTACTTGCGATACCCGTAATGTGCCTTCTTTCAAAGTAATGGAAAAACTAGGCATGCAGAGAGTTGGTTTTATCAAAGGAACTAAAGAAGTAAAAGGCCATATCCGGGACTCTTGGAGATATGAATTATGATCATTATTCGACCCACCTCTGACGAGCCGGGAGTTTTAGTACCACTTACATTGTTAATAATTCCTGCGCAAGCGACTTAAGTGTTGGTTGAAAAGTCTCTGGGGCCGGTGGCCTTCCGCCCAAGCTGCTGTGTGGTCTTTTCGTATTGTAATGCACCCTCTATCTCTCGATGATGATCTTGGCTTCAAGCAGCGAGTAGAAAATCTCTCCATCCAATAATTCATACCTCATCTTTCCATTGAACGATTCGCAATATCCGTTTTCCCAGGGGCTACCAGGCTGGATGAACAGCGGTTGCACTTCAAGTGCTATCCATGCCACTAGTTTTTTTGCGATAAATTCTGGCCCGTTGTCCGATCCCACTGCAAAGCCCTCCATATTCTATAGATCTGTCACTTGACGGTATCCATACCGGCCATACTCCGCAGCCAATTCAATAACCCGACCCTGAAGCTGTTCTTGCTCAAGGTTGGGCTTTGGCTCATACCGCTGCGTGGATCTGATCAGTCCTATGATTTTACATGCCCGGCGCTCGCTGACCTTAAGTTCACGCATCGCCATTTGAACGGCACTGCTTCGCTTCGCCGGGCTTAGAAGTTTCCCTTGGAAACTTCCTTTAAAATCAAAATATCAAGGGCTTGATCGGAAACTATTTTCCGTAGCCGGCTGGCCTCTTGCTCAAGGTCTTTCAGCCTTTTGGCCTGATCGACGCGAAGACCGCCGAATTCGGCCTTCCAACGCGATAGGGTCACAGGCGTGACGCCAATCTTACGAGCGGCGTCAAGTTGAGTTAAACCTTTGCTTTGTTCCAGTTATGCCGTGCGCAAATGCTGGATAATTTCCTCTGGGGTATACCTTTTTCTTGCCATGCCTTGGGTCCTTTCTTGGCCCAGATCT
Source organism: Bdellovibrionales bacterium (assembly GCA_016716765.1). NCBI lineage: Bacteria > Pseudomonadati > Bdellovibrionota > Bdellovibrionia > Bdellovibrionales > Bdellovibrionales bacterium. The sequence continues at coordinate 293,771 of JADJVA010000025.1, read as the reverse complement.
TATCACAGATCCTGGGCCAGTTTGGCCCGGCTAGGTCATTGATTCTCCTAAATTCATCTGGGCGATCTATGGCCCCTACAAAAAAAGAGATTCTTTCAATCAGCATAAGTCGAAACAACACCTGATCTCGATGGTCGAGACTCTTATTGCTGTCTACAATTCAAGTATTAGCTCAAATTAGCGGAGCCTAAGCTTACAGACATCTGTAATTCAGCTCCACTTGGTCTCAATTTCCTCAATCGCTTTTAGCATTTTATTAAAAGCTTGCTCAAAGCTCATTGGCTCAGTGATTGATGCCATGGCACTATCCCAGCCCTTTTCCAATCGACCAGTTTTCAAGACTCTTATTACTTCAATGAGACTTTCAGGAACTTCAGTTTCTCGAAATTCAAAGCAATTTTTGATGGCTTTCTTTAGAGTTTGTGCGTCAGATTTCGGTAGAAATATCGCAAGGTCGTGAACATCCTTTGAGCGAGAGTTGTCGTCGCCATGAGAAATCAAAGCATGGAGTTTCTCTGCACAAATTGTTTCAACCGGATAGACTGACCAACTGAGAGTTTCATTCCCAGTAAAAGTTTTTACCTCTACCTTTTGTGGCCCCGGAGTTATAGGATCGCCAATCCCAAGGTCAAAGTTGATGATTTGGGCCCGTTTTATGTCTTTGAGTAGTTCACCGATGCCAGCCCGATAAGTATGGCGAATGCCACCATATTCCCCTTGGGTTGCCAAATCCATTTGGCTTTCAAAGCGAAACCAGACTCCATCATCCATATCGAATTGAGCTTGTTGTTTGACCAAAGCAAGAGTCTGCTCGATGTTTGATTTTACAAGAAGAGCATCGAGATCAATCGTGTATCGAGGGGACTGATAGACTTTAAGCCCAACAAAGCCGCCTTTGAATACCAGGTTTTGACTCAGCTTTTTGTCAGCGATAAGTCGAGCAACAAGTCGCTCAATCAAAAATACTGTTTCAAGATGCGAATATTTTATTTTCATTTTTGAGGCGAAACTTTTCAGTTTCGCCCTGACGGACTCACCCTTAATTTTTGTTGTCATGTTATTGATCCTATAATGGCCTCGAAATACTTGGTGATGTAGGAATCAAGGCCTATTTCTCTGGCCGTAGTTCCAATTTTTTTGAGGTTAGTTCGCTTTTGCTGAATGGCGGTCTTGGCGGCCTTTATTGCGATTCTTTCACCAATTTTGGTGGCAAGTTTAAAGCTCTCAACAATAGCTCTTTCAAGGCTCACGATTTTATATCCTTGGCCCTCGATGATGGCTTTGTTGAGCGGAGTTTTGGTGCGAATGAGCCTATAGTCTTTGCTTCTTGTTTTCTTTGTCGATGGCACCAAGACCCAAACTTGCTGAGGGACTTGTTCAGTTAGGTTGTAATAGTACAGAGCAGAGAGACCGCCCACAACAACATCAGGCCCAAGTTTGCTACAAGCGACCTGAAAATCAATCTCTCGATCCACTGGTGCTTGAGGGTGCGAATAGATACCCCTTCCCATGCGAAGTAGCTTTTCTTGTTTCACAAGTTTAGCGAGATCCTGCCGAGTGAGGCCAATGGCTTCGGCTTCAGCCAGAGTGAAGACTTTCTTTTTTTTGAGCTTTGATTCTTGTTGTGGGGTCATAATTATATTAAAACGACAAAAGCGACATTTTTCAATAAAAATGTCGCTTTTGTTTTGTCGAGGGTCGTGGGTGAAAAGTGACATTTCTTAAAGAAAATGTCACTTTTGTCCAAGAACCGCAAAAAACATAGAATGGATTATTTAATGATCTTACCCACAATCACGATCTGGGTAAGACTATCAGATATGGCATGGATTTATGAGGCTGGGCTGTGTCGCCAAAGGGCGAAGCCATAGAGTACCATGGCTACAGTCATGCTCGTGGCACCAACAAGTACAAAAATGGGTGATGTGCCTAAAACGACCTCTCCTAAAATTCCGATTGGCATCAGAATCCCACCCAGACTCAACCATGAAATCAATCGGGTGCCCCGATCACAGACTGGAAATTGATAAAGCAGGAAGTCAATCACGATGTTCAAAAATCCGAACAATGTTCCATGAACATGAGCCAATCGAGTCTCAAAATGAGCTCCAGTTGAGTATTGTGATGCCCACTCTGCTGCATTTGGTGCAAAGTCTCTCAGATAAACCAAGACGAAGCCTAAAAACATGAAGGCTCCCATCGTCCACAATCCAATAATAAGATTTTTCTTCCCAACAAATTTCCTGCTGGTCGTGCAAATATCAGTAGCTGCCTGATTCGTCATATAAGCCTCCTAAAGCTTTACTTCATCAACATCAGACGGGAATCTTCTATTGCCTCGACCTCATGCATTTCCTTAGGCGGAATAGAAAAATAATCCCCCGGACTAAGAGTCGTCACTTCACCTTTCATTGTAAAAGTGACCTTACCGCTCTCTACATAGAGAAATGCTGCGGTCGGCGTTTGATGTTTTTCAAGTTTCTGACTTTTGGTTAATCCAATACCCATGACCTTAAAAGATTCACTAAAGAGTGGCTTCACAACCTTGTTTTCTTTATTAAACTCTAAGTCCTTTGAAACATTGCCTTTCATAGAATTCCCTTCTTTTGCGACAGCATAAGTTGTAATTATCGAAGCTAGTAAAACCGAACTAAGTATTTTTAAAATCATTTGTACCTCCAATTGTTTTCATTATACACTTGAGTAGTTATAAAACAATGATTATTATTCAACTGTATAGTTATTGGGACTGGGTAAAAAATGGCCAGAAAATCTAATGAGTTAGACAAAAAAATGATTGCAGCTGGAATTGAACTCATACTTGAGGGCGGCATCGCAGGGCTATCGACCCGCGACATCGCAGAGCGAGCCGGTGCTAACCTTGGAATGTTTAACTACCACTTCGGAACGAAGGAAAAATTTGTACTCAAGCTTTTAAATGAATTTTATCAAAAGTTTTTAGAAAACCTCGAGCCATTGAATACCAAAGAGCCTCATCTTGAAGCTGTTCTTTTTCAAATAGCTGTATTTTCAAGAGATAGTCGAAAGCTTCTTACATCAATACTTTCAGATGTATTATCAAACGATGAAGTTGTTGTCCGTTTTCTAAAAAAGAACTTTTCGGGTCATTTTAAAGTACTAGAACAAACTTTAAAAGCTCATCTAAAGATCAAAAGACTATCAACACCTAATATAAACCATGCCATTCGCTATCTGCTCGGAGCAGTCGGAGTCCCCAATATCTTATTCGAAGTTTATGAAAGAGGTGGTCGGAAAAAAAGCTCCCCGGATAGCGATACTGAACTCAATTCCCGAGTCAAAGCCGCCATCATAGGCCTAGAGTATGGTCTCTGCGAAAAGACGAAGTGAGCTTTGACCCAAGTCGCTTTTCAGGATTTAATATTTATATGAAGCCCAACGAAGCCCGGTATGAGTAAAATCAAGGGGTTAGAGGCGAAAAAATACCTCCACCATTTGCCTCTAAAATTGAAATTACTTAATAATTTCAAATAGATAGATGGCTGTATTTTTTGAGACAGTCGGGTTTCTTGCTTTAATCGGTTGAAATCATTGAAGAATTCGATACGGTTTTATAAATAAACATTGTATGAAATGGTCGTTTTTTTGGACTGAAAACGGCAACTAAAAAATCGAGTTGATGATGGGTTTTGAAATAAAAGAATTCGCAACGATACGACTTCTTTCGAATGAAGTTTCTAAAAGTCGTGATTGGTATAAATCTTTGTTCAATCAAGATCCGATTGAAGACACAGAACTTTTTGTTTCGTTCAAAATCTCAGGAATTTATTTTGACATCACTACACCTGATGCGAAAAATCCGTTTTCTTGTGGTGGTTCAATTGGATATTGGCTAGTTGACGACATCGAACAAGTTTTATCGAAAGTAAAAGAAATTGGTGGAAATTTGTATCGGGGTCCTTTGAAGGTCAAAGAAACAAATCGGATCATCATGCAAATAAAAGATCCGTTTGGAAATATTATTGGGTTCGAATCACCGCTAAGTGAGTAAGTTAATTCGGTTCAATGAGGAGTAAAATATGATTCACATCAGAAAATCCCAAGATAGAGGCCCAGCAAATCATGGCTGGCTTAAATCAAAACATACTTTTTCTTTTGCGGACTACTATGACGAAAAGCATATGGGATTTAGTGTGCTACGAGTGATTAATGAAGACCTTATTTTAGGTGGAACAGGATTTGATACCCATCCTCACCGCGATATGGAAATTATCTCTTATGTGATTGATGGAGCCTTAGAGCATAAAGACTCTATAGGGAATTCTACGATTATCCGTCCTGGCGAAGTTCAACGCATGAGTGCGGGAACAGGGGTTCGTCATTCTGAATATAATCACCATAAAGATAAAGAGACTCATTTTTTACAAATTTGGATTTTGCCAGAGAAAATTGGAATTGACCCAAGTTACGGTCAAAAATCTTTTGTGGATGGTTTTGGAAATAGTGATTTGATTTTAGTCGCTTCAAAGAATGGTCGTAATAATTCAGTTTCTCTCAATCAAGATGTCGATATGTATGTGGCGAAACCACAAGATGCTGGGGAGAAAACAATCAAAACTTTTAAAAATCGGAACATGTGGGTACAAGTTATTAAAGGTGAGGTCCGAGCAGATGGAGCGGTTCTTGAAGCTGGAGACGGAGCAGGAATCACGGAGTTTGAGCAACTAAAATTAAGGTGGAGCAAAGGGGCTGAGTTTATCCTCTTTGATTTGCCATGAAATCAGATTCTCTTTTAGCCCCTTTAGCAGAAAAGCCCATTGCTGTTATTTGGACAGCAACGTTTTTATCTAATATCGGTACATGGATGCATGATGTAAGTGGTATTAACAATGGGGTTGGGTCAAATTGGTCATTAATTCTTTACAAAAGCAGTGCCGTAAGTAGTAAAGTGGTGCTCAAAATATGAGGCCCACCGTAAAGGAAGATTATGCATAAAGGTCGATTAGAAGCATTTAGTGATGGAGTAATCGCGATCATTATTACGATAATGGTTTTAGAGATAAAAGTTCCGCATGAAGTTTCACTAGAAGCGCTATTAAATTTAGGTCCTATTTTTCTGAGTTACATCATCAGTTTTATTTATGTGGGAATTTATTGGAATAACCACCATCACCTATTCCAGACGGTAAAAAGTTGATGGACGAGTTCTCTGGTCAAATTTGTTTTTGCTTTTTGGCTTTGTTGATTCCTTTTGCATCTGGTTGGATGGGGAGAATCATTTTGAAGGTGTTACTGTAACACTTTATGGAATAGTTTTATTGGGTTGTGCTGTTAGCTATTACGTCCTAACAAACAGTTTGTTAAGAAATCACGATACCGAGTCTGTTATACACAAAGCCGTTGGCAGTAAATTTAAAGAGCATTCTTCGTTAGTTTTGTATATTTTAGGGCTGTTAACATCATTTTGGCTCCCGCAGGTTGCTTTTGGAATCTTTTCTGTGGTCGCTCTTATTTGGTTACTTCCAGACAAGAGAATTGAAAAGCAAATGTCATAGATTCTCCTACTATAATGGCGGTTGGCCCAAGACTCTGTAGGTCGAGTAACCTGAGTCATGTGGCGTTAGCTTGCGAACATAGATTCCTGCTCGTTTACAAATTCAATCGGAGATTTCGTTCCTAGTGCTGAATGTGGAGTAATGTTCTTGTACCTCCAGCGCCAGGTGTCGATTTCCTCTCGAGCATCTTCGAGAAAAAAAGGACGTGCTCGTTGAGGCACTCGTCACAAACTCTCGAATTGAAAGATTCGACAATTTGGTTGGGAATTTCGACCTGTTCTTATTAACCAACGAGAGAACTATTCAAATTTACGTCGACGTCGCAAAGCTGCGCGATAGTACTGGGGCGCAACAACCAGCATGCCAAAATTACGACAGCCATATTTACCCTGAACTGAGTGATGAACTTTGTGAGCCACTTTGAGCGCTTCCACATACCAATTGTCCCGTACGTGAAAGAACTTCCAGCGGCGATGGATGATCACTTCGTGGACCGTGAAGTAAACGGCTCCATAAGCCATCACTCCATATCCGATTGCGCCGAGCATTGGTAGGTTATAAAGACTGTCAAATAAAATAAACATGAAGCTTGGTACGGCAAAGAAGATCGCAAAAAAATCATTCAGTTGATAGGAATGACCTGCGACCGGAGCGTGATGATCTTCGTGCAAAAACCAGAGGACTCCGTGCATGACATATTTATGCAGCACCCAGGCGTTAAACTCCATCACTGCGAAGGACAACCAAAAAACTCCCCACCACATTATCATAAAACCGCCTTTAACTTCAAACGCGCGCAGATTTGCAGAAACTCAGAGCGCAAGGCCACGAATAAAATTAAGCCCTGACATAGCATGACGTTGGTCATTAGAAAAAATGCAGCCTCTTCAATGGGAAGATTACCAATCTCCCATCCGATGGTTTGCGTTGTTGAGATCGACCAAACGCCATTGCCAATGGCATAGGCGTCCACCGCCCACAAGTACAAAGTGGGCGGAACCAATGAGGTTAGGTAAAGGCGCCAATTGCGTATCAATGCACGACCTCCGATGACCCATTGCATGAGCGCCACGGGAGTCGCCCAAACCAAAATGAGCGAAAGATATCGCGTCGACTCCGAACCCCAAGCAAAAACACCGATGCCAAAAGTAACCAGCCAAAAAATGATTCCCATGAGGTAAGCAAATCCACATTCGCCCTTGTTCTCGAGAGAGCGAATTGCGATGGAACCTTGTGTGAAAAAGCACCAGAGGCCGGTGAGGTAGCTCTGTAAAATGAAAAAACAATACTCTTCGATCGGAACATAACCAATGCGGCCAAGCACACGCGCGTCTTCATAAGTCCACACGCCCGACTTGACCAAATAGTTGTCCCAAGGCGTTGTGTAGATCAGCGCCATCAATGCTAGCAAAAGTATGCCGCGATTGAAATAGGGTTTGAGAGGGTCTTCGGTACGCAGATAAGACACGATCAAAAATAATAGGGGAGGTACAATAAACACGAGTAGAAATTGAGAGTAGGTCATGCGACCGCCTCGCGCGGGCGCCAGAAACGAGGTCGAATGAAAAAGCTAAGACACTTGCAGGCCACCACAAGCTTTTCAAAATATGAGAGATAGGTTCGGCCGTGCAAAACGTCGTAATCCTTACTGCGAATCTTTACACCAATGTGGCGATAAACTTCCCCAGCCAGCACGATGCAAAGCCTTGCACGAAATGGCAAATAGGCAAGTCCACGGTAGGCGTTGGCGTAAAATCTATCGGCAAGATCCAAATGTTCGCGCACCAAGCGACGTAAACTCTCAGACGCTGTCTCGGCGCGAAGATCCTCGAAATTTAAACCCGCTTGGGCGAGTGCGTCCGCAGGCAGGTAAACTCGCCCACCATGAGCATCGGCTCTCACGTCGCGACAGATGTTCGTCAACTGCATGCCGATTCCAAGGTCAACCGCGTGACGTGAAGCGCGAGCCTCTCGAACGCCAAGAAGAGGACACATCATCAAGCCGACGACTCCCGCAACCCAATAACAGTATTTCAACAGCATCGCTTGATCAGTGATTGCTCCTCCGCGAGCATCGAACTCCGCACCATCGAGTAGCTCAAGCATGTGGCGACGTTCGACTCCGTAAGAGGACAAGGTCGAGATAGCCTCTTGCCACGGTCCTTGATGGGTCGGATCTGAAATCTGCTGACGAATTTCAATCAGAGCCGGAAGTGCCCGGCTGGCTTCAAGTTCATCGGCCGTGTCATCAACCTTACGGCAGAGCATGTACAGGCGCGCAATCTTCATGAATTGATTCTGCGGGAAAAATAAACTCGCAAAGTAAAATGACTTGCCGTGAGTGGCCATGACTTCTGTTGGATTCATCACAACTCCAAATCACGCGCACGCGATGCCTGCGCTGAGCGATTGACTTGAGCACTGGGCAAAACGCGATCCAAAACCTTTGCAGAGCTCAGCACACCAGGAACGCCCGCTCCAGGATGAGTGTTCGCGCCAACGAAGTAGAGGCCATCGACATCCTCTGAGCGATTGTGGAAGCGAAAATAAGCTGATTGGCGAAATGAAGGTTCGATGCCGAATGCAGCTCCACGCTCGCTACGCAAAGTGCTTTCAAAATAATCGGGAGTCACAAAAGTTTGACTGACCAGATTGGCATTCAGGCCGGGCAAGTGCTTCTGGTCAAGCCAGTTAAAGATTTTCTCTTTGTAACGCTCGCCCTCCTCCCTCCAATTGATTCCGCTTAAACTGTTTGGCACGGGCGACAAGACGTAGAAACACTCGTGTCCAGTTGGCGCCATGGAGGCGTCGGTTCGAGTGGGTGCATGCAGATAAAGGCTAAAGTCATCTGAGAGCACCTTGCGATCAAAAATATCAGAGAGTAGGCCCTGATAGCGGGGACCAAGCAAGATCGTATGGTGGGCCAGGTGCTCATAGGTCTTTTTTGTGCCGAAGTAGGCGACAAACAAACTCATCGAGTGCGATTTCATCTTCAGGCGCCAGTTGGCATGTTTCGAACGATGTTCTGGTGCGATCATGTCTCGATAGACTCGTACCGGATCGGCATTGCTGACGACGACGCCTGCTTTGTAGGATTTGCCATCGGCCGTAAACACGCGACTGACGTGCCCGCTCTCAACTTCGATGCGTTCAACCGGCGCATTCTTTATAATATGGACGCCCTTCTTGATCAGCAGGCGTTCAAAAGCTCCGACTAACGCCGTCGTACCACCTTTGATAAAGTGGACTCCCCACTTTCGTTCGAGCCAGTGGATCAACAAATAGATTGAAGTGATTTTCGTTGGGTTTCCACCGACCAGGAGTGGTTCGAAGCTGAGAGCTTGGCGCAATCGCTCGTCTTTGATGTATGAAGAGACGAGGGAGTAAACGCTGCGATAGTTCTTCAAGCGAATCATATCAGGGGCGACACGCAACATTGAGCCAACTGTCTCAAAGGGATAATCGGCGAGTCCGGTGTAGCCAACATCGAAGATGCGCTCTGCATGTTGAGCCAGCTTGCGGTAACCATCGACATCCTTGGGGCTGAGTGCGCGAATGTTTTCAATCAATCGCTCGCCGTCGGCGACGTAGTCAAAAGATGAGCCGTCATGAAATTGAATTCTGTAGAAGGGGTCGATCGGAGTCAGTTGAAAGTAGTCGCGCGGATTTTCACCCAGCATGGTGAAGAGCTCATCAAGCAGGTAGGGTGCCGTGATCACAGTTGGTCCGGCATCGAAGGTGAAACCGTCTTGTTTGAACACACCAGCGCGACCGCCGAGTTGTTCACGCGCCTCGAGCAATGTCACTTCGTAGCCTTTTTTAAGCAAGCGAACTGCTGATGCCAAACCACCAAAACCAGAGCCGATTACGACGGATTTTTGCATAGGTCCTCTTTCATTCGATCGGTGCCAAACACCTGATCCATAAAGCGATAGTACAAACCATAGTTGCAATCGAAGCGCTCATGATGAAGCGCGTGGTGCTCGCCCGAGATAAACCAGCTCGTCACACCTTTCGCCGAGATTAGTTCGACGCCAAGATGATTTGAAATTGCACTCAGAGTCATCATCGTCAAATAAGTGACAATTGCCAAGGGATGCAGGGGGATCACCAAGGTTGCGAGTGGCAAGAAGGCCGCTTGAATCACCGCCTCTAGAGGGTGAAATGAGAATGAGGCCCAAGGGCTGGTTTTGCGCGAATAGTGGTGAACCGCATGAATGCGGCGATAGACCGCCGGTCGGTGCATCCAAATATGAGTGAAATAGAAATAAACTTCATGAATGAGGCTCAGTAAAAAGAGACTCACAGGCAAATACCAAAATCCAAACTGATTGAGTTGCAGGTAAATGTTTGTCCAGCCATGCTGCCATAACCAACCCATAAGATAGCCAGAAACAGAAAAAACCAAAGTTGAGACCACCGACCATTTGATTTCATACGCCACCTGGCCGGGACGAGTCTTTTGATCATGTAGATAGTGAACCTGATCCACGCCCACATGCTTGCGCCAAAATAGATAATAAAAAATTGCAACCATTGCGAAGTAACGGACGAGAATAAACCCGCTTAAGACCAGAACGGCAAGGGCAAAGACCGTCCAACTGTTGAGAGCGACCGGCAAATACGAGTCAAGTTGTTCAAAGTGTGACAGGCTTGTCATGCGTGCGCCTTTCGATCGGCATCGCGGCGGTAGCCAAACCAGGCAATGAGCCCGAACAGCCCCGCATAGGCGACGAGCCCAAGGGAGTATTCCAATTCGACCTTTTGACTTTGCACCGTGGCCCACAACACCTCGCCGTATAGACGCGTCGGCAAGTAGGTCGAGAGAGTTTTTAGCGAATCCGGCAAAAGATTTGGTGGCTTCCACAGTCCGCCGGCAAAGGTCAGAGGCAAATAAATCAGATTGCCAATGGGGAGTGCCGACTTCTCACCGGCCCAATAACCTAGTGCGAGACCCATAAAACAGATGGCAATTCCGCCCGCAAAGAGCCCTAGGACAAACTCACTCCAAGCAGTGAAGGCCAAACGGGCTTCGGTCATTGTGACCGCCATCACCACGATCGCCAAAGCCGCAGCGAGTGCGAAGATGAGGGCCGTGGCGAAGCGTGCAATTAAAAATGCCCAAGGACTCACCGGCAAGGTTTTTAAGTAGTGACTCCAGCTCGAGCTCCGTCCTTGCGCCATTCCAACTCCAAACTGCAAAAAGATCACGCCAAACACAGCGAATCCAGAAAACGATGCCATCAAAAAGTTGGAGGATGAAACATCCTTTGATTCAGGGATCGCAAAGATCCAATAGAATAGAGCGGGAAAAGCAATCGTCGACACAAGGTAGGAAGGCTGTCGTAACAACTCAAGCAACATCCAGCGCGTGTGAACCACGAAAAGGCGTAGGTTCATACTGTCGGCCCTGACTGCCAAATACGCAGAATCGATTCTTCAAGAGTCGATTCTGCAATTTCAATAGCTCGAGCTCCTGGATCTTGCCGAAGGATCTCTTTAAGTAAGTCGTCGCTATTGGTGCCAAGTCGCTCAATCGCGTGCTCACTTTGCGATGGGACAAAGCGAACCTTCTTCAAGCCAAGCTGATCTTTCACGTTTCGAACAGTTGTATCGGCGACGATGCGGCCTTCCTTAAATACCACCACGCGATCGGCAAGCTCCTCAACCTCTCGCATTTGGTGAGATGAAAACACGAGCGAGCGCTTCTGACCCTTAAAGTGACCCAACAAGATCTGGCGCACGAGCGTTTGCCCAACGAGATCGATGTTGGCTGTCGGCTCATCCAGTAAAACAAGACCTGGATCACCGGCCAAGGCACAAATCAAGGCGAGCTTGCGGCGCTCACCACCGCTCAACTCAGAGGTGAGTCGATCGAGCAGGGGTTCGACTTCAAGCGTCTCCGCAAGGTGCTTCCAATCTGAATTTGGAAAGTGAGCGTAGACGGTTTGTAGGATCTCGCGCACTTTCAAATGGGTTGGAAAGCTCAGTTCTTGCGGCAGGGTCGTGCGGCATTGATTGCTGAGAGGGGCCATAGCCTCGAGTCCGAAAACTTCAACTCGTCCTTGGGTTGGAGTTTTGAGTCCGCTCGCAAGATTAATGAATGTGCTTTTGCCCGCGCCGTTACAGCCCAGTATTGCCACGATTTCGCCGGGTGCAATTTCCAAGTGAATGTCGCGCAGAGCTTCAACTTGCCCAAAGTGTTTACTGACAGACTCAAAGCGAAGTGCAGGTGCTCCCGATTTTACCATGACAGATTCCCCAGATGCTGGATCGGCACTAAAACCTGCGCCGCAAAACCCCTGACAAAGTCGGCAAGCTTCGATTCCATTTGCAATACCTCAGCATTTCGTACACGCGCCATCAGTTCTTCGAGCTCGCTCAAAGCAGTCGCCAAGGTTCCGCGCTGTTCAAAGAGCTGCGAGATGATCTGCACATCATTTTCACTGGTCTGCTCGCGAGGTTTGGTGAGGATAGAGCGAATGAGATTGAGATCGTCAGGATAATTTTTCAGATGAGTCACAACTAAGAAACTGACCTTGCCCTCTTTGATGTCGCAGCCTTTTGTTTCTCGGCGCTTGTCGCCGAACAAATCCAAAATGTCGTCTTGAATTTGAAAGATCGCGCCCAAATCAAAAAACAAAGACTCAATTTGGGCTTGAAAAGCCTCATCACGTTGCGCGATGATCGCCACGCCGCGAGCAATACCTGCAAATAGCGCCGAAGTCTTTTGCGCAATGCACTTGAGATAATCCTCTTCAAGAGTAGCGATCGAGCGCATCTCATTGAGTAGTGGCTCAAAACTCTGACCGTTGACAATGCGTGCAGCCGTCACCGAGTAGAGACGCGCAATTGCGACTTGCACGGAGGGTTCAATCTCGCTTTCAAAGAGTGGCAGTGGCGCAACCGAAATTAAAAAGTCACCAAGATTTACGGCTTGTGCCACGCCAAAACGTTTCCAAATCGTTTCGATGCCACGGCGCCATTGATCGCCATCTTGCAAATCATCGTGAACTAAAGTGGCATTGTGCAAAATCTCACAAGCGGTCGCCCAGCCAATCAAGTGCGAGCTATCAACCTCAAAGGCTTGCCCCAGTCCATATACCAAACGTGGGCGCAGCTGTTTGCCTACGTTAGTCAATTGTTCGATCGCCATTTGCAGCAAGAGATCGCTGGCTCGAGCCGAAAAAGTGCGCAAGGCCGTACGGTTAACGTCGGCTAGAAAACTCGTTTCTGTGAGCTGACTTGAGCGAGAGCGCTCAAGTCGACCGCTTTGGCTTTCGAGCATTGATCTAACATAGGCGAAAACTCCATGAGAAACGATAGTTAACGAGGTGCGCGACGCCTTAAAGATGGAAAAAAATTACCGCTGGGCCTAGAGAAGCTCATGTCGGCACTCCGGCCAAGTAGAGGCACAACAACTTCAATCCACACTCAGCATTAGACATGAAATTACCTTGAATGGCCGATCTTGGGTCAGCGCCATTGCCCCTCTTGTGCGCCGAATTATATCTTTGGACAGGTCTTCCGCATTTACAATTCGTAAAGCGACATGAATAATTATTCGTTGTTATAAAAATCATTGATGAGGTTAGCATATATGACCCCGACTCATTGGCCCGCTCTTGCGCGATATGCATCTGCTCTATTTGTGTTCAACGTCATCAGCGCCCATGCCGCCCACGTGATCAATTTCTATCCCACCGGCTCGGTAAAACAAGTGCAGCAAACCACGGTTCGGTTTTCAGTAGACATGGTCGCTATGGGTGATCCGCGCGCCAAGACCGATCCCTTCACAATGACTTGCAATGTAGCCACCAAAAAGCAACCAACACATGGTCAAAATGCAACTGCGCCTCAACAGAGCCCAAAATTCACCACCCGATGGGCGGATAACAAGAACTGGGTCTTGGATTTTGAGAAACCTCTTAAGGCGGGCATTCGCTGTACTTTTAAAATAAAGACCGATGCGAAGGACTTATCTGGCGCAAAAATAGAAGGTCTCGAGGAATATAGCTTCTCGACAGCAGGGCCAGCAATCTTAGGTATCGAGCCGATTTATGGCGACATCGAGCCGGATCAGTATTTTGTCGCCCTCATTGACGGAGCGATGGACCCGAAATCAGTTGAAGCAAAAGCCTATTTTGAAGTGCAAGGAATGCCCGATAAAGTGGGGATAAAAGTCATTGAAGGAAAGGATTCTGAGGCGGTCATTAAAGCTGCCATTAAAAGCAATTGGCGCTGGAACACCTACGAAAGCCTCTTGGATCAAAAACCTCCAAAGCCCTTTTCGCAAATCAAAGAAATGGAAGGGTTTATTGTCTTAGCGGGCAATCGACGATTTCCTGAAGAAGCCAAGGTTGTTCTGCATTGGCCGCAAGGGATCCTCTCCAAGACTGGGTTGCCAGTTGAAGAGCCTCAACATTTTGATTTCAAAGTCATTGAACCATTTCAAGCACACTTTTCATGCGAGCGATCCGTTCCCGAGCGTCCCTGCAATCCCATTCTAAATATGAGTGTGATGTTCAACAAACGCGTGTCACTCAAGTCACTCAAGGGCGCAAAGCTCGTCGCTGCCGATGGTAAAACCTGGATTCCAGTTGAACTCATTGAGGGTGATCAGAAAAAAAACGCTGATGGCACACTTATCACAACTCCTGGGACCGACGTAGATGGGAAGCTTACCAGCAACTTCGAGGACAAACAGGTTGGTTCTTTGACCTTTAGAGCTCCCTTCCCGGATTCAACAAAATTCAAAGTTATACTTCCTGGAAAACTCAAAGATGAATTGGGAAGAGTTTTAACAAATCAGAAAAAATATCCGCTTGATGTCGCAACTGACGAATATTCACCTTTGATAAAGTTCCCTGCATCGTTTGGAATAATTGAGCTCAAAGCCGATCCGGTTTTACCGGTAAGTGTCCGCAATATTGAAAAGCAAATGGCTATTCAGCAAGTTACGATTGAAGGAAGGACCTTGAATCTTTCAAGCCAAGCTAAGTCTGCTGAAATTATTGACTGGTATCGAAACGTATTGAGAAAGGAACACCAGTACGAAAGGAGAAACTCCCCGGTGTTAGGGGAAGGACAAGGATCGAAGTTTCAAATGCCAAAGCCCCTTGGAGAACGGGAATTCGAATTGGTTGGCATTCCGCTCAGTAAGCCAGGGTTCTATGTTGTAGAGATGGCCAGTCCAAGATTAGGCGAAGCATTGTTTGGCGCAGCTCCGATGTATGTTGCGACGACAGCCTTAGTCACAGACATGGCTGTCCACTTTAAAAGCGGACGAGAATCTTCGTTGGTGTGGGTCACTCAGCTGTCTACTGCAAAACCTGTGAGCGGAGCCAAGGTTTCGATATTAGATGCTTCAGGACGAGAGCTGGCGAAAGGCACTACGAACAGCGAAGGCGTCCTGCGCTTGAGTGAGATAGATGACCCATGCGTTTTGAACAGCGGTTCTGATGAGGCTGAGGGTTCCGATTATGAACTATGTGAAATCTTTGCCTTTGCACAAAAAGCTGACGATTTTTCCTTTTCATCCAGCAATTGGTCCAAGGGAATTGAATCCTATCGCTTCAATGTTTCTACTGAATACCTTTCCCGACAATGGGGACCAATTGTTACGCACACTGTCCTTGATCGCATGGCCGCCCAACCTGGTGAAGCGATACAGATGAAGCATATTGTGCGCGAACATCGTGAATCCGGGCTTGCGATGATGAACGAAAGACGTTTGCCCAAACGAGTTCTTATAGTTCACCAAGGCAGCAGGAAAACATACACACTGCCCTTTGAATTCGATAAATCGACTGGTACCGCCATTGGCAAATTCACCATTCCAAAAGATGCAAGTCTCGGGCGATATGCAATTTATCTTTCCAATAAGGATCAGATTGCCCAAAGGGAGACCGAAGAAAGCGATCCTTACGATTGGACTGCGCAGGAGACAGGCCATTTCGTCGTGAGTGAATATCGGCTCCCGCTGATGAAAGCTGCAATAAAGATCCAAGGCGAGCCACTTGTGCGACCATCAGAAGTGAAGGCCGATCTCTCTGCAAGCTATCTTTCAGGCGGACCAGCGAAGGGATTAAAAGTCAAACTGCGGGCCAGTCTTCAGCCCGGAAATTTTGTACCTGATGTCCCAGGCGGAGCGGATTATAATTTCTTTGCCACGCCCGTAAAGACAGGCGTGATTGATTCCGAAAGTCATCAAGCGTCGGAGGAAGCTTTCCTCAAGGTGCATGATTTAGCTCTCAATGCAGACGGTGGGCTCTTGGCCAAGCTTACTGACCTGCCATTGGTGACCAAGATTCAACAGCTCGCCTTAGAAATGGAATACACAGATCCAAACGGCGAGGTAAAAACGACTGGCTCACAGGTTCCGGTATTCCCAGCTGAGTATGTTGTCGGCTTGCGCTCTGATAATTGGTACTCGGAACCGGGAAAAACCAAGGTGATGGGCGTCATTACCAATAATGCAGGTGAACCCCAGAGCAACCGAGCTTTCACTCTTGAAGCCTTTCGGACGAATCACATCACCCATCGCAAACGTCTTGTCGGTGGCTTTTACTCCTACGATTCTAAATCTGAAGTAACTGCCTTAGGAAAAGTCTGTGAGGGTAAGAGTGATGAACTCGGTCGTTTCAAATGTGATCCTAAGGGACTTCCTGCTGGGAGCATCACCCTTCAGGCCAAAACTCTCGATGATAAAGGGCGAGCAACCTACGCCTCAGTTGCAATGAGTGTCTATGAATCTGGGACTGATAGCTGGTGGGTTCCTAGTGACAGTGATCGGATTGACCTCTTACCAGAGAAGAATCGCTATGAGCCCGGTGACAAGGCTAAACTTGTCGTTCGCTCTCCTTTTCCGACGTCAACTGTGTTGGTCACAGTCGAGAGGGAAGGTGTTCTTGATTCATTTGTGACTGAAGTTCGTCGTGACAATCCTGTGATCGAAATCCCGATCAAGGGTAACTATGCACCTAACGTATTTATATCAACTCTGGTTTTGCGCGGTCGGGTTGGAGATCCTAAGCCCACAGCTCTGCTTGATCTTTCAAAGCCCGCAATGAAGATGGGAATGGTTGAGCTAAAAGTAGGATGGAAAGCCCATGAACTTTTGGTGACTGTTAAGTCAGACAAAACAAAATATCGTGCAAGAGACAATGCGCAGGTTTCCATTCAGGTTAATACAGCCACTGGCGCTAAACTTCCCGCAGGTTCTGAGGTGGTCGTCGCGGCGGTTGATGAGGCATTACTTCGACTAAAAGAAAATACGAGCTGGAAGATTCTCCGCGAAATGATGGGCCAACGAAGCCTGGCCGTTTCAACAAGCTCTGGCCAAAATCAAGTTGTCGGTCGCCGTCATTTTGGTTCAAAGGCTAAACCCCCTGGTGGCGGCGGCGGAGCACTCGCTGCCGACACACGCGAGCTCTTCGAACCCGTTATTCTCTGGCATCCCAGGCTTAAACTCGATTCTTCCGGTGAAGCAAAGATCACCGTGCCCCTCAATGATTCTATGACCAGCTTCAGAATTGTTGCGATCGCGACAGGGGGTGAAAATTTATTTGGAGATGGAAATGTCACCGTTGAATCATCAAAAGATTTGATCATTTACTCTGGATTCGCACCTTTGGTTCGTGAGGGTGATCAAATCAAAAATGCATTCACACTCCGCAACACCACATCAGGATCAATGAAGGTTTCCCTGGAGATTATCGCTAAAGACATTGGGTCGCTGCCGAAACTACCACCTGTCGAACTGAAGCCAAGCGAGGCTAAGACGCTCGACTTACCTCTCATAGTACCGACGGGTCTCAAGGAAATTTCATTTCGTATAAAGGCTAAAGATTCCGTGAGTGGCGCTGAGGATTCAATGATGGCGAAAGTCCGCGTTGAACCTGCAGTTCCTGCCCGTGTGTTTCAATCCACTCTCTTTCAACTCGATAAAACAAATCAAATTCCGGTGAGACAGCCATCTGACTCAATTCCCGGAAAGGGTGGTCTTGGAGTTCACGCGCGCGCGACCTTGGTGTCGGGACTCGCGGGAGTGAAGTCTTACTTGGACGAATATGCTTATAGCTGCCTCGAACAAAAAATTTCACGGGGCATCGTCTTAGAAGACAAGAATGAGATCAAGCGTTTGATTGAGTCACTCCCCTCTTATTTCGATAGCTACGGACTACTCAAATTTTTTCCCGTATCCTCTTGCGGTTCGGCTCAGCTCACCCGTTACATCATGAACATTTTGGATGAAAATAACTATGAATTGCCGTCAGCCACTCGTGCGCGTCTGATTTCTGGTCTGACCTCCTATATTCAAGGGCAATATGCCTGCCATTCTTGGTGGGACAATTATGTGCGGGATCATTATACTGGTGAAGCTAAAATTCTCGTGATGGAGACGCTGTCTAGATACAAGGCGTTTTCACCAAACTTTCTTTTCACCGTGCAGATCACGCCAAACGTTTGGAAAAATGAGACGGCCACAGCTTGGTTTCAACTTCTCAAACGGCAAACGGACATTCCAAATCGAGAGGCTCAGTTGAAGCAGGCCGAAAATATCTTGCGTTCCAGAATCAATTTTCAGGGTTCATTGATGAATCTTCAAGGTGACTTGGATTGGGAAGGTCAATGGCGCTTATTCTCTTCACGCGACCAAGAAGCCATGGGAGTTTTTGGGGTTTCTATTAATGAACCCTCATGGGGGCAAGATGTAGGTCGAATGGCGAGAGGAGTTGTTGCAAGACTACGCCTTGGTCATTGGGATACCACAATGGCTAACGCCTGGGGTGTCACTCAACTTCGCCGATTCAGCCGCGAATTCGAGAAAGAGAAAGTCACAGGTGAAACAAAAGTGAGTGCGGAAAACATCAGCGGGACTTTTAGCTGGCAGGTTTCGCCTAACGGTGAACGGAAACTCTTGAATTGGCCAAAGGGTTCAGAGAGAGGCAACGTACAGGTTCAATTCAATCATTCTGGCTCAGGCAAACCATGGATTCACTTCGAAACTATCTCGGCGATCCCGTTAAAGGCGCCGCTCGATATGGGCTACCAAATCTCTCGAAAGATCACTGCCGTCACCCAGACAGTCCCTGGTATCTGGAAAATCGGAGATGTGGTTAATGTTGAACTGACTGTCACCGCTAAGGCAGATCAACCTTGGGTTGTGGTCCGCGATCCAATTCCAGCGGGAGCTTCTCATTTAGGTACCGGTTTGGATGGTTCGTCCCGTCTTCTTGATCGTGCGCCTAAGCCCAATGTTCCGACGACAGAAATACAAGACTGGCCGACCGAGTATGAAGAAAAATCTCACGCCAATTTTATTTCCTATGCCGCATATTTGCCCCGTGGAACTTACCGCATAAGTTACCGAGTTCGGTTGAATTCCGCGGGTGAATTCAAATTGCCGCCTTCGAGAGTTGAGGCAATGTATTCACCGGAAACTTTTGGAGAGGTACCCAATGCGAATTGGAAAGTCTCTCGCTAGGATTCGCAAACCTGATGTTGTCGGTATGTGCGCCACAGTGTCTTTGCTGGCCTTGGCGCTCACATGGTCCACGATCAGAGTGCGCTCATTTGCAAATGTTCGTAAAAGTTATCAGCCTTCGGATGTCTGGGTTGTTGATCGAAATGGCTATCCCCTGGAATCAATTCGAACTCGTAGTGAGAAACGCAGTTTGGATTGGGTCGAATGGTCAGATATTTCGCCTGCATTTCATGATCTTTTGGTGCGAGCTGAAGATCGCCGCTTCTATTCACATCCCGGCGTTGATTTGCTTGCCTTATCGAAAGCGACTTGGGAACGTGTGACGGGACGATCTCAACGAGGCGCAAGTACACTGACTATGCAACTTGTTGGATTGATAAACGACAGCAAAGTTAGCCACCGTCGCAACCTCTGGCAAAAGGCAAACCAGATGGCCACTGCGCTAAAAATCAACGCTCATTGGAGTAAGAAAGAAGTCCTAGAAGCCTACGTCAACTTAGTTTCGTTTCGTGGTGAGCTGATTGGATTGCGGGCAGCAAGCCTTGGTTACTTTGGGAAAAATCCCTCGACTGGTGCAGGAGGAAGCCGCACTCCTAATTGCTCTGTTACGTTCACCCAATTCAGGGGCAGAATTAGTGGCAAAACGTGCCTGCCTGATTCTCGGCACAACCGATTGCCAGTCAATGCAGAATCTTGCCCAGCAAACTTTTTCCAAGGCCTATCGATTGTCAAGACCACGAGAGCTAATTCCTGTATTGTCAAAACATTTTACCGAAAATGGATCAAGTAAAAGCATCATACAAACCTCACTAGATTACCGATTACAAGAACTTGCATTGCTTGCCTTGCGCGAACAACTTCGTAATCTTAAGAATCAAAATGTAAATGACGGCGCAGTGCTGGTCCTAGAGTCTCAGTCAGGGCGAGTCGTAGCCTATGTGGCCAACGCCGGAGCTGGAGTCGCCTCGGCCGAACAAATCGACGGAATTCAGACCAGACGGCAGGCGGGTTCAACGATTAAACCTTTCGTTTATGCGACAGCCTTCGATTGGCGACTTCTCAGGACTGAATCCCTTCTTGAAGATTCTCCAGCAGATATTTCAGTTTCTCAAGGGCGTGTCTATCATCCCAAAAACTACGATCAAATATTTCGAGGTCTGGTCGGCGTCGGCGATGCTCTTGGATCAAGCATGAATGTCCCAGCCGTGCGAGCTCTCCAACTCGTAGGTGAGCCACGGGTTTTAGATCGGTTGCACGCCTTGGGTTTTGAACAATTGCAAGAGGATGAATACTATGGTCCAAGCCTTGCCTTGGGCGCTATTGATGTGACGCTTTGGGAAATGACTCAAGGGTATCGTCAATTCACCGTTGAGGGTGCCGCTTTCTCTGAAGAAACTCGCCAATCGATGTTTAATATTCTGGCCGCTCCTGAATACCGCCGCTTTACGTTTGGAATGGATAGTCTGCTTACTCTCCCTTTCCCCGCAGCGGTAAAGACTGGAACGAGCAAGGATATGCGCGACAACTGGTGCATTGGATGGACTCCTCAATTCACCGTTGGCGTTTGGATTGGAAATTTCAACGGCGATCCGATGTGGAACGTCAGCGGCATGAGTGGTGCCGCACCCATTTGGCGGAGCCTCATGTTGGCTCTTCATCCCAATCCCAAAGGACAACTCACTACATACGTACCACCATCAGAACCACTTCCCCGTCGCACAATCAGTCGGATTCGGTATCCTGCGCCTGACATGTTGGTCGGCCTTGATCCTGACATCCCATTGCCGTTGCAAAAGCTCCCGATCGAAATCGAAAATCCACAATGGGGGCATAAACTCTACCTGAACGATCACCTTTTGAGTGTGGCAAAAGAAATGATCGTCTGGCCTCTTCAGCGAGGCAAGTATCGAGTCGATCTAAAAACTGCGTCAGGTCAGTCGGTCGACTCAGTGAAGTTTGAAGTCCGCTAATCCGGGGTGGGCTTTTTTGTATGAGAGCCCTTTCAATTGTTGGCTTCTGCTTCCGATATTCTCAATTCCGTGATACCGTGGTCTAATGAGGATTCAAGCGCTTAGAATGACGCTTTTTTGTTTTTTGCGAAGGAGGCAGAAATGAGTAAAGCGATTGAAAATTTGATGGCGGCGCAAAAAAGGGCAATGGGAATTCGACCAGAGATTGGTGGTTTTCCATTTCTTGCTGAAGTCTTACGGCAATCAGGTGTGATTCGCAACATTTGGTCACTACCGTCTTGTCAGAGCTTATTTTTAACAAAAGATGGGCCCGTTGCTATGCAGGGAGAACCACTTGTCCGGGATATGGTTGACGTTCCAAAGTTTAATCAAGATGCCCTTATTCATGCGCTTCGAATTGATCAAGCCGGAAAAAGTACCTTTCCTGAGTTTTTGAATGCCACCTGGAAGGCAGGAGTTGTGAGTTATGACGTTGATTTCATCAAGAGAACCGTCACATATTTTGGTTGTGAAGGCGAAAATTACAAAGAGGAATATCAAGCTGTTCAGGTAGATAGAAAATCGTAGAGGTTTCCAAGATGAGAACGTTGAAAGCTTTGCGTGTTAGGTGAGAATAATGGATCTTATATTTCTTGAATCAGTAAAAAAAATGCCCTTGATGAACCTTCCAGTTAGATCGACATTTGTTCCTCTAAAAACCGGATCAATATTGATATCTCCTGGCTCTTGTTTGGATCTTCATCAACTCAAAAAAATCAATGGCGTTACAGATTTGGTTGCACCCAATTTGTTTCATTGTGCAGGAGTTCCAAAGGCAAGCTCTGTTTTCCCTTCAGCTAAGAAGTGGGCGCCTGTCGGTGGCAAAATCTCAAAACCTGAAATTACTTGGAGTGATGAACTTTCCTCAGTGCATTGGCTATATCAAGAGGATTTGCCAATGATTCAATTAAAAGGAATTTCAAAGATTAATGAGGTCGCATTTTTCCATAAAGGATCGAAATCTCTAATTGTTGCAGATCTCTGTTTTAATCTGATTGATGCCAAGGGAATTGGGTCCTGGATAATTTTAAATCTATTTGGCACCTATAGAAGGCTTGCTATGAGTAAGTTCTTTGCTCAGTTCATCGATGACAAAGAAGCTTTCAATGAATCTTTGACCGAACTTTTCTCTTTTGATTTTGAAAATATAATTGTCGGACATGGAGAAAACCTTTTTGGAAATGGCAAAGACAAACTGTTGAAGGCACTTAAAGAACGAGATTTTGCGCCAAAGTGAGAAGAAATGCTTGATTGACAGTGGTGCGAGGGCTCCGGGGCCCACCATGCATATTCTGGATGTGGCAAATGATTGATAATTTTCAGTTCGTAAAGACAAAAGATGAAAGAGATCTTGAACGATTTTTTCCGATCATGAAAGAACTCAGGAGAGACTTATCCTATGAAGACTACGTGACGATTTTTACAGATGCTCATGAAGCTGACGGATATGAAATTGTAGGCATTGAAAGTGAAAATAGAATTCTCGCGGTGATGGGATATAGAATCCTCCATGACTTTGCTCATGGAAAGCATCTCTACATTGATGATCTGGTTTCCACTGAATCACATAGATCTTTAGGGCTTGGTGCAAAACTTCTTAAATATGCTGAAGATCTTGCCAAGGAGTTAGACTGCAATGGCTTACGACTTTGCACTGGAATCGAAAATGAACGAGGCAAGAAATTCTATGAGCGCCACGATTGGAAACAAAGGTCCTTCGCCTACAAAAGAAAATTGAGTTAGTCATGTATTTGCCGAAGCACTTTTTACCCAATCAAGAATACAGAGTTAGAAAATTAATTGAGCAGAATGCTTTCATGACAATTCTTTCGTATTCAGAAAACTCAATGCCGTTTATCAATCATTTGCCGGTTATTTTTAGTACAAGGCCTAATGAAGACAGGATTCTTATTGGGCATATGTCCAAGCAAAATCCTCAATGGAGGCATTTCATAGACAATCCAAACGCTACATTTATAGTTCAAGGTCCTCACACCTACATCACTCCAAAATGGTATAAATTCGGTCGTGATGTTCCGACTTGGAATTACGCCGTCGCACATTTGCAAGGAAAAGTAGAGTTGGTTGAGTCTTTTTCGGAACAAGTTGAAATCCTCAGGCAACTCACACGCTTTTTTGAGAAGTCGAATCCAAGCCCTTGGGAGTTTGAACTTCCGGATGATTTATTGGATGAGACCGCTCTGACTTCAGCGATCATTTCATTTAGATTTAAAATTGAAAAAGTAGACGCAAAATTTAAACTTTCTCAAAATCGCAGTACTGAGGATAGGGCAGGGGTAATTGAGGGTTTAAAGGAACGAACCTATGACATGAGCCGTGCAGTTCGAGAGATGATGATTGAGAATGGAGAATGAGTGATTTCTTAATGAAGGCATATTTATTTTGTTCTTTATTAATTCTTATCTTAAGCACCTCTGATTCTTTTGGATCCGAAAGTGAACGGTGCTCGCCTGACGAACGACTGGCTTTCGAATCTGTCCAAATCTCAGGAAATGAGAAAACAAGTATAAAGTTTATTGAGATGGAGCTCGGTCTCAGTGACAAAGAATGGTTTTGCAAAAATCAGATTCAGGAAAAAATTAATCGCCTGAAGCGCACCGGACTATTCTCCAAAGTCGAATACACCATCACAAGACAAAATCGAAATGACTTAGCCGAATTGAGGATTGCAGTCATTGAGAAGTGGACCACAATTCCAATTTTGAAACTTAACTCTGGTGGAGGAGTCTCGCAGTACACCATTGGGGTCTACGATCCAAATATTTTGGGTGAATTCTTAGAAGCGGGTGCACAATATGAGAATCTTGGTGGTGCCAGCTCTGGAGTTGTGTGGTTCAAAAACCCCAGACTCTTTGGCAAGCCTCAAGGCATCGATTTACAATATTGGAACACAAGACGAATCCGAATAAAGTACGACCAAGATAAGAGCGACCCCGAAATTAAAAGAGGATTCTTACACGAGAGAGAGAAGGTTTACGCGGATTATTTTCGTGATATCTCGTCGAAAGTCACTCTCAGATTTTCACTCGAATACAACAAAGACAGCTTTTCTACCGAAATCTTGCCAGATTCAGTTATCCATAAAAATGGACCAAATCTCAGTCTGCCTCCCTCGACAGAACTGCTGATCTCTAAAGTTGGACTTGAGGTTGGTGACATCGTGGGAGAGCCACAAGCGCTTAGCGGCCAATCTATCGGCGCCCACTTTGGCTATGCCAATTCACTCGATAGCAGCGCAGATCCGTTTGTCCAGATTGATTTAAGCTTTCACCTATTCAAATCCATATTGCCGCGCTGGCAGCTTGCACAAAGGCTGATTGCGGGCGTCACTTCAACACAGGTTCTTCAGTACTGGTATTATCTGGGTGGCCTTGATCGAATACGTGGGTTTGCTGACAATCGGTTTGCCGGAAGTCATTTTGCAGTCAGTAACTCAGAGACCAGATACCTGATGTTTGAGAAGCCTTCCTATTTCATTCAAGGGGTTGGATTTGTCGATTTTGGAGCGGTCGGCGACGAGGCCTCAGAAATGACAAAAGTCAAAGCCGCAAGCCTCGGAGCGGGCCTGAGACTTATTCTGCCAAAATTTTATAGATTCATCGTACGCCTGGACTACGCCAAACCGATCTTGAAAAGCGATACGATGAATTGGAGTTTCGGGGTTCAGCAGTTTTTTTAAGTCGGAATAGTTTCAACCTTAGTGAGTGTTTAAAATTCCACTGGCGCTTCCGGTATTTTGTAGGTCGATGCCTTATCTAGATTTTCCATATACAAAAAGCCACCATGGGGGCGATCAATTTCCGCAATGTTGAATATAAACTCAAAAATCTCTTCTGCTTCCGATTTATTGACCAGGACTGTGAGTATTTCCTTTTCAAATTGCTTTGGTAAACCGTCCTTACCGACTGCATCTCCAATCGCACTTCCCCTTGCGTGCCTGTGCCCGGTGGTGACGATCCCCCGTTTGTACAGTGCTTTTAAAACTTTATCGCCACCGCCCCGGTAAAGAATGCAAGTTATTAATTTTAATTCAGACATTTTTTTCTCCAAACTTCTCAAGGACGGCCTGCGGAATATATGTCGCCGCCTTTTCTAGTGGGGTAATATAGATAAAACCTTGACCGGGAGTATCTAGGTTTCCTGCTAGATACATTTTTTCAAAAATGCGATGAGCCTGGTCAGTCGATACAACCACATTGATAATTTCCTTTTCAACTTCAACGGCAACACCCAGAAGACCAAGGCGTTCGCGAATTCCTGTTCCCTTCGCAAACGAAACGGTGGCCCCTTGGGCTCCAGCTTCCTGTGCGGCTTTCACGATTTTGTCTGCAGCACCTCTTTGTACAATACATGTGATCAATGCGACGTCAGTTAAAACAGTTATCTTCCTCATAGTACAACTCCCTGATCTGGAAATGCGACTTGCACAGATGTGCTCACGATTTTTTTATTGTCCCTTTTTACTTTGTATTGAATGTAGATACCGGATGCTAGAACTGCCATTATTGGGCAAAACGAAGCACAAGCTAAAATTCCAAAGCCTTCAACAACTCCAACGGCCTTTCCAAATCCTAATCCCATGGAAAGAACTAGAGGTACTGTGACAGGCCCCGTAGTTACACCGGCGCTGTCCCAAGCGATGTTTGTAAATTCTTCGGTGGAGAACACTGTAAGTACCAAAGTTATGACGTATCCAGGAATTATCAAGTAGGTCAGAGGGATTTGAAAAACAATTTTTAATACACCAATTGCAATTCCGAGCGCGACTCCGAAAGCAACCGAGTACATCAGAAGTGATTTTTTAAATGCACCTGCGGTTAGAGTTTCAACAGTTGTGCCTAACGCATTCAGTGCGGGCTCGGCCAAGGTTGCACCAAAACCTAAAAGAAACGCGAATAAAAATGCGATTGTCACTCCGATAGCATAACCATATAGAGGGGAATTCACCATGCCTTCAATTCGTGCAAATGATCCTGGAACAAAACCACCAGACTGCGCACCAAGTTCTGATAGGCCGTAAGTAAGTCCCACGTTAAATATGCACATGCCAACCACTGCTAAAAATATTCCGTAACGAATAATTCCGGCTTGCTGGAGTTTCTCACGAAGAACAACCATTAAAACAAAAAGTAGAAACAGAACCAGAGGAACAATCGCGCGTACGCCTAGCACGACATCAACGCCCGGTGAGACTTCCCACCATCCCGGCGTAACACCCTCCTGTGCTGCCGCGAGGGCCTGTGCTGCTGCAATAATTTGATCAGGTGATGTTGTAAGTCCCACATAAGTTCCAAAAAGTAGAACTCCCAGGATTGGAAAAACCGAAGCTAAGGTGACAATTCCAAAACCTGAAAGAGTGGAGCCGCCGGTTCCAACAGCTGAGGCCACACCAATCCCAAGAGCTAATACCAATGGAACAGTCACGGGACCGGTTGTGACAGCACCGCAATCCCACGCAAGACCAATAATCTTGCTTATTTCCGGATCGAAGAATAGATATCCAGTGAGAATCATGGTTGGAATTAAACTATAATAGATGAGCGGCTTTAGACTCCAGCAATAAATAAATCGCATCGTCCCCAATACCGCAGCAATTCCTACCCCGATGCCTACAATAATCACAGTGATTGGAGCGCGATCTGTTAATAGGGAAAATAGGATTGGTGCCTTCTGAACATCAACGATTTTTCCTGCCGCTTGAAGTGCGCCAATGGCGGGCTCCGCAAACGTAACTCCTACGCCTAGCAAAAATGCAATGCCGAGAACAATTGGAAGCACCGCTTTTCGAGGCAGGACATTTCCAATGATTTCGCCAAATGGCATCAGACCCAATTTTAGGCCCTCCATAAAAAGCATTAAGCCAACAATGACTGCAAAGAGACCAACGCCTATCATGCTAGAATTCTGAACTGATTCATTGAGAACCAGCCATTGAAAGATCGCTAGATATACAGCCAGGGGGCCAACAGCTTTAAGTTGATCCATAAATCGTATACCTACATATGGCCTTAGTAATTTATAGATATCCATTGGCTTTAAGTGAAGTTTGGGAGGTGAATAGGGTTTATCCTTACCGGCGCTGTCCTCTTCAATTTTTGGCATCAGAGTTTTGTAAGAAATTGCATTTTGCTGAACTGAAATTTCATGAACATATTCAGAAAAGCGAACTGACTTCATGCTGTTATAACCTCGCTGATGATTTAGATCCAGAATCTAAATCATCACGGGCGGATACCTTGAACGCGAGTCCTAATGGGCTGCGTAATTTCAGAAATCCACTTAAACTTAGTAGAACCACTCCATTGGTCCACTCGAAACCTCTGACCTCAACGACGACAAATAGTCCTTCATCACTGCAAGTCTTTTACGGCCTTCCTCGATCCCAGATGGGGTTTTCATTGTCTCGGCCGTCTTAAAGAGTTTTTTGAAGAAATGATCAACGGCAAATAGAGAGTCATTCGGCGTTCTGACATCACAAAATGGATCCTGGCAACTATAGAAGGTTCGTTTCATAAGACCCGCTGTTGCAAAACATCGGGCAATGCCTATTGCTCCCAGCCCATCAAGACGATCGGCATCTTGAACGATTTTCGCTTCAATGGTTTTGACCTCAATGTTCGCGCTAAAGCTGTGACCTTCGATTGCATGAGCAATTTCATCGTAAAACCTCACAGGATATCCGATTGATCTCAAGAACTCGATTGCTTTATCGGCAGACAACCGAGAGGCTTGGCTGCGAAGCGGACTATCTTTAGGAACTATGACGAGGTCATGAAGCCATGCCGCTGGGACGACAACTTCAGCTTCCCCATTTTCACGCTCACAAAGGTACTTAGAAAGATACACTACTCTCTTGAAATGAAGCAGATCGTGGGCAGGATCATCAGACGATGCAATCTCTGAAATCTTCGTTTCAAATTTTGGTTCCCAATCAGTGAGATTCATATTTTTTCCGACCAATAGACATGGAGTTCTCCGCGGTTGGCAGTGGCTTAGCTATCTTATGTTTTTCGTTGCGAGGCAATTGGCCGACTCGCCGCCAAAACCTAATTCAAGGGGTTTAGGACGCCAAGCTTTCATTCTTTTTTAAATTAAAAGAACTACTTTGATGTCAATGAAAACTTCATTGACACGTTTTTACATAGCCTCTAATTTTAGGAATGAATGTTTCTAAAAACTCCTTCACGCCATTTTTTGGATATGGCCAAGGCACCGCCGAAGTCAAATGCCCAATGACTTCGTAGTCGACAAGACTTACTTCTTTCAGAATCAATCTCTTTGTTTCAATTGTTGGAGGTACGCTCATGGTTCAACTCGATTTCTGTCTCTGGGGTACATCGTTGCCTCTCTGACATTAGCAAGTCCAAGCACCTGACCTGTCAATCGTTCGAGTCCAATCGCAAGACCACCATGAGGAGGCATGCCAAGATCGAACATTCTAAGATGACCTTCAAAGGCTTTTGGGTCCACCCCTTTTGTCAGCAATGCCTGCTCTAGCGCTGCTCTGGTATGCAATCTCTGTCCACCCGTGGTGATTTCAATCCCTCGAAACAATAAATCAAAACTCTGAGCTGCGCCGCTGTTTCCTCTGGGGTGTGTGTAAAAAGGGCGCGCGGCAAGAGGGAAGCCAATTACAAAAACACTCGGAGTGCCATACTCTTTGTGCGCAATTTCACAGAGCTGTCTTTCTCCCTGTGGATCTAAGTCATCAACTAGATCTGTCCTTCCAAATGTCTTCTTGAGACGCTCCATACACTCTGCAAACTCCCATGTTGGAGTCTTTGTCATGTCTGGAAGGAAGTCTCCAGATCGCTTTTTTATCGAATCTCCAAACTTCGTATTTAGGTCCTCAAACATTTCTGAAAGGAGACCGCATTCAAGGCTTATCAGTTCCTCCGGGTCATTGATGAATCCCATCTCCAAGTCGAGCGAGTAATATTCCGTCAAGTGCCGACTTGTCGCGTGTGGTTCAGCTCGGTAGACATGTGCCGTCTCAAACACTCTCTCAAATGCGGCAACACCATGTTCTTTGTAGAACTGTGGACTTTGAGCAAGATAGGCAGTTCTTTCAAAGTATTTAATTTGAAAAAGGTTAGTTCCGCCCTCTGTTCCACTCGCAACAATTTTTGAGGTTACAATCTCAGTGAATCGATTCCTTCTTAAATATGACCTGAAACCATCGAGAATCGACGCCTGAACCTGAAAGATTTCTTGAACGGACTCCGTCCGAATACTAAGGGGTCGATGATCGAGCACTACCTCAATTCCAACTTGAGAAATATCTGAAGAGGAGTTGAAGGGTAGGTCATGTGCAGAGGGGTTGAGAATCGTCGCCTCTAGTAAATCGACTTCAAATCCTGATTTTGATCGAGGTTCTTCTCGAACACGACCACGAATGTCGACAACATCATCTAGTTTCATGCCAAGACTAGCAACCCGATCCGGAGCCGCCACAATTTGGATTGAGCCCGTGCAGTCTCTTAAGACAATAAATACTGTCTTTGCGAGGGCGCGATAGCGAAAGACCCATCCGACCAGACGAATCTCTTTACCAATCATGTCTCCCGCACGTTCTACAAACGTGCGTTTCATAAACTACTCTCTTCTGTCTGTAACTGCTGGAACCTGAAAGACGGCAGGTGGTGCCATCCAGCTTTCAGGGAGAACCCTGATCTTGATTGCCACTGTCGGGTGGGTTATCCGTTCAGAACTACTAAGACCTGCGACTTCTCACTTTCGGTTCGTTCTGACCTCTCAGAGGGGTCTGTCCTCATCGATGAGTTAAGTAAACCTAACACACAAGGAATAAAATGTTCAACACTTCTGGCATTAGATCGACATTTACCCAGGATTCTTCTAAGACCCCTGCGGGTTTGCCATTTTGGGTTATTAATAGCGGCTGTGAAGCAGTGTTGATTCGATCAAGAAGCGCGGCTGCCTGACTCTTAAACTCTGCCAATGTCACTACATCTTTTCATAGCTTTAAATCCTTCATAGAAACCTCCCATTTATCGTTACAAGAACTTTAACGGTTTTTATAAAGTCTTATTTCCTGAACTAACTTATTGATTTGACTGAGTTGTGCGTCCACCTTCGTACTCACTATTTGAAATGTAAAGTCTATTTGACATCATTAAATGTACAGTCTATTATACATTCAATTGCAATCGATGGAGAAAGGTCACATGCCACGCATTGAAGGAAAACTGGTTATTAACAACCGAATTCAGGAATTGAGATTTGAGAAGGGTCTCACTCAGCAAGATTTGGCCGAGTCCGTCGATGTAACAAGAGCAACCATCATCGCCTTAGAGAAGGGAAGCTATAATCCCTCTCTGGAGCTTGCCTTTCGCTTAGCTAAATTTTTTAAAGTTGGAATTGAAAAACTATTTTTTGAGAAAGGACCTCGCCATGAATAAAGTCGTTCATCATATCCAAAACTATCTCGTCTATACCCTGCCTTTTGTTTTCATATGCATGGCCTGGGGAACCATTAGTCCAGAGAAAGAAATTCTAAAAGATGCCCCCTTCCTAACAAAAGCAATATGGGAGCTGCTCTCATGGAATTTGATGTTGTGGTTCGCAGTATTGATCCTATTTCTCGTTCTCTTGGTCGCATTGCCGGAAGCACGAGAAAAAACTTTAAAGCGTTTAGCTAACTTGAAAGAACGTGATGAACGGGAACAATACATTACTGGAAAGGCTTCGCGAACTGCCTATATCTCAACGCTCAGTTTGTTGGTTTTCCTTTTGTTCTTTTCAATTTTTTCCCTGAACATTCATCGAGCAACAGAAAATGAAGCCATTAACGGCAAGACCGGTACAGTGTCAATCGGGATACAATTCAATCTTCTGGACAAGCCTCGTGTTGAAACTAACCAGGCAACAGGACAGGTTCTTTTTGAATCGAAAGATATTGCCCTTTCAAAAACGGCCATCCTTCTCATTTTAATTTTATGGCAGCTTGCTGCGTTTAACATTACCGCGAGAAGAGAACACATGGGAGATTTGAATGCTTAGTGATTTGAATGTTTAGTGACTTGGAGCCTTTTACCGGAGAACCGTAGAACCAGAACCGTAGAACCAAGTCTGACAAGAACATCTGCTCTCGGTCTTGCGACTTTAAATTTTCATTTTTGATTTCAGATGCTTAATTGGTTCGAAGTGGCGGAGAGGGTGAGATTCGAACTCACGAGACCCGCAAAGGTCTGCCGGTTTTCAAGACCGGTGCTTTCAACCGCTCAGCCACCTCTCCTCAACCTGAAACTGTACGAATTCGGTCAGACTACTTAACATGCAGCAGTTGAGTTTTCAACTTTGGCGCGACAACAGAAGCAGAAATCCCGTCGGGCAAGTTACGAAGTGAAGTCCAGCCTGGCAATTGATTTCTGTTCCCTGGGCGGAATGTTCTCGATTTAAAGGCGCGTTGCGTCTGAAGCCACAAAAATTGCTGCCGCACCTGATGCCGTACCTGATGCCTTACCCGATACCGTACCAAAGTTAGCTCCTAGCCGCCGAACCTATAACTTCTCTCCCCCCCATATAGGGCTGAAGGACCTTTGGAATGAGGATAGAACCATCTTCCTGCTGGTAGTTCTCGATGATGGCTATCAAGGTCCGGCCAACTGCCAAACCAGAACCATTGAGGGTATGAACAAATCTGGGCTTGGCTTTGGCTCCTGCAGGGCGAAAACGAATATCAGCCCGCCTGGACTGAAAGTCTTCGAAGTTAGAACAGGAACTAATTTCCCGAAATTTCTCCTGCCCCGGCAACCAGACTTCGAGGTCGTAGCACTTTGCCGCACCAAAACCAATG
Organism: Bdellovibrionales bacterium; assembly: GCA_016716765.1. Taxonomy (NCBI): domain Bacteria; kingdom Pseudomonadati; phylum Bdellovibrionota; class Bdellovibrionia; order Bdellovibrionales; species Bdellovibrionales bacterium. Next base: position 261,902 of record JADJVA010000025.1, on the reverse strand, counting down.
TCACCGGAACAAAGAGAGACAAGCCTGTACGTAAGCTCCAGTTTCTGGAGTATGCGTTCTGCATGCGATGTAAGAGCCTCATGCATTTCATAAGACTTGTCGGGATGAGAGAAAGTGACCAGTTCAACCTTATTAAATTGATGCTGTCGAATCAGTCCTTTCGTGTCCTTACCGTAGGAACCGGCCTCTGACCGAAAACAGGGGCTGTAAGCACAGAAGCGAAGAGGCAACTGGGATTCTTCCAAAACTTCACCCGCAAAATAGTTAGTTACGGGAACCTCCGCTGTGGGTACGAGATAGTAGTCCGTGTTCTCCAAATGAAAGACGTCCTCTCGAAACTTTGGAAACTGCCCAGTGCCAAACAGGCTTTGGCTATTCACAATAAAAGGGGGAATCATCTCTTCGTAGCCGTGCTCAAGCGTGTGAACATTCATCATAAACTGAATGAGTGCTCTTTCAAGGGCCGAGGCTGCCGAACGCAGAAAGGTAAATCTCGCACCTGTTACTTTTCCGCCACGCTCAAAATCAATAATACCCAGGGCTTCGCCAAGTTCAATATGGTCTTTTGCCTTAAACGCAAATTTGGGAATTTCACCAACGAGGCGAATTTCAAGATTATTCTCCTCACCCTTACCGATTGGCACGGAGTGATGACAAATATTTGGCAGCCGCGAGAGCTTCTCATTTAGCTCCGCTTCTTTGGAGACTGACAACTCAGTCATTTCTTTGATCTGTGAACTCAGTTTCTGCATTTCAGACAATAGTACGTCGGCATTCTCTCCGGCTCTCTTTCTCTTTGCGATTTCAAGGCCAACCCGATTTTGTTCGGCTCGGGCCTGTTCAGCTTGAGTAACAAGTGCCTTTCGTTCGCTATTCAAACTGAGTAGTTGATCCACAAGAGAGCCGTCTTCGCCGCGGTTCTTTAAGGATTCACGGTAGGCCTCGGAATAAGACCTTCCCAACCCATCCACTTGTTCGCTTTTCTCGAGAGCCTTGATATCGATCATAGATACATTCCTCATTCTTTTCGACTGCAAATTCCCGGCGGCTTTTTCTCCATCTTGACTCCATAAGACGTTTTGGAGTCAAGCGGTTTCAAAATGCCTGATGAGAACTTAGGGTAAAATAATTCTTTTATCTTCGCGACCCAACCCAAGCCACCAACTTGGCATGTTAATTTCATGCTATCAATTTTCAACCTTCCAGACTTCATGTAGAGGATCTGATTACCACAAAGGTGAATTTGTACATGTAAATATTTCTTTGATTATTTTCGTTTTTTTAGTCTCTGGTGGCTATGTCCATGGTCAACCGAACTGGGACAGCTCTCCACCCAGAGAAAGAGGGAGTTGTCGAGTGGCACTCGCCTCAAGCCAATCCCTAAGGGAACCCCGATTTCAAAATCACGAACATCAGGCGCGGTGGTCACTCAAAAGGGCTCGACAGCTGTCCGATCAAGGAGAAGCGAAGAGCGCCATCGCAGTGCTGGAGAGACTCTTGGATGTCCAACCATGGAATGTCCAGGCTCATACGAAAATCGCCCAGCTTTACCTGCAAGCAAGTCAACCTGAATTGGCGGAGAGCCACGCACAGAAGGCCATAGAGATTGAGGGACCTACCGACCGCAATCTTTTGAATTTGATACAGATCCAACAGGTGAACAGTCCTCAGAAAGCACTTGAAACTACAATTGATGCTTCTACCAAATACCCTGGTAACATATTCTTTTTGAACAAGAAGGGTCAGCTTCTGCGGCGGCTCGAACTGTACATAGATGCTTATCACGTGATTGAACTGGCTTTAGCTATCGATTCTCAGAATACTGTAAGCCTGACTGAAATGGCCCATATATTAGCCTACCTAGGTTCATACCATGAATCTCTAGCAATTTTAGATCGCCTGGAGGAATTGAATGTCAAATTTTCCAAAATTCAAAACATTCGTACATTAATTCGAGTTAAATTGGCGACTAAATCTCGAGGCGAACAAGAAAAAAATAGAATCACGGGAAAGTCCAAAGTATAAGTATCATTTGCTCAATTTGATCTTATGTCTTTGCTACTGCCCGGGAGCCACCAAGATATAAAGCCTGAGGAGCATTCCGAGAAGGACGCAAAAAAGGTCAAAGACCAAAACGCTCGATAGCCGCCAGGATTTGGATAACCTGAGAAATGCGGCTGTAATTGATACCATAACAAATAGAAAGGAAAAAATGCCATATTTAATGGCTTCATCGCCTATCAACGCAAAGGCTAGACCCAGAATTGTGCCAGATATCAGGCGAACCAACCCCAATCCAAAACTGCTTGATGTCTTCTTGAATTTTTCCTGAAATGCCTCTACCAGCTGAGCCATGGGCCCCTCCTATTTAGCGATAACTTGTCTCTAACGATTCGCTCCGCGTGCCGCATCTTCGATCCGCTTTTCAATCAACACGCGATCCTGTGCTCCCGGACTGAGCTGGAAGTATTGATTAAAAGTCTCAGCCGCAAGAACCAAATTTCCCTTTCCAAGATAAACCTCACCTAGCTCTCGATAGATATCAGGCAATGCAGAATCATATTTAGAGGCTGCCTTTAACATGCTTTCGGCCATATCAAAACTGCCCATCAGTCGATAACAGCGGGCCAGTTTCACATAGGCTTCTGCCCCTTGAGGACGCAGCTTGATGGCTGTCGTGTACTCTCGTGCGCAAAGACTGTGTTGATTCATTCGATAGTGAGCGTCGGCGGCCAGAATGTAGGCGTCTGCGAGGTTTGGATTAATTTTTTTCTCCTCTTCGGCTTGAGCCAAGGCCTCTTTTGGATCACTCATTTGAATCGCTGCTCTTCCCAAATGATAATGAGCGCTCGGATGACTCGCGTTGATTCGCAAAACCCTTTGAAATTGTGTTTTTGCCTCCGTAGGCTTGCCAATCTCCAAGTAAAGCAGCCCGGCCTCAAAGAGAGGTTCCGTGTCAGCCGGATCTAGAACGGCTGATTTCAGAAGAGACTCCAAGGCCGCCTGAGTCTGACCATGCAGTCGCTGTGCTTTGCCTAAGAGCAAGAAAGCCTTTTTTGGTTTTTCCTCAATTTCGGTTACCTGCCGAAATATCTCAATCGCTTCAGGGAATCTTTCGTCGCTCAGTAGCATTTCACCTAAAGCCATTCGGTATTCCGTTACAAGTGGGTAGCTGTTGACGAGCTTAAGAAGATAATCTAATCCCATCTCAATGCCCTTGATCCCAGCAAGCGCTCGAGAATATTCAATTTGCCCCTGCCGACTATTGATATCTAATTCTATGGATTTAGATGCATATTTATAGGCCTGATTCGGATCATTATCAGCAAAATAAGCTTGAGCCAATAAAATATTGGTTTCAACATCTGTCTCGTAAAGAGAGAGAGCCTTATTCCCGTAGCCTATTGCTCCCTTGGCATTTCCACGTCGCAGCTCTACCAAAGCATAGCCTCGAAAAACTTCATGACTCCTGGGTGCCACTCGTTGCGCCTGCGCCAAAACTCTGGCCGCAGATAGAAAATCATAACGTTGAGTGAAGTAATCCGCTAAAAGCACGTAGGCATCAATAAGTTTTTGGTCCGCTTTTATGGCCTTATTAAGCCAATCAATCGCCTCACGACTGAAACTCAATTGCCACAGACTTTGTCCAGCTTTGTAAGCAGCCAGAGCGTTTGTCTTATCGAGCTCAAAAGCCGTTTTATAATGCGCCTGAGCAGCATTGTAATCACCTTCACGCACAAACTGATCACCTTGAAAAACCATTTGCTGGCTGCTTACCGAAGTGCTTGCTAGCCTCTCTTTGCCACCTAAAACAACGATCACATTTTTGGCCATGGCATTGCTGGAATTATAAGAATATGATTTTTGGGCGTATTCCAAAGCCAGCGTATTGTCTTTGCGAGCCAAAGCCACTTCAGCCAGACCAAAATAAGCCCGCGAGAATGTGGCAGTTGGAACCAAATCATTTGTCGCCAAGGCTTCCTTTATCAACTCAAATCCCTTTTCTGAATGATTCAAGTCCTTGATTTCAAGCAAGCCCAATTCAATCTTTGCGATCTTATGATGGGGATTTTGACTCAACACCTTACGATAGATCTTTGCTGCTTCACTAGAGTTCCCTGATTTTGTCCGAAACTCCGCCTCCAAAATATATGGAGCGAGCCATCTAGGAGAAAGTTGCTGTGCTGAATTTAAATATCCTATTGCGGTTTGAAGCTCCCGCCCCCCGGATAACAAGTAGGCCTTTAAATAATAAAACGGAGTGGGTGGTTGAGCAGAGGCGCTGTAAGTCTCGAGAATCGCCTCCGTCAAACTCTTTGCTTCTGGATACCTACTCCGAACCAAAAGATCCACCACTTGGCAGGTCGCCGTGTTTTGGCCCGCAGGATCAATCCCACTCACTCGTTGATTGGCAATACTGATTGCTTTCAAATCACTTGAGTCTTGATAAGCGTATGGCCACAATTCAAAGTAGGTCAGACAAAGTAAGGCTATCATGCTGGCATTTTGATGATCGCCCTCTATGACTTGGATAAGCTCATTTTGTGCATTCAGAAGACTAAAATAATTTCCAGCTGTATACATCTCCTGAGCGCGACGCGTCCGTTCAGCAAGTTGAACCTTAGACAAAGGCTTCGTTCCTTGATGCAAGTGAAGCAAATGAACACGTTCCCCTTTTTTTTCCCTTTCAAGTTGAGAAATTACACCCAATGCAATCACAATGATCCCAATCATCATCGGGAGTCTAAGTTGTCTGAATTTCTCCTTCTTTATCAATTTTCCGAGATCAGCCAGCTCGATGACACCGCTACCGTCCTCTTGTCTTTTAGAACTGCGACGTTCTCTTTTTTTATTTTTTGATCGCTCTTGAGGATTGAGATTGTCATTTTCTAACTTATGGTTCTTGTCATCTTCTGTTGGATCACTTGTCTCGATCTCTCTCTTTACACTCCCTCGAACAGGATCCTGCGCTTTCTTTTCCGTGGCACTCTCTGCGGATGAAGTCAATTGGCTTTCTGATCCGCTTGCTGCAGAGGAGTGAGATTTTCTTCCACTCTTCCCTCCCAGGGGAGTCAAGGAATCATAATTTTCATCATAGGCAAGGGAAGAATCCTCACCCTCCAAGGCCTCCATTAAGCGATCATAGAATTGAGGCTCTTGAGAGATGGCAAACCAACTCCCGCCAGGAAATGTCGCAATGGACTCATCGCCGCACAGTTCCCCCCGGCCAATTTTATAAAGCACTTTCTCAGTGCCAAATGGCCCATGGATTCGCCCGTCGGTATCTTTAATAATCCATTTTTTTGGACGATCTGACATTCAATGATTCTTCCGTGAATTCTTGAAAACCCATTTCTATTTCTCGCGTTTTATAATGGCCCCTAAGTTCGACAACTTCTCCTCAAGTCTTTCATACCCACGATCCAAGTGGTAGATACGACTGATTTTAGTCACTCCACTGGCGACGAGACCGACGAGTACCAGACTTGCACTGGCCCGCAAGTCTGTCGCCATCACCGGTGCTCCCTCGAGACGCCCGGGAGTTCCCCGGACGACCGCCACTCGAGACTTTGGTGTTATATCAGCACCCAGTCGCACCAACTCCTGAACATGCATAAATCTATTCTCAAACACCGTTTCAGATATGAGGCTGGTTCCCTCCGCCTGAGTCATCAAAGCCATGAACTGGGCCTGCAAATCTGTTGCAAAAGCCGGAAAAGGTGCCGTTGTGATATCGACTCCATGAAATCCATTATTTCGATGGACAGTGATTTCATTTTTTCCTCGAGATATCTTTAATCCACTCTCCTCCATCTTCAACAAGAGGGCTTCAAGATGATCAACCACACAATCCGTAACAGTTACCTCTCCACCCGTTATCGCTCCTGCAATCAACAAAGTTCCTGCTTCAATTCGATCAGGAATAATTCGGTGAGTAGCCGGTTTTAACGAATTAACTCCTTCAATTTTTATAATACTTGTGCCCGCACCCGTAACCCGAGCTCCCATCGCATTTAGGTAATTGGCGAGGTCGATAATTTCTGGTTCCTTCGCGGCATTTTCAATAAGGGTGGTCCCTTCGGCAAGCACGGCAGCCATCATGAGATTTTCAGTGCCCCCCACGGTTGGGGAATCAAATAAAATCCTCGCTCCGCGCAACCGAGAACATTCCCCAATGACATAACCCTTCTCGATCTTCAAATCGGCGCCCAATTCTCTCAAGCCATCCAAATGGAAATTAATGGGACGAGAGCCAATTGCACAACCGCCTGGCAGACTTACAACTGCGTGTCCGTAGCGAGCAAGAAGCGGTCCTAAACACAAAATACTTGCCCGCATCTTGCGAACAATATCGTAGTGAGCCTCAAAACTATCTGCCCGTTGCGTTTGAATTTTGACTGTATTTCCTTCACGACTAAAACGGGCCCCTAGGGAATTCAAAAGCATTGCCGTCGATTCGATATCCACAAGATTTGGCACATTTTCAAAAAAATGCTCACCCTCTGCCAATAGCGAAGAAAAGAGGATAGGCAAAGCTGAATTCTTGGACCCGCTTGTCGCTACGGTTCCACAGAGAGGACCGCTCTTTGCTACGACCATTTTATCCATTCGTGTAACCTTCTCCCTTTGACATCTATTTCTTTATCGCGAACACCATTCTATCCCATCCCGCCAGGTCATGATAGGATTCAACGCGTTCAAATTGACCTTTCTGCAGAATAATTTTGACAACTTGCTCCGACTGTTTTGCTCCGTGTTCGACGACCAAAGCCCCACCTTTAGCCAGGCTTCTTGCTATTATTGGAACCCATTCTGAAAATTGCTCCAATCCAGTTTGGCCTCCATACAGAGCCAAATGAGGTTCAAATTTCTTCACCTGTGGACTGATTTCTGGATCCTCAAGCCCAATGTAGGGAGGATTTGCCAAGACTAAATCGACCTTGTTCCAGTCAGACAAGGCAGATCCCATTTTTTTCTCGAAATCCTGCACACTTGATTCAATGAAAGTTGTTTGGTCCATAAGGCCCAAAGTCTGAGCGTTTTTAATAGCATAAGTTAAGGCTTGAGCAGAAATATCTATCGCTAATAAATTCCCGCCACATTGTCTCAGCAGTGATAGTCCGATACATCCTGTTCCACAGCCAAAATCGATGAATTTGAAATTTCCTTTCCTTTCAGGTTTAAGAGACTTCAGCCACTTTTCACCAAATTCAACAAGCATCTCAGTCTCAGGGCGGGGAATTAAGACACCTGGTCCAACAAAGAAGCGGGACCGATAGAAGTCCCGGTAACCAAGAATGTAGGCAAATGGTTCGCCTGCGGCCCTTCTTTCTATCCAAGCAAAAAATTGATTTTCTTGGTCCTCTGTAATTCCCAAGGACCCTTTGATGATGAGATCTTCTCGACGCCACTTCAACTTTTCAGCCAGAAGCCACTCCGCTTCCAGCCGCGCGTTTTCTATCAGAGCATCCGTTAATTTCTGAGTACCAAGCCTGATTATCCCATCAATAGTCATTTTCAGCTGTCGTCCTATTTCAGACCCTGTTGTTTCAGCAGTTCGGCCTGAAAATGAGCCTTGAGAGGATCAATGATTGGCTCCATGTCTCCCGCCAATACCTCATTCAACTGATGAATAGTTAATCCAACTCGATGGTCCGTTATTCTCGACTGGGGAAAATTGTAGGTTCTTATTCTTTCGCTTCGATCTCCAGTTCCCATTTGAGCCAATCTGGCTGTGGAAGCTTCCTTTCTTGCTTTTTCTTCCTCTAGAGCCAACAACCGAGAATACAATACCTTGAGTGCTTGTTCCTTGTTTGAAAGTTGTGACTTGCCATCCTGACAACTCACCACCAAACCGCTCGGAATATGAGTCACTCGAACAGCTGACTCCGTCGTATTAACAGACTGGCCCCCGTGTCCGCTCGAACGAAACACATCTATACGCAAGTCGTTGGGGTCAATCTTTACGCTCACTTCATCTGCCTCAGGCAAAATGGCCACAGTGACAGTTGACGTGTGAATTCTTCCCTGAGACTCAGTCTTTGGAACCCTCTGAACTCGATGAACACCACTCTCAAACTTTAAGTTTGAGTAAACACGATCGCCAGCTATAGAAGCAATAATCTCTCTGTACCCACCTAAGTTGCCAGGAGATGCACTGATCAAATTGACTTTCCATCCTCGTTTGCTCGAGTAATGAGAATAGGCCGCAAACAATTCAGCGGCAAAAAGACTCGCCTCGTCTCCACCTGCACCCGCACGGATCTCTAATATGACATCCTTCTCGTCAGCTGGATCCTTTGGCAATAATAGAACCTGTAGATCCCTCTGCAACTGATCTTGGACTTGGACCAAATCCGCCAATTCCTCCTTAGCGAGATTTCTGAGTTCTTCGTCCTTGTCGTGTTCCAATATTTCTTTGTTACCAGCAATTTCAGCTAAGGTTCTTTTGTATTCCCGAAAAGTACGAACCACATCCTGAAGGCTCGATAGTTCCTTCATTAAATTTCTGTACTTGTCCTGATCATTTGCAATTCCGGGCTCTTGCAACTCTTGTTGAATTCGCTCGAAACGACTCTCCACCTCTTCGAGCTTTGAAAACATTTTTCGCTCCGCTTCCTAATCAATTCTTTTTTGGATGTTTATCTTTACTTATATTTTTTAGGCATGTTATCAAGGTAGTTCTCTGTAAAAATTATCATCTTTCCTGAGCGAAACATCCACAGAGTTGTCCACATATTTTGCTATGCGCGTCAATTCTTTGTGATCATTCCGATCAATCCCAATCAATACTACTTTTTCTTTTATTTTCAAATAGTTATCAGCCACTCATCCCTGACAAAAAGTCTTTATTGCCCTTGCAATCTTTCAACTTATCCAACAAAAACTCCATGCTATCCACAACATTCATAGGGGCCAATACCTTGCGTAAAATCCACAATCTATTCAGCTCACCCTTTTCAATTAGAAGGTCCTCTTTACGAGTTCCCGACTTATTAATGTCCATACACGGAAAGATTCTCTTTTCCATGAGTTTTCTGTCTAAGTGAATTTCAGAATTACCGGTTCCTTTAAATTCTTCAAAAATGACTTCGTCCATTCGCGATCCCGTATCAATCAGTGCGGTAGCTATAATCGTTAGACTTCCGCCCTCCTCAATATTACGAGCAGCACCAAAAAATCGCTTTGGCTTATGCAGCGCATTGGAATCCACCCCGCCAGACAAGATTTTTCCCGAGGGCGGCACCACCGTATTGTAGGCACGAGCCAGGCGCGTGATTGAATCCAACAAAATGACCACATCATGCTTGTGTTCAACAAGACGCTTCGCCTTTTCTATAACCATCTCAGCGACTTGTACGTGTCTTGTTGGTGGTTCATCAAAGGTTGAACTCACAACCTCCCCTTTTACCGTGCGAGACATATCGGTCACCTCTTCAGGCCGCTCATCGATCAGCAAAACGATAAGCTTCACCTCAGGGTGATTGCTGGAAATTGCGTTAGCAATGTTCTGAAGCAAAACTGTTTTTCCTGTGCGCGGAGGAGCAACAATCAAAGCCCGCTGACCTTTTCCCAAAGGTGCCATCAAATCGACCACCCGGGTGGTATATTCGTTGGGCTGGTGTTCTAATAACAATCGCTCTTGCGGATAAAGTGGGGTTAAATTGTCAAATAGGATTTTATTCTTCGCCTTTTCTGGTGGCTCAAAATTCAGAGCATCAACCTTCAACAGGGCAAAATATCGCTCCCCATCTTTGGGCGGTCGTACCGTACCAGTTATCGTGTCGCCCGTGCGCAATCCAAAACGGCGAATTTGAGAGGGACTGACATAGATATCATCAGGTCCTGGAAGATAATTATAATCGGGAGAGCGCAAAAAACCATAGCCATCAGGCAATATCTCCAAAACTCCATCACCGTAGATATCTCCAAGCTGGGCTGCTCTCTTCAATATCCAAAAAACCATATCTTGCCGACGCATTCCGGCCGCATTTTCAATTTTAAGCTTTATTGCCAGAGCGGTGAGATCACGAATATCTTTTGATTTGAGATTTTTTGAGCTGAGATCACCCCGCTCATCCTCACTCAAATTGATATCTGACAAATCGACATTCTCGTCTATGACTTCAATTTCATCTTCCTCGCGCATCGGCATCTGACGTTTGCCGTTGTTTGGAGCTCCCCCATATTGATGGCGCTTCTGTTGCTGGTGAGACGGTCGACCCTTCTTATGAAGATTGTTGGGCCGAAAATCCCTCTTCTTGTGGTGTCTATCGCGATCTCGATCCCCACGATTTTCTTCTAACCGATTATCTTCCACGCGATTTTCTGCTCTTGGCTCCGACTCGACCGCTCCAACTGGAGCTGTAGGCTCTTTTTCCTCTGACATTACTTATTCACACTTCCCACCTACCTCTAGGCGGTCCCTTTCATGATAAAACAGAGAGATGACATCTCTTCCCAGGTCGCTTGATAAACTTCGTATTCTTAGAGTGATTTCACTTCATTTTTATTTGAATTTTTATCCGAGAAATAAAATAGCCTGAGTGGCTAGCGAAAAGACCCTACAATTAAAACACACTTGCTCATTAATGTTACTATTAGGCCAACGAAAACCCTTACTCACGGCTGGCATTAATTATGGCTGCGCCAGAGCCTCTGTCAATCATCAAAATAAACGTCGTGCTGCGTTGCCAACAGGTCTCCCTTTATGACAAATGGGCAAATTGCGGTGAAATTGCCCCCATGAATTCAGCGGCCGGAGACGTTTCAATTCGGGCCACCATATCACCAGTTTTTTGACAAAGGTTTAGTCAGTTCGAAGAAAATGTTTCGTCCTTCTCTTTATTTTTTTTGGCTAATACCGATAATTTATATCGAGGGAGGGTTTTTAACATGGAGACTTACAATTCTGATTTACCCGCTCCGCGGCTTCCGTTAGTCATGGATGTGGAATTCCGACGAAGCTATGCCCGACAATCCGATAAGGGTAAGCTGCGAAATATTAGTTTGACTGGCGCATTTCTAGAAACTGGCGTTCTAGGACTTGGGGCTGAGGATAAGGTAAATCTCACTTTTGTCGTCAGTGGCAGAAGACGAAATATTACAGCGACAGTTGTGTGGAAAAATACTTTGGGATTCGGGGTACGATTTCATCCAACAAACAACCGTGACATACAGATCGTTGACGATCTGATGTACTTTGTCGAGAGTAAGCGTGAAACTCGCAGAGACGTCCTAGACAACATTTTTAGGCGTGTCGCCTAGCCCCAAGCTTCGCGCTCACTCAATTTGGGTTTGGGTCGATGTGTTAAAGTCAAGAGACTGACGTCTCTTCTTTTTTCTGACCATCACAAACAGAGCTACAGAAGCAAACAAGAGAAGAGCACCAACACCGAGAGCCATCGTTTGATCTGGATCACCATTCATCAAGTCGTTGAGTCCTCCTCCTTCCTCAGCCTTAGCCTGCATTCCGTCCTCACCCGGCGCAGATGGGGGTGGAGGAGGAGGAGGTGGTGGTGGTGGTGGCTCAATCCCTCCCGCACTCGCTGCATCTGGGGGCGCCCCAGGTTCAAAATCCCCAGGGGGATTCTGCGGATTATTTGCGGCCATGTCAGGGGGATTTCCGAAATCAGATGGAGGCGGAGGTGGAACTCCCCCGTCAGTACCTGAAGCAAGTCCTCCATTTGGGGGCTGAGCGCCACCTTCTCCGCTTTCTGCCTGCTGTGGAATGGGTGCTTCTACTGCTACGTCAGTACCCCAATAGCGAAGTTGAGTTCCTGCAACCAGATCACCTTTTGACTCAACATCTAAGTTGGTTGACCAAATCTCTTTCCAACTATCAGCGTGACCCAATAATTTCTTGGAAACAATCTTCAGATTATCCCCTTCCTGGGCCGCATACATACTGGGAGAAACGCCATTGTCCTCATAGTAAACGAGAAGCTGAGACTCATCGGTGGAGCGACGCGGTGAATTGTAATAAACTTTATCCCCAGTCTTTACTCTTCGTTTGAGATTCGGATTAGCCTTTAAAAGATCTGATTTCCTATTCGATCCATAAATCTTCTTACTGATCCCTACAAGCGTGTCCCCCGGTCTAGCCAAGTAGACCGCATTCACAAGAATTCCATTCTTTTTATAGGGGGTGTTTGCAATCTTCTTTAAGGAAACAAGTGGCTTAGGGGCAGGCGCCTCTCCCTCACTTTCAACAGAAGAAATCGAAGACTCACTGGGCATACTCCCTTCTTCAATTGCTGTTCCAGTCGTCGCTCCAGTGTCCCCAGTTTCAGAAATCATTCCTGGCTCAGGAGTTGGACTGATGTCTTCACTCGATCCAGATTCAGGACTCGTGCTCATCGCACTATCTGAAGATTCACCTGTTTCTTTGGCTATGCCATCTTCAGAAAACCCATCATCAGCCATCCCCTCATCATCAGCCAATTTCTCGCCCACATCCGTAGAATCTGAAAATTCAGAATTCCCATTGGCCCCCTCGCTCCCTTCTGAACCACTCTCAACAGAGAGACCCTCGCCCTCTGCAGTCTCCCCTTCAATCAAACCTTCGGAATCCTCCCCGCCTTCACCCACCACAGCATCCGATTCAGCTGAGGATTCAGTCGCCTTATCCTTTTCAACACTTCCCGAAGTGCAAGACGAGACGCCAAAACAAAAAATAATTGGTAGGAGGACACTTAAGAGTTTATTCATTGCTGCCTAACCTCAATTTGACGACAAACCGCTAAAATACTGTAAACATTAGATCATATTTAGACTATGAGGGAAAATAATAATTCTCGTTGGCCCGCCCTTTGTCACCCGATTATTTAGACCGGACCTTTGTCCTACTTTTCGATTCGTTCTCATCTGTCCAGTTCCATGTTGCACCAACGGACACCTTGTTTTCTCTGAACCATCCTTTATTTGCCTCCAATGCATAAAGAGCTGGTCTGCTACTTCGATATTGCGGGATCTCTCGCTCTAAAACCGATTTCGACGGCTCCATGTCAACAATCTCGATCAGAGTCCTATTCTTGTCAAAAAAAGCTATTGAAAGAGGAATAAACGTGTTTTTCATCCAAAACGAAAGGACTTGTTCCTTGCTAAAAAGGAACATCATGCCCTCATTTTTTGCCAAAGACCTACGATGCATGAGCCCCTCAGATCTTCGTTCATCCGTATCTGCCACCTCGACCACCATTTTGACATTGCCTAGTTGAATCATACGTCGGTCAAAAGTCGTACCTTCGCCAACTGCCAAGAGTGGAGAAATCGTGAGACAAATGAACAGAATACTGTTGAACCACAAATTCATTTTGCAACCTCCAAAGCAACTCCGTATCTGACGCCCCTTGCCGATACAATAAGTTCTTCAACGTCAAGAATCTTTGACGATTCAATCAAAATCAATAAACCAGCCAAAATAACATCGGCCCGCTGTGGCTCCATTCCTGGAAGTGATGAAATCTCCGTGAGAGTCATAGCCATAATTCTCTCACACCACTCTTCCATTATTGCCAACTTCAATTTAAACCCGTGGATACTTTTCGCATTGAATTCCTTTTCTCCTAGAATTACAGACGCGAGAGTCGTCGGCGTTCCCGAAACAGCTATAACGGGTCCCGAATCCGTGCAGATATCGTGAGGCAAGTGTTCAAGCTGGCTCTGGACAAATGTACGTAATGTTCTCAATTCTTGACCAAAAACCGGGTGTCCAGAAATAAACCTCTCGGTCAATCGAACACAGCCCATATCGAGAGAACGGCTTGCTTGAATTCCGCCTTTACTTCCCAGAATAAACTCCGTTGAACCACCCCCTACATCGATGACTCGACAATTCCCCTTTTGAATGAAATCGCTCGTTGCTCCAAAAAATGAGAGTTTTGCTTCCTCCGTCCCCGATATGATTTCGATCGGAATTCCATACTTAGCCCCAATAGCGATAAAGTCTTCCTTGTTGTTGGCCTCTCGAGCTGCGCTGGTCGCTACAGCTTTCACCACCTCTGGCTTAAATTCAGAGATTTTCAAGGAATACTCCCTGAGACATTCCTCAGCCCTCTTCAGTGCCTCGGGTGCAAAAACGCGCGCATGATCCATATTCTGACCCAACCGCGTGACACGATATTCATCGTGAAGGACCTTCACGATTTTTCCTTTTTCAATTTCAACAATCAATAATAGAAAAGTATTTGAACCCAAATCCAAAGCCGCTATTTTCATAAAGGTGGTCTCAATTTCTTTAGAAGGAGACTGTTCACCAAATCAGGATTAGCTTGCCCCTTTGTTTCTCTCATTACTTGACCCACAAAAAAGCCAAAAACTTTTTCTTTTCCACTCCGATACTGTTCTACCTGAGGGGAGTTCTTAGCCAGAATTGCGTTGATTATCTTTTCTAAAGTCGAGTTGTCTGAAACCTGCACGAACCCCTTCTCTTCAATTACCTCGTCGGGCCTGCGGCCCGACGACCACATCTCGGCAAACACCTGTTTGCCAATCTTTCCTGAGATAGTTCCTTGATCAATAAAATGAATGAGTGAACCCAAATTCTTGGGGGATACCGGCGAATTCCTGATTTCAATCTTACCTAGATTTAGCTCTCTCAACAGCTCAACCATAATCCAATTACAGGTCGATTTCGGATTGGAGGAGGCTTTGACAGCCTCTTCAAAATAATCCGCCAGTTCAATTTCATCTGCCAAGTGAGTGGCATCGATGTGGGACAGACCAAAATCATTCTGGAGACGACGAACTTTCTGAAATGGTAATTCTGGAAGCCTTTGCCCAAGGTTTTCAATCCAGGAAGAAGAAATCTCTAAGGGTAGTAAGTCCGGATCAGGAAAATATCGATAATCGTGAGCATCCTCTTTTGATCTCATGGAGTAGGTCCGATTTTTCACCGAGTCAAAAAGTCTGGTCTCTTGTACAACCCGCTGACCAGTTTCTACGAGATCAATCTGTCGCTGAATTTCGTATTCAATAGCCTTCTCAATGAAACGAAATGAATTTATATTTTTAATTTCAACTCTCGTTCCCAGTTGCTGATTGCCCCTCTGGCGAATGCTCACGTTGCAATCGCAGCGAAGAGATCCCTCCTCTAGGTTTCCATCACAAGCATCTAAATATCTTAAGGTCCTGCGAATCGCTCTTACATATTCAGCTGCAACCGCTGGTGATCGAATGACTGGGGCAGAAACAATTTCTAGGAGAGGTACGCCTGCTCGATTATAGTTGAGAAGAGTCCCATCGCCATGATGAATGGACTTTCCCGCGTCTTCTTCCATATGAGCGCGCGTTATTTCTACCTGCATAGGTTCGCCTTCAACAAAGAAATCAATATGGCCGTTTTCACAGAGAGGAACATCAAACTGAGATATTTGATATCCCTTAGGTAAATCGGGATAGAAATAATTTTTACGAGAAAATACAGATTGCCTGTTGATCTTGCAATTCAAAGCCAAACCAATGAGAACCGATAGTTCCACCGCCTTCTCGTTCAATACTGGTAAAGTCCCCGGCATCCCCAAAGACACCGGATGAACATGTTGGTTATCTCCCCCCCCAAAAGAGGCGGAATCAGGAGAAAAAATCTTACTCATTGTCAAAAGTTGAGCATGAATTTCTAAACCAATGATGGCTTCCCAATCACCCGATGACATCAGGAAGTCTCCCCTTCATTCCGACGACCGCTTCTATTGCAGTGGCCACGTTAAAAAGCCGCTGTTCCTCAAAGTGTGGAGCAAGAAGTTGAATTCCAACTGGAAAACCTTGCTCCGTCATGCCAGCCGGAACGCTCATCCCGGGAATTCCCGCCAAATTTGCCGAAGTTGTGTAAACATCATTGAGATACATGGCCAAAGGGTCACTCACCTTTTCACCAATTTTAAAGGGAAGAATTGCGGTCACTGGACCCATAATAACGTCACATCGCTCAAAGACATTTAAAAATTCATCACGTATCAGACGTCGCACCTGTCCCGCCTTCTTAAAGTACGCATCGTAATATCCGCTCGAGAGAGCATAGGTTCCAAGTATAATTCTTCTTTTGACTTCTTCGCCGAAGCCTTCACTCCTCGTCCTCGTGTAAAATTCCTCAAGAGTTTTCGCTGGAGATTTTGTAAAATCAGCTCGACGACCGTATCTCACTCCATCGTACCGAGAAAGATTGCTCGATGCTTCGCTCGTAGCAAGAAGGTAATAAGTCGCAACGGCCACTTCCGTGAGTGGCAAATCGACTTCTATCAATTCTGCACCTGCCTCTTTTAAAAGATCCCCGGCATTTTTAACAACACGCTCAATTTCTCCATTTAATCCTGATTGGAAAAATTGCCGTGGAATTCCTATTTTAAGGCCCTTTATGTTGCGTGATATTTTTTCACTAAAGCGGGGCACCTCGAATTGTGCGCAGGTTGAATCCCTTGAATCCGCTCCTGCAATAACTTCCAGCGCAAGAGCCGCATCCCGCACAGTGAGAGTCATTGGTCCTGCCTGATCTAAGCTCGAAGCATAGGCAATGATGCCATAGCGACTCACTCGCCCGTAAGTTGGCTTGAGCCCCACCACTCCACAGTAACTGGCCGGCTGGCGAATGGACCCTCCCGTATCGGTCCCTATGGCTAGAGGGCTCATGCGAGAAGCCACCGCAACAGCAGAGCCTCCGCTCGAACCACCAGGCACATATTCTCTGTTCCAGGGATTTCGGCAAACCCCATAGGCGGAGGTTTCGTTGCTGGACCCCATTGCGAACTCATCAAGATTCGTCTTTCCTAACAAGACCGCGCCCTTGGCTTCTAAACGATCGACAACTGTGGCGGAGTATGGAGGAACAAAATTTTCGAGGATCTTTGATGCCGCCGTGGTTCGAATATCCTTTGTGCATAACAAGTCTTTGATGGCAATGGGAACTCCAGCCAGAGGTCCGACATCAATCCCTTTGCCTATCTTTTCATCTATTTTCCGGGCCTCGTTTATGACTTCCTGATTGAGCAGAATAAAAGCTCCGAGCAGACCGTTCAGCCTTTCGGCCCGAGCGAGATAGGTCGTAGCAACTTCAACTGCACTCACACGCTTGGATCTCACAAGAGCAGCTATCCCAGTTGCGTCGTTCTCAAATAAATCCATTCTTCCTCATATTACTGGCGGCACTTTAAAGAGATTTCCACTTCGTTCAGAGGCCTGAGCCAAGGCCTGATCCACGTCGGGCCAAGGTTCAACCCTGTCTTCCCTTAAACGTTGAGACATATCCGTTGGCGTGACCAAAGGCTTAATGCCATCTGTATTGATCTTGCTGATCTTGGCGAAAGCCTCCATGACTGCCGCAAGCTGCCCGCTAAAGTGTACCACTTCTGTTTCAGTCAATTTTAAGCGAGCTAATCGAGCAGCTGACTCGATGATTTCCCTCGAAATCATTGTATAATCCTCTCCCTGTGGAATTTACCTTATTGTCTGAATTGGTGCCAGCCTCTTGGTCGAAGCGACGCGTTAATTTTCGATTGAGTCCTCTTTGACCACCAAGTATTCTCCCTCTATTTTCCATTAATGAACTCTCTCAAGCAAAATTTCGCCTCAAGAATTCTTTCTCTTCGTAACCAAATCGAACAGCATGATTATGCCTATTACGTTCTAGATCGACCAATCATATCTGATTATGAATACGATAATCTTTTTCGTGAACTTCAGCAGCTAGAGATCGATCACCCCGAATTGCTGACTCCGGATTCTCCCACCCGTCGGGTCGGCGGGACACCTGCAAAGCAATTTATTAAGCGCTCGCACTCCGAACCAATGCTCAGCCTTCAGAACACTTATTCCCTCGACGAGATTATCGCTTTTGATGAACGAATTAAATCCCAGCTCTCAATCGCAAAAGATATCGAGTACTTTTGCGAACCAAAGCTCGACGGCCTTGCTCTTGAACTCGTCTATGAGAACGGAATTTTGCGTGCGGCTGTGACTCGAGGTGATGGCCTGATTGGCGAGGACGTCACCGCTAACATCCTCACCGTCAAAACAATCCCTTTGCGGCTGAGGCCCTCCCCCCATGTCCCTTCCCTCGCTGAGATCAGAGGTGAACTGATCATGCATAAGGCCGATTTTTTAAAACTAAATCAGTGGCAAGAAGAGAACGGTCTTCAGCCATTTGCAAATCCGCGAAATGCCGCTGCTGGTAGCGTACGTCAACTTGACCCTAAAATAACTGCTGGACGCAGTCTGCGTTTCTATGCCTACGGAACAGGATCCATCAATGGAGTCGATTTCAAAAGCCAGGAGGATATTGTAGGCAAGTTTGCTGAGTGGGGTCTGCCAACTCTGGGGGTTTCAAGATTTCCTGGAGGACTATCTGAATTTCGTGAGAAGGGGCTCAAACTCACCCCTAAGCGGCAAGATATTTTGCACCATCCCTTGGCCATTCGCCTTGAAAATATTGGCGCCTCCTTAAAGTACTACGAATTTATTGATTCAATAAGGCACTATTTGCCGTTTGAAATTGACGGAGTCGTCATCAAGGTTAACTCCTTAAAATTGCAATCTGAACTTGGACTGATTGCCCGAAGTCCTCGCTGGGCAACTGCCGCCAAGTTCAAACCTGAGCAGTCTCAAACAAAGGTGCTTGATATTGTCGTCAATGTCGGTCGCACTGGGGCTCTCACTCCAGTGGCAATATTGAAGCCCGTGAGGGTTGGAGGCGTGACTGTTTCTCATGCTACTCTACATAACCAACAGGAAATTGACCGCAAAGACGTTCGCATTGGAGATACGGTCGTTATTCAGCGCGCCGGTGATGTCATCCCAGAAATCGTTAAATCGATTCCTGAAGGGCGCCAAAAAGATAGCAAGCCCTTTGTCATGCCTGCAGCATGTCCCTCCTGCGGAAATCCCGTACAAAAACCCGAAGGTGAAATCATCAGTCGCTGCACCAACCGTCTGTGCGACTCTATTTTAAAGGAGTCTTTGAAACACTTTGCCTCGCGGCGCGCGGTTAATATCGATAAGCTTGGCGACAAAATGATAGATCAGCTCGTCGACAAAGGAATTGTCACCTGTTTTTCTGATCTCTATAAACTCAACAAGGAGTCTCTCATCGGCTTGGAGCGTATGGGAGAAAAATCTGCTTCCACGCTTATCCAGAATATTGAAGCTTCACGTAAAGTAAGACTTTCCAGATTCATCTTTGCCTTGGGGATTCGCTTTGTCGGCGAGCAGACAGCAAAAAATCTGGCCCATCGTTTTGGATCACTCGATAATTTCCTCAAGTCCAACTACGAATCGCTCCTTGAAATCGAAGATGTTGGACCTACAGTTGCCGCCTCGATTGCCAATTCACTGGCAGACCGATCTTTTGTGCAAGAGATCAAACATCTTGTTGAAAATGGGGTCACCGTCTTGTCCGACCAAAGCCATGGACAAGAGCAAGGATCAAAGCCATTGGCGGGCCTCAATATTGTAATCACTGGCACTTTACCAAAAGAAAGAGATGAAATTAAAGATTTGATCGCCGAACTCGGAGGAAGGAGCGGCTCCTCAGTCTCCAAAAAAACAGACTATGTGCTAGCTGGAATTGAACCGGGTTCAAAACTGGATAAAGCCAAGGAGCTAGGAATAAAAATTCTGGAATGGGGAGAATTCGAAGATCTCATTAAAAAAAATAGGCCCTCTGCTCTACCATCGGGCCCTACCAATTAGAAAACTAGGCTCGAAACCAAAAATCAAACATGTTCGACACTGATATCACGTGCCATGACGGTCTTCCGTCCGTCTTTTTTTGCCTGATCAACGCCCTTTTGGCATAAAATCTTAACGGCATCGCTTAACACCTCAATGGTCTCCGAAGATGTATTGCAACCACCATTTTCCTTGATGAATTTTTTTACTTTGCTCGTTACAACAAGTACTTCTGACATGGACGCCTCCAATTATTCAATTAAGTTGGTTCCAATATAACAAATGGGGGCCAGTATAACCGCCCTCAGCCTCGCCAAACAGCATTTTGGTCAAAAATTTTGAAAAAGATCAAATACAATGATCCTAGCTTCAGCTCTTTCTCGCATTTATTGACTTAACTAATCGCGTCTAATGCTTAGCATTATTTAGTGTCGATGTCTGCCGGCCGTGCCAAATACTTCATGGGGCTTGCCGTCCTTGAACTGGTAGACACGGGCCTCCCTTTTGAGTCCCTTAGAACCAGGGTATATCCAAACAAAGGTTTTTTGGTCTATTGGCTGTTCGCATTCCACATCAAGGAAGGCAGGGGACCAGGTACCAGAATTGAGGTGCTCCACGTTGCCAACGATTTCATGGCGAACCACATGAGTGTGCCCATAAACGATACGGTTGGCCTTCGTAATAACACTGGCCATGCTGAGAATTCTTTCGCTCGGCTCTTTGTATTGGATAACCTCGGAGGTAATCGAACGTGAGTAGAATAGGAAAAAGGGCAGAAAGAGTGATAGAGGAATAAACATCCAGAAAAAAGATAAGGAGTAAACAGTCTTAATAGAAAGGATAATTTGGAAAATTACAAAAAAGGCAATTAGAATCAAAAATGCTCGATCTAACCAAAGTTCCCGCATCAGGATCGTTGGCGTACTCGCAGCCGGAGTCGCAAAAAGTTCACGCAATTCTCTCACCATTCGTGAAGTAGCGTTGGCCTTGGCAGCGATGAGTTCGACTTTGTCTTCAACCGTGAGAGGTTCAATTATGGAGGGAATGAGACGATCCCAAAAGGATTGAGATAAGGTCACCGTTGCTCCCCAAAGCCAAGTCCAAAGCAACATCGGTTGAGCACGCACGACATACTTAAAAAAGAAATGCACGTATTCTTTAGCGGACATGATAAAATTCGTATCAACATGAGGGTTAAAAAAACCCATGCCGTTAATCATGTAGCGAGTGGCAAGATTACCAAACGGAATTCTGATCTCCACTCGATTCAATCGAAGTATAAATGGATTCACCGGATCTTGAGCCAAACAATAAGGGTCGTACTGATTGCCATGTTCTATTAAGGTATCCGCATTGCTAATATAAAACCATTCCACAAAACGCACACTGGATTGATCCTTCGGATTTAGCCCAAGAGCTTGAATAACTACATCCTGTACTGAAGGAAAATGAAGTTCTAGATCATGATTTCCAATCACAAAAATGACTCTGTTCCCAGCGTTGATAAACCAGTTCAGGGCCAACACCCAATCTCGATGGTGCTCAAGAATCCTTTGAATCTTGTAAATTGATTTCTCGGCCTGGGGATGAAGACCACGCTGCCCTTCAATCCAAGTGATTCGGTAGGGTGGCTCATCTGGCAAATGGTTCACGCTGTCAAAATCGAATATGTCTCCGTTGAGTACCAGCTCTACGCGTTCTCCTCCTGCACGATGTACGATAGATTGAAGAAAATCACGAAAGACTTCATCAAAGAAAAATTGTCGTGTTTTATACTTCTTCCAAAGAGGAAATTTCGAATTGAGCGGTTCTTCATCGCAAAGGTGCAAATCGCTGACCACAGCGGTAAACTTAGCCTGACTAAAATCCGGAAGCTCTTCAATCATTTTCCGATACAAATTCATCGACGTTTCATGCCTCTGCGCTCAATAATGCGCCTGTATGTTTAACAAAATTCGGCCCTTACAAAACCATCAATTCACAACATATTGAAATTATTGATGTTTTTTATTTATTTTTGGCACCAATCTTGCTCAGTATGCCTCTCATGTCGTCGTCTACACTCAAAAACCAAAGTAAGATCAGGCCAAAAGTTCATACTCTCATTGCTTCCTATTTAGTTTTTTTTCTCTCTTTCATTGGTTTCTTGTCCCTCCTTTTCGTCCTATTTCTAAATCTACCTGAGAACTCATTTATTCGCCTCCAAATTGAAACTGGAGCTGATTGGCTCCAAGACAGTTGGGCGCAGATATTTGATAAATCTGAGTCGCCTTTACCATCTCAAAATGAGATAGCTGAAAGTCTCGCGGAGAACGACTCGAACAATGAAATTGATCCGCAGATTCTTAAGGACTCTACTCTTTGGCCCAGAGAGTTGGAATTCCTTTCCGATCACAATCTCTCCGAAACTGGCTCACAGAATAGTTCCCCCCTGATAAATCCAAATCCATTTCAACGTCTTGATGCCCTCAAAGATCCGTTAGATAGAGTAGATGCTCAATTTACCATTCCTGAGAGTCTCTTTAAGCGCACGCAATTTTGGTTTGATGTTTACACACGCTACGATTCCAATGTTCATATCATTCATCACATGAGATATCCATGGATTGTATTTAAGGTTATCGATACGCGAGAAATTGTTGCCAAAGGAAAAGGTCCATTGTGGCTCAGACGCGAACGTGCTCAAAAATATGTGTCCCAAGAAAAGGCGCAAATCATTCATCTTCTCCGACGCCTCTCTAAAACAAATTCATTTGGACATCTTTCGCCGTCAGAGCAAGCATTGTTTGATGCCATCAATGAGCTTCCTGGAAATAGATCTTCAGCATTTCGCTTCGCTGCTCAAAATGTTCGCTCACAACTTGGTCAGATGGATTTTTTTGTTTCAGGTCTGCGCTGGAGTCAGCGTTATATTCCTTATATGGAAGAAATTTTTTCTGCTCAGGGGCTTCCCGCCGATTTAACGCGACTTCCGTTCGTGGAGAGCAGTTTTAATGTCAAGGCCCAGTCAAAGGTCGGAGCAAGCGGTATTTGGCAGATTATGCCTCGCACAGGGAAAGCCTACCTCAACATATCCAGTGATATTGACGAAAGAAATTCTCCCCTCAAAGCGACTCTCGCCGCAGCTCGAATCCTTCGCAGCTATTTTCACGCACTGAAGAGCTGGCCACTCGCCGTAACAGGATACAATCATGGCATCGGAGGAGTTCTAAAGGCTCGGCGAAAAGTACAATCCTCAGATTTGGCGACAATAATCCGCAAATACCACGGAGGAAGTTTCAAGTTTGCATCCTCGAACTTCTATACCTGCTTTTTGGCCGCGCTCTACGCTGAAAAATACCACAATGAAATTTTTCCGTTTGCAGTTAAAGACGATCTGTTGGAAAGAGAAGTCATAAAAATTGCGAATCCCCTTCGTCTCAAAAGAATAGCCTCCCTAACAGGACTGGAAGTTAACGCCATCATTGAATTAAACTTAGATCTTCGAAACTCATCCGCGTCCAATCCACTTTTGCCGAGAGGTTTTAATTTGCACCTGCCTCCTGGATTTGGCAGCCAACTCAAAAGAAAAGTTGGCCAAGAGAACTCTGTTCCCCAAGCCAAAGCAAATTCCGTCAAAGTTGGCCAAAATTAGAGAGTTATTTCTGGAATAAGGTTAGTGACGGCCGGTTCAGCCACAACAATGCGGCTCAATACTCTATCCGAACCACTCGGTACAATAACAACTGATCGAAACCCAGTTGGTAGATTGAACAGGGCAAAGCCCCCTCCAGCCTTACCCCGGCCTTCTCTCAATATTTGTCCATCTCGATCAAAGTACACCTTATTTTCAGGGAGATAGGGTTCCTTGTCGTCAATAAACACTTCGAAGTCCTTGTTGTTTACGAACCCGACAACAACCCCTTTTTCTCCCTCTAGGTTAATCCGCTTTTTTATAGCCAAATCAGCAAGCCAATGAGACGGAATCATCGGAACGGAAATTCCTGCCCTGCTTCCATCCAAGTTAAGACGCACAATTTCAGTTCCCTCTCCACCATCTGCCTCAACCAGTGTGAGGTCATTGCTCCTGGGCAAGGTCAGAATAGTTTCCTTTTCTACTCTCTGTTCATTCTCTGTGCCCATCACCAAAAAAGCTGCCGAGGCTGGATTTTTTCGCTCCGGAGCAGAAGTCACTTTAATGAGTGATGAAACAGGAGTTCCCGTTTCTAATTCAACAATTGAAACAAATTTTCCTTCACTAAGAATAATCCTGGCTGGGTGAGGAACACCACCAATTCGAGCTCGCACAGACTGAATTCCAGAATCGATTCCTACAAATGCAAAAAGACCATTGCTACTGGTTCCAATTAAATTTGAATCTGGGATATAAATAGAATTGAAATAGACTGGAGCCACCTCTGCATCGCCAGCAAACTCAACGACTGCACCCGCTACGGGCTGTCCGTCTCGAACCACACGACCCCACACAATGGCCTTCTCCAGAAAATCTCTTCTCTCAAATTCATTTTTTGCTATCAGGCCCAACAACGCATCGACCATTTTGACCGGAAACAAGTGGATTCTCTGCGACCCTCCGCTAGCACCCACCATGAGGCTTCCCCAAAAGTTCTTCAAGCGAGCACGAAGCAAAAAACTAGACCCAGGCAAAAAATCAGAGTCCTCTACTAGTCCACGCCGATCACTATTGTAAGTTCTATTGAGTCCCTGAATCTCAACCTTTGCTTTGGGTAAGGGAATCAGTGCATCCGTTCCAATCGAATACGCTGAGACAATCTCAATTTTTGCGCCGAGCGGAGCGGGTATAACAGGAATGTTAATATTGCTGATCTTGATCTGATTTGTTGGAGGTAAACTCAAAGTATGAAGCTGAAGAGTTCCAATCCCCAAAATCTGACCCTCATGATCGACAAGACGAAGAGACAATTCTCCTTTGAGCTCCTTGACTGCAATTTCAAATTTTGCTTCGTCCTCCCATATCACGCCCTGAGCCACAGGCACGTCATACAAGTAATGCACCAATTCAAATCGCATCGCTCCCGCTACATAAGCAAGCCCACCAGAAAGATTGAACCGACCAGACAGAAGGAAGTTCTGATTTCTCTCCGCAAGATCAGGGGTCAACAGAGTTACCGCAGCCAATACGGGCTCGCCGGGATCAGGCTTGAGGGGTTGTTTGGCCAAATCATGCCCACGTCTTTCACTTGGAGACATCCAAAAGCTTGACGTGTTCCCATTGTCTGAGTCAGATGATTTGGCAACTATTATTGCACCGCCCGATTCTGTTGGCACAAGCCGAGGGCGCTGACTCTCCTCTTCGCGGCGCTTCAGCTCGCCCGAAACAAGCTCCTGAGCTTTTTTCTGCAGGTCCGACATTTCTTCAATGGCTGGGGCTGGGGACAGATATCCTTGACCCATCCTGGTGAGAAATGAATCTCCACGCCCGCCCCCTTCTGCGATCTTCAGCATCGGCGAAGCATCTAAATCTATGCTCGAAATTTGAACTCTTGGCCTTGAATCTGAGTCGATCAAAACATCCTTTTGGCTGATAACAATGCCATTAAGAAGAGTGATCTGAGGATCTTTTGGCAATCTCGATGGCTTCTTTTCTTTTGAACTGTGGGGCGGCCTATTGATCTCAACTGATAACTGCTCGTACGTCAGTGTTCTTGTTCCAGAAGAGATCAGTATTCCTTTCTCTTTCGGCACTGACAAATTGTCTTCTGTTTGCACCCAGGTACTTCGACTGTCTTCAAATGCAGCCCAGGCCGGCGAAATCTTTGCTTGCCCAATCACCAATGAGGAATTTGGCATCGAACGAAAATCAATATAGGAAAGCTTTTGGGACCATAATTGAATGCATAAGGCCACCATCAGGAAAATTGGCCAAATGGGCTGATTCTTTCGAAATCCTCTTTTTTTCACCTTTACACAATCCCGAGCTGACGCCACCACGAAGATTAAGGTACTGAGAGTTAATTATCTTAAAATACTCGAAAATCGTCAATTACATTACGATCCACTCGACCTTTAGAGAGCGCGGCCTTAATTTTTTTTACCAAGACGACTGTCAGATAGTCATCGACTCCCGCCTCTTCATACTCTGGGCCTAGCGTCGAAGATTCACGAACCTGCTTTCTAATAACTCCCTCAACCGAGTAGGGACGCCGGTCCCCAAGGACATAAACGTGGGCATAATATCTTACATTCGTACGCCCAGCAGCTCTGGCCTTCTTTTCAACAACCACAAAATAGTCTGAAAAAAACTCGCGGCCATTGAGACTGACCTCTCTTTTCCCAACCGGCAAAGAATCAAGCACCGCCCTTTCAATATCAGCCAGCGGTTGATCCAACTCATCGAGACGAAGTCCTCCGTGAGTGCAACTCAGGAGGACGCAAAAGACAAAAGATAGGGTCAGCCGCATTATATTCAATCGTTTACGCTATACCTTTCGCATCCTTCAAAAACTGCTCAATTCCCTTGTCCGTAAGTGGATGTTTCGTCAGTTGCTGGATAACCTTGAAAGGCACTGTGACAATATCAGCACCGATCATCGCTGATTCAAAAATATGAATAGGATGACGTATACTAGCTACTAATATCTGCGTATCAAAACTATAGTTCTGAAAGATTTGCCTCATCTGGCCGATAAGCTCCATTCCATCCTGGCTGACATCGTCAAGTCTGCCCACAAACGGAGAAACCAAAGTTGCCCCCGCCTTAGCCACAAGTAAGGCTTGCAAAGGCGAAAAAACCAGAGTTACATTTGTCTTAATTCCTTCCGCCGCGAAGCGTCTAACTGCGATCAATCCCTCATCGCACATTGGCACTTTCACAACGACATTGTCATGAATCTTGGCTAGCTCAACTCCTTCTCTGTACATCTCATTTGCCTCAAGAGAAAGGACCTCAGCCGACACCAATCCATCGACCTCCTGACAGATCTCCCTGATAACCACGCTGTGTGGCTTACCGGTCTTTGCGACCAAGGTGGGATTTGTCGTGACTCCATCAACGAGACCACGCTTATTCGCCTCTCGAATTTCATCAATCATTGCAGTATCAATAAAAAATTTCATTCCATTCTCCTTCAGAAGCGATTCATTGGGCTAACATTTAAGGCTCCTTAATTCAAAAATCAAGAAGGGTTTTCCCTTGTGCGTAAAACCTGCCCCATTGTTCGTCATGAAACTTTCGCGTTAAAGTGTAGAGGTTTTCCCTCAAGACCGGATGAAAATAGTCTCCCCAAACCTCAGCTGACAGCAAAACAAATTCTGGGCGGCGATGAAGTTCGGGATGAGGCAAAGTGAGTTCAGGAGTCATGACGGCCTCGTCATCAAATGCCAGTAAATTGAGACTCACACTTCTCCGTAAAACTTCACTGCGGTATTTGACTTCGATTTCCCGCAAAAAGTTCAGCAGAGCCTTAGGCTCCTGCGTCGTAGATGCCAAAAGAACAGCGGCTAAACCATCAAATTTTTCCACGCGCTTAAGTTCATGGACATGATCAGGGTGATTGATTTCACCCGAAACCCTGTAAATTGATGAGGACGACAAAACCTCGGCCTCAGTCCTTAACTCCACGACGATCTTCTGCATCAAGAGGGAGCCCTCTGAGGAAAACACCCTTATCCCTAGTAATGCTCGATGAAGTTCCTCAATCATTTTCCTGCCGTTTCCCGCAATCCCAACATATCGCTAACCCCATACAAACCAGCCTTCTGATTTAGCAACCAGGAGGCACAACTTATTGCTCCTCGCGCAAAAATTCGCCGATTCAGGGCGGTATGTTCAAATACCAAAAGTTCTTCCTCAGCCATGACCCAAACCTTGTGAATACCAAATATTCCGCCGCCTCTTCCCGACAAAGGCTCGGGCACTTTTCTGCCTAAGGTTTTCTCTAGCTTGTCCTGAATCATGACAGCCGTTCCACTCGGTTTATCAAGTTTTTTATTGTGATGAAATTCCTCTACCTGAAAATCATAGGCACTCAATGCTCGCATCTTTCCCAATAATTCAAGAAGAACATTTACACCAAGACTCATATTTGCGGACCATAGAACCGGAATAGAACAAGCAGCTCTATCAAGTTCTCGATAATCTTGAGCGCTAAGTCCGGTGGTACCACTGACAAAAGGCACCCCATTTTGAACTGACCACGAGAGGCCTTCCCTGAATAATTCCAAAGACGAAAAATCAATCACAACGTCAACATCCAGAAGCGGAGGAAAGCACGATTTATCCGTTTGTCTGTCCAATTCATAGCCTAGCTCCAAAAGACTATTTTCCTTCAACAAGGAGAGAATTTCCTGGCCCATTCTCCCTCGTGAACCAGTAACTAAAACTTTTTTCTTAGACATCAAACCAACCCCAAGTTTTTCATCTCTTCAACAAGATCTGCGGTTGCAGGCGAACTCATGGCTACCAAGGGAAGTCTCATTTCAGGAGACTCAATGATTCCCATTTTAAAAAGGGCCATTTTTACTCCGATTGGATTGCTTTCTGAGTAAAGTGCCTTTAATAGTCCAGAATATTTCAAAAAACTCTCTTTAACTCTGGTATCACCTTCAACGGCAGCATTCATCATCGCTATTAATTCTGCCGGAATAAGATGAGAAACAACTGAGATAACTCCCCTTCCACCCTCTACCGCTAACTCCAAACAGGAAAAATCATCGCCCGATGTAACAAAAAAACCCTTTGCGCACTTTTTCAAAATTTGGCGACCCAATTCAATATCTCCGCTGGCTTCCTTCACTCCAATAATATTTTCTATTTTGGATAAGGAACTCACTGTTTCCAAGGTCATCGCCGTAATTGTCCTGCTCGGCACATTATAAAGAATGAGAGGAATACTAACCGCTTGAGCCACAGCTGAAAAATGTGCAACAAGTCCTTCTTGCGGTGGCTTGTTATAATAGGGTGTTACGACGAGCAAGCCATCCGCACCCCAGGATTCGGCCTCCTTCGAAAATTCAATCGTTTTACGTGTGCAATTGGAACCAGTCCCCACGACAATGATGGATTTTTCACCAACCTCATTTCTCACAAATCGATAAATTTCTTTCACCTCATGATGATCGAGAGTTGGACTTTCTGCAGTCGTCCCATTCACTATAAATTTGAATATTCCATTTTTAATTTGATGATGAACAATCTTTCTTAAAGAAGAAAAATCCACTGCTCCGTTCTTAAAAGGTGTCACCAAAGCCGTCACAACCCCACAAAAACTATCGGGTTTCATCTTCTTCCTCCTCTTCAGACTGATTTTTTTCCCTATTTATAGGAGACAAGCCGGGGTAATTCATTCCCTCTGTTGCTCGAATATAGGACGGTTTCCCTCTTCCCAACTCCACAGGCCTCTCTGGAGGAAGCGGATCGCCCTTGACCCCACATCCAAAAATGCAGGCAGACAATATTGCAAAGATCAAAAAGGGCAGACCTTGAAATGGACTCATCTGTTCGGGTCTCCCTTGGCAAGAATATCCTCTACGGTCTGAACATGCTCGCACATTTGAGGCTCATAGATAAATCGTCGGCGCACCAAATGGTCACTCTTTTTACATAGGCTCACATATTCTTCCCCTCGCATCCTCTTCTCGTGAGGATCCGTTGCCTGAAGAAACAGATAGTAACGTGGCTCGGGAAAGTCTGGATGTTCCACAGATATCTGACGTAAGGACTTAATCGAAAGCTTTGATCTATGGTGTGCAGCTAAAATTCTGAACCACGCAACAGCTTGTCCATAATTTTTTTCCAAGTCACTCAGTTCCGAATCCCATCTTTTTTGGAACAGAGTGCTCTGCCCCGTACAAATTTGTGATCTCAGTTGAATGAGTTTCACCAATTCATCATAGGGCTGCAAAGCTATGGACTGTGCTGCTAACTTCTCGGCTTCAGCACAGTCTCCCTGTGCCAAGAGAGCCCTTACCCTTGCTGAAAAAATAGTTGTATTTTCTGGCTCCAGGTCCTGTGCTTCTCGATATCTTTCCAGGGCTTCTCTGTTTCTTTTGGCATAGAGGTTGGATTCTCCCAATTCAAAGATTGCCAAGGCCCTGTCGCTGAAAAATTGTCTTGAAAGCTCGTTCAAAGCCACTTTGACAATCGCCCTCTCTCTCATAGAAATCTTTGAATTATTGAGTGCGAAAACGAGCTGGTTCTGAGCTTGAAAACGTTCTCCCCGAAGAGACATCGCACGAGTTTGATCAACCATCTGCTTTACTGAAAGGCCTTCTCCGAGGTTCAGAGCGATCGCGCTCCTATCAATTGAAACTAAAACGGCGAGCCAAATAAGCCTCGCCGTCAAAAAAACAATAAAAACTCTAGTCATCATTTTTTATCAAAACTAGTTAGCTCCAATTTTACCTCACCCATCGCACCGGGTGCTACTTGCTTGATCAGGCCCATAATTGGAACGATTGAAGGGTTGATCCACGCCTCAGAAGTTTCGTTTTTGCTTATATCCTTAATGCGAGCGTAGATGCAATCAAAAGTTCCCGCTGGAACGGTTACTCTGTCCTGTTTTGTTTCCTCAACTTCGGTCTGGCCTGGCTCGGGTGGTTGCTGTTTCTTTCCATTAACTCTTAATTCCAAGATCTTTCCCGTCTGCTTATCGATGTAGATTTCAACTTTTTGCTTTCCCATGAATCCGAGATCCATATCTTGATCAAGCCAAAATCCAACCGTCGTCTCTTCACGAACTGTCATGACGGCCGTTCCCTTAATAAAACCCATATCGATATTGTAGTTAGCCTTTTCTCCCGTCTTCCAAGGCAATCCCATCGGTTCGGCATCACTCATTAAATTTTGCTGAAGTTCGCCGTACGTAAAAATAGGCGTGTCGATGAGGTTTGCATTCGCGTGAATCCCGATCATTAACATTGCGCTGACCAATAGACTTCTCATTTAAATCCTCCTTGAGTTTGTAGAGCTATCGAATCATAGGTTTGCCTGTGAGAGCAAGCAGCTATACACCCACACTGGTATCTGTGGAGCCAGACCAAAGGCGAGGCTCCCGCCTTCAAGATATGGGACCAACTAGAACTTGACGCGGCTTGCTGCCACTCGAAGGCCCTATAACTCCTTCGGCCTCGAACATCTCAATGAGGCGGGCCGCGCGTGGGTAGCCAATTCTAAATCTTCGTTGAATGAGAGAGGCACTAATTTCTTTTAATCCCGCAACATAAGCCAAAATTTCATCATAGCGATCATCAAACTCGGACTCCGTGCCTTGGTTTCCACCAAGCTCGTCAGATAAATCATATCCGCCACCATTGCCCTCAAGAATTTTCATTGCCAATGGATCAAATACGGGCTCACTCTGAGTTGCCCAATGTTCGGTGAGCTGAGTCAGCTCAGCCTCACTGACGTAGGCCCCATGATGACGCTCGGGTTTTGCTACTCCAGGAGCTAAATAGAGCATGTCTCCTCTTGTCAGAAGTCTTTCCGCACCACTTTCATCGAGAATAATTCGAGAATCCATTTTACTTGCAACTTTGAAGCTCACCCTGCCCGGAATGTTTGTTTTTATCAGTCCCGTCACAACATCACGACGAGGACTCTGCATGGCTAGGATAAGATGAATACCGCAAGCCCGAGCCATTTGAGCCAAACGCACAACGGAATTCTCAACATTGGACTTATCAACGGCCATTAAATCTCCAAACTCCTCCACAACAATAACCAGATAGGGTTGAGCCTCATAATAATAATCATCGAGTCTGGCTGCCCCAGTTAATTCCGACTGAAATTTCTCATGTTGCGCTAACTCTGGCCCACTCAATTTACTCACTATTTCATTAAACGCCTCAAGACCTCGAGCGCCAAATTTCGACATCGATCGATATCTTTTTTCCATTTCCCGAATAGCCCATTTAAGTGCTCCAACGGCTTTTTGAGGCTCTCGAATGGGAGGCATTATGAGGTGAGGGCAGTGGCTAAAAGCAGCTAAATCTACTTGCTTTGGATCAACCAAAATGAGTCGCAGCGTTTTAGGTGAATGACGAAACAAGAGACCCGCCAAGAACCCTACCACAAACACAGACTTCCCAGAACCCGTCGAGCCAGCCACAAGCATGTGTGGCATTTTTCTAAGATCCACTACTTTTGGTTCACCGTCAGCCTGGCGACCCAAAGCGATCGGCAATTTCATTTCTTCATCCCAAAATTCCTCTTGCATCAAAATGTCTTTAAGAAACACTGTTTCACGATGGGGATTCGATGTTTCAATTCCGACGACGTCACGACCTGGTATAGGAGCAATGATACGGACTGATTCACTGCTTAATGCCAAGGATAAATCGTCCGCCAAATCTGTTATTTTGCTGATTTTGACGTCGGCAGCAGGCTTAAATTCAAACATCGTAATGGCCGGACCTGGCTTTATTCCAACGACGTTTCCGCGTATTGAAAACTGTCCAAGTTTATCAATCAAGATCTTTGCTTTGATTTTGACTTCTTTTTCATCCAAAAGATTTCTCCCTGGAGGAGGATCTGCCAATATCGACAAATTTGGGAGAGACCAATTCTCAACTCGTTCAATGGCTCTTTTGGAAACACCAACATTGTGTCTCTTTGTCATATTTGTTGTTCTATTGACTAAAAAACCAGACAATGCAGGCTCTTCCGTCTGGTTTTCCCCTAGTTTTGTGGGAAAAAGAGAGTTATCAAGGTTTTTTGGTTTTTCTGTTGCGAATGATTTCATAGGCAATTTCTGAGTCAAAGGCGCCGCGGATTTTCCGCTCTCATTTTTTATTGCAAAGAGCGATCTTCCTACCCTTTCCGGATGTTTTTTTTCTCCCTTCAAAAATATCTTGGTATCTACTGACTCTCCGACTGTATGGGACTCACGAAACGAGGGCAAGAATTCCAAACTTAGTAAGCCCTTTATTTTCTTTCTTGATTTCGTAGCAATAAGTTTCAGAAAAGCCGATGGAAGAAAAAATAAATCCTTCAATGTTTGTTCGGAATAAAAAATCAGTAGAACGACAGTTGCTGTCCACAGAATGACTGCAACTCCAGCAAAGTTGAATATCCTTACCAAGCCTTTTGAAACCATCATTCCTACCAAGCCAGCAGCAGGAATTTGTTGAGCAAACATTCGTGTATTTGGAAAATAGAGCCCTATCAATGAGCAGCTTGTAGCGAACAGGAGGATCGACCAAACCCAGCGGCTGCCATTAAAGCTTCTTTCTCGATTCAAAAAGCAAATCCATGAAATTCGAAAAAAAGAAATCACGATCAGCCATGCAGAAGCACCTAAACACTGATAAAAAATATCAGCCATGAAAGACCCAAAGTAGCCGCAATAGTTGGCTACTCTATGAACGCTCCCGGTTGAGTTAAAGGAGGGATCCATGGGGTGATAGCTCATCAACGCAAGGGCCACAAATACGCCCATAGCCAGCCACACGAGTCCCAGAATATCACCCCTAAATTTGTTAAATAAATGATTCATTCCAATAGCTTATGGCATATTTTTCTGGCTTGCCAGTCTGGATTTGACTTTTCGATTGAGGAGAATGAAAAGGGGAGACTATCAAGCTGGTTTATCACTCCGCTCTGACTGTCCTTTCGTCCAGCTCTATAGAGAGAAGTTGAACAAATGGACGATTTAAAGATCAATGAGATATTTTTCAGTATTCAGGGTGAATCTTCGCTCGTCGGATGGCCAACCGTTTTCATTCGTACGTCTGGCTGCCATTTGCGCTGCTCTTACTGTGATACTCAATATGCCTACAACGAGGGCAAGCTGATGGGAATGGACATAATCATTGCCCAGGTGAAGTCCTTTCAAACCCGCCATGTCTGCGTCACTGGGGGCGAACCTCTTTTGCAAAAAAATTCCTTAGGGCTCATGAGGAAGTTGTGTGATTTGGGTTATATTGTGTCCCTTGAAACAAGCGGGGACTTGAGCTGCTTGAATGTTGATGAACGCGTTAAGAAAATTATTGATGTCAAGACTCCCGATAGTGGCGAGCCTCAGGCCTTCTGCTCAGAAAATCTTCAGTTGCTGGAAGACGTCAATTCTGAATTCAAATTTGTTATCTGTTCAGACGAAGATTTTGAATGGGCTGAGAGATTTATACGCAGAACTGGCCTGTCGATGGGATCGCGCGTTTTATACAGCCCATCATATGGAAAAGTCTCAGAAAAATGGCTTGCAAATAAAATTCTTTTTGAGAAATCAAGTGCGCGGTTGCAATTGCAATTGCATAAGTATATCTGGAGGGATGCAGAGCGCGGTGTCTAGCTGGAGCTTGTTCTGCTTTTTTTATTGTTTCGGGTTAACCGGGGGGGTGGGGATTCGCATGGCACCGAACCTCAATAGTTCAAATCATTTGTTCGTGGCCAATCTTCAGTCTGTAAGTCTTGAAAGATTAGTAAAGAGCAAACTTGAAGTATTTTTTGCTCAGCAACGAGATGCTCAAATCGAGCTGAATGACTTCTACAGAATTTACCTGGAACAGGTTGAAAAACCTCTTCTGGAGGAAGCGTTACGTGCTAATTCTGGCAATCAAGTCCGTACTGCAAAAATGCTTGGCATAAACCGCAACACTCTCAAGAAAAAGATTGATACTTACAAGATTAGAATTAGAAGTATAAAACATTCGGAAACTTAATGTACGAGCACCAGCGGGTCCTGTTAAAAATAGCAGCCTGAATTTGGCCCGCACCTTGATGTTAAAACAGAAAATAGTCGAATCTTCGGTAGGGTCGAGGTCATGTTGTTTTTATTTTCCATTCCGTTTTTGAATGCTAGATCTCTTTCAGAAAAAGGAATTTACTGAAGTGATTGATAAAAAGATTCCCCCACAAAATATGGAAGCAGAACAAGCCATTCTTGGTGGCTTGCTTTTGGACCCTCCCGTCTGGGATGAAGTTTGTGAAATTGTGTCTGAGACTGACTTCTACAAACCAAGTCACAGGCGAATTTATGCCTGCCTCAAAGAAATGAACCGAAAAAATTTGCCGACGGATTTGGTTACCGTTGGCAATTGGCTAAACGACAGAGGAGATCTGGAGTCTGTCGGCGGAATTCCTTACCTTGCTGAATTGATTGAACAGACTCCCACTTCTGTCAATATAGGAAATTGGGCAAAAATTGTTCATGACAAGGCTCTTTTGAGAAAGATTATTCAGCTCAACCAACAGTTTGTTCAGAAAGCATTTGATCAGGACTTTGAAGATTTACCGGCCTTTATCAATAATTTGGAATCCGAGGTTTTTGCTCTTGCCCAAGAGAAGCAGAGCACGGGCCTTGTGCAAGCCAACGAAATTGTTAAGGGCAGTTTAGAAAGATTAGAAGGCCTTTACGGAAAAAACTTGAGTGTAACAGGTGTGTCCTCTGGTTGGCCTGAGTTAGACGATCTCACCAGCGGATTTCAACCGGGAGAGTTGTGTATCATCGCCGCTCGACCCTCGATGGGAAAAACTGCTTTTTGCTTGAATTTGGCAACTTACGCCGCGATTCACAACAAAAAGAAGGTCGCTTTTTTTTCGGTGGAGATGAGTTCTGAATCAGTCATGATGCGTCTTCTTTCTACCGTTGCCCGCATATCGATGAGTGATCTGCGGGTTGCTCACATCGCAGACGATGGATGGCCAAAGCTGATCAATGCTGCGGCCCAAATAAGTGAATCTAGTTTATTTATCGATGATTCGTCGGGAATTAGTCCTTTTGAGATTCTCTCAAAATGCAGGCGTCTGAAAGCCCGCCAGGGAATCGACATGATTATCATTGATTACCTCCAACTCATGAGTCTTAAGGCAAAGGTGGACAATCGCGAGCGCGAAGTTTCTGAAATTTCCAAAACTCTCAAAGCTATCGCAAAGGAACTGAAAATCCCAGTCATTGCATTGGCTCAATTGAATCGTGGGGTCGAGGCGCGACAAAACAGACGACCTCTGCTTTCCGATCTCCGGGAGTCAGGATCCATTGAACAGGATGCCGATGTCATTATGATGCTTTATCGCGAGGAGTATTATGAAAAGGACAATTCTGATATTCGGGGTGTCGCAGAAGTCATTATTGCAAAGCAGCGTAACGGACCCACCGACACCGTAAAGCTCCTGTGGAAACCTGAGTTTGGAGAATTTCGCAGTTTCGAAGAGAGAGCCAGAGGACCAATGCCTCCAACTCCTGACGAACCAAATCAGGGCAGGGAGGGCGGCTCGCGTGGTTCATTTAATCCCCGCTCCCCACATTCAGGAGAAGGTGGAAAGCCAAGAAACTACGCCCCTGGTGGAAGTGCTTAGCACAATAATCAAGTAGCTCTTACTAATTCCTGCTGGATTAGCGTCCAGAACTCCTCACGATTACCTGTCCTTCCTTGCTCGATTGACCACGGCCTTGTTCTAATGATGTTTTGTGGGAGGGCTTTCACGTGAAAGGTTCTGAGCTTCTGGAAGCAATAGCCGAAGCCACTGGACTTCCCAACAACCTCATCCTTTCTGAATTGAATAAATTAGTACAAAAAGAACACTATCCGCTTGATCAATTAACGCTCGACGAGCTCCGAGAAGTTTTGGCCGACTATCTTCAAGACATACTAACAGAAGCCAGAAACACTTCTCGATAAAACCCCGCTCACATTATATCAGTTTTTTAACAGACCTATGCCTATTCGCGCTCGACGTTAATAGAAATCTCAGCTTCCAAACCATCGCCAAGTTTCACGACTGCTTTGTGCTGTCCTAGCACTCGAATCTGCTCTTCAACATGGATGTCCTTTTTATCCACTTCAATTCCACTCTTTTCGAGTTCCGTTGAAATTTCTAAAGTTGTGACACTTCCAAACAGCTTTTCAGTTTCTCCTGCCGCGCGCTTAAAGGTGACAGTTATTCCCTGAAGTTTATTGACTACTTCTTGTCTCTCAGTCTTTGCCTTTTTCTTCTTTATTTCTGCAACCTTGCTGAGATGCGCCCATTCCTTTTCGCGCTTCTCTGTAGCCTCTATGGCGAGCCTACGAGGAAAAAGAAAGTTTCTCGCGAAACCATTTTTTACAGAAACCAGATCGCCAATTTTTCCCAGATCTTTCACATCTTTTTGTAAGATGACTTTCATGCTAATCTCCATCTCTCAAAGAGTCTTATTAATTTGCTTTGTTCGCTTTTCAAATCTATTACGAAAATCCATCCAATAATCAATTAATCCCACCACACTAACTATGATGAAGAGTTGCAAAATCAACAGGATCGTCCATATGACCCTCCAAAATGCTGACAGCTTCATTTTATCAAAGAGTGACGTAAATACGGCCAACCCCTGAAAAAAATAGAGAAGCACGCAAACATTCAGGAAGTTGATAGCAAGAACCTGAATCCATTTGAAGTCTGACTTCAAAAAACTCCCTAGAAGGGAAACAATAACAACCCAAACAAAGACATCTGGAAGACGAAAATGCTTTAGATATGCAAGTTCCGATTCTTCCCCTTTGCCAGCCCATTCCCTTATACGCGGTTCAGTCACCAAAAGTAGAGCTGAAGCGAGCAGCAAGAGAACGACAACCCCCGAAGGAGCCTGCAACAGAACGTCTTCAACTCCTAAGTTGAAATCCCCCTAAATAGAGACACGCCTTCAAATTTTGATTTAACGGACTCGAGCAATAAAAGATACCAACCTTTTCCAACCCTCAAAGTCCAAAAAACAAAACATAGACTCCCTATAATACTCGTGAGCGAGACCGCCACCGCTGCACTTGAAAGCGGGCTCCACCTGCTCTCTAGCAACTCGCTATAAAAACCCACCAGAATCGTTAAAAGAAGAAAAACGATGGCAATTGGCTTCCAACCCAGGCCAAACATAACGAGACTCAAGCCAACGGTTAAAATCCAAAACAAAAAACGGCCCATTACTAAGCGTAACACCCTGAGTGGAGGCGCCCCCAAAACAACTGTAATAGTTGTCATGACAACCGCCCACAACGCCAAAAAAGAGGACCTAAAGATCATCCTCCTAGATAGAGCCACTTTCTCTCCTTATAAAATAAATCAGGTGAATTCTCAGCTCGCTTACTTAAAAACGCTCTCTCCGTTGAGTCCCGGCTGCCTTACGTTGCTGAATTTTTACCTCTCGCTCTTTTTCGCGATTGGCCGTCTCTTGTAAGGCATCTCTGTAGCGCTCTAAATATTTCGTTAGATTCTCGCGATCATCCAATCGCAGATGCATGAATCGCAACACTCTCTCATTGATTTTCATCGTTCGCTCGAGTTCAGCAATAACATCCCCATCCGCTTCAAATGTCGTATGAAAATAAATGCCCATCGTATTCTTCTTTATTTGATTGGCCAAACGACGCTTTCCCCACGTATCGAGGTGATTTATTTTTCCTCGAAAACTTGCGATTGTTCCTGCATTTTTCTTCAAAATGGCCTTTTGTTCTAATTCGGTGCAATCCGGGTGAAGAATCACAACACCTTCATACTTCTTCAAAATATTTTCCTGAGTAACCGTCACTTAAGATATCCTTTCGGTTAATGGCCCTCGTCCAATTACGAGAGCAAGGATGATGAGTAAAAACTACGGTGACCATCTCTAACATGCTTGATGCCCAACGACAAGAGCTCCCTCTCCTCAACTTCGGACCTGAAAATATCGAAATTTATTAATATTTCTAGTTACTTGGATTATATTAAGTCATGGAGCTTGCATTTTTTGTTTTAACAGGCCCGGCCAAGGGGCGGCTTTTCCCCATCCAACCAGGAGTCACTGTCGGCCGTTTGGAGGGAGACATCGTCCTTTCTGATCTAAAGGTCTCAAGTAAACACGCTCGGGTGGAGAGGGACAATCAAGGAGGTTTGACTCTCATTGACCTTGGATCCACGAACGGTATCAAGATAGATGGTCAAAAGGTCGGGTCTATTAAGCTCAATCCAGGCTTGCGCATCCAGCTCGGAAGTTCTCTGCTTGAGGTTCAAATCTACACAACTGAAAATATCCTAAAGAACTCACAAGAGCCTCTCTCCAACCTAAACGAGAAGTCTGGCCGCGAAAGAGGAGAAGGCGAATTTCACGCAATCTCTAAAATCAAAGTCCAGCCCAAAGCCGCAGAAGAGAACAAACAGCTCAAGTGGAATGAGATAGCAGTTGAATTTCTCAAATCTAAGAAAAATAGAATCAAAAATCGCCCAAAGCTTCTTGTACCCTTTAGTCCCCCCCTCATACTCACTTTTGTGCGGGGACTCCAATTCGATACGACCTGGTACCTGGGGTACGGACCTCGAACCGCTGGGGCTGAGTCCTTTGATATGCCTATTCTCGAAACGGGCGCTCCAGGTCTTTGCTTTGAAATATGGCCCACGCCTCAAGGTCCTACATTTAAAACCCATCACCCCAATATCGTTTTGCTAAATAACAAACCCATAGCCAATGCACACTTGAAATCTGGAGATATGATCTCTATATTCGACTGTCAGATTAAGATGGGCTTCGATGAAAAAATTCAGTAAAAGTACCGGCTATTTCAAAAGCTTTGACGGAACTCGAATCTATTTTGAGGTTCGCGGCAGCGGCAAACCTTTGATTCTTGCCTACGGGATCGGTTGCCTCATCAACCACTGGCAACACCAAATTAAATATTTCTCCAGAAGCTACCAAACAATTACTTTTGATTACCGAGCTCACCATTTATCCGATACTCCCGCCGACCGTAAGGATCTTAACGTAGACGGGATGGCCAGAGACATTCGAGGCCTCCTCGATCACCTGGAAATAGAACAGGCGAGCCTCTGGGGTCACAGCTTTGGAGCGCAGGTAATTACTCGGGCCTACGACATGTTCCCAGAATCCATAGCCAACATGATTTTTATAAACGGCTTTGTGACCGACCCAATCAAAGGGATGTTTGGCAACGATTTAGCTAGCTCCGTATTCACTTTCTTTAAGGCCGGTTATAAAACTTTGCCAGAAACTATATCCTATATATGGAAACGAGCCATTAACAATCCCATGGCCATTCAGGCTTTGACTCTTGCAGGTGGATTCAACTTAAGCTTGACGAGCTTGAAGGATATCGAGATCTATGTTCGTGGTATCGCTTCAATGGATCTCGACTCATTTATCACTATCTTTGAACAAATGATGAAGTTTGACGGCCTACCAATTCTTGAGAGAATCACCTGCCCAGTTTTAATTATTGCTGGAAGTAAAGACACCGTAACTCCGTTGAAATTCCAAGAAGAAATGCACCGTCGAATTTGCAATAGCCAACTTTTAGTTGTTCCCTACGGTTCTCATTGCACACAGTTGGATATGCCAGAATTTGTAAACCTCAGGATTGATAAGTTTTTGAAAGAAAACGGTCACTTTGCAAAATAACCCTAAAAAGATCAAGCCTTCAATGAAACATTGAAAATGGATTCATTATTTAAAGGCTATTGCTTTGATATCAAATCCATACTTACCAACGCTGTTATCACTCTTTATTGTTATTATCATTGTGTCTCCGTTGACCACTGGGGAGAAGGTGTCTTCATTGTCTCCTGACCATGAACCGACAATTGTTCCATTTAGATCGCTAAACGTCACCACATCATAGTTTAATTCAGTTTCAAATTTTGAAAATAGAACAGCTATCTTACTTGCGCCAGGGTGGCTGATTTTCCATGTCTCAGTGTAGTTATCTGTATAAGGATGAGGGGAAGATATTGAATACGACTCCTGCATCCAGTTAAACGGGTCCTCCGCATCTGGCTGATGAGGGGTTTGGGTAATAGCATGATAAGCATTTACCATTCCAGATATGACTTTATTTCTCAACCGGCGGCTTGGTTTGGCAAATGAAATCAATCTCCTTTTGAGTTCAATGCCATTCAAGCCCATGTCTGAAGCCAAAAGGAGAGCCGCAACCCCTGAGACATGGGGTGCTGCCATAGAGGTTCCGGACCAAGATTCATAACCAGATGGTGTTGTGCTAAAGATATTCACTCCAGGCGCAGCCACATGGACTGAAGCTTTGCCCCAATTAGAGAATTCTGCCAGTTCTCCTTTGTTGTCCACGGCAGCGACTGAAATAATATTTCCCACAGTATAACTCGCAGGGTAGGAAGGTTTCACATCGCTATTTAAAGATGAATTGCCAGCTGCTGCGACAAAAAGTACACCCGCTCTCTCAGAGCGCTGAATTGCTTCCTCAAGAGCTTTGCTGTAGCCTCCACCACCCCATGAATTATTCATAATATTTGCGCCCATGGCGGTCGCATAATCAATGGATTCAACAGCATCTGCTAAATTTCCAGACC
This sequence comes from Bdellovibrionales bacterium, assembly GCA_016716765.1. Taxonomy (NCBI): domain Bacteria; kingdom Pseudomonadati; phylum Bdellovibrionota; class Bdellovibrionia; order Bdellovibrionales; species Bdellovibrionales bacterium. Next base: position 221,005 of record JADJVA010000025.1, on the reverse strand, counting down.
CATCGGCTCCAAGAAACTTCACTGCCATGATCTTCACATTCCACGCTACGCCCACAATCCCCAAATTATCATTTCCTTTGGCCCCAATAGTTCCAGAACAATGGGAGCCATGGCCATGATCATCTCTGGGACTACCATCTTTGTTCGCAAAATCATATCCATGGACATCATCCACGAATCCATTATTGTCATCATCTACACCTGCCACGCCATCTTGTTCCTGTGCATTCACCCACATATTGGGACTCAGATCAGGCAGAGTTTCATCTACTCCGGTATCGATCACCGCAACCACAACGGCGGAGGAACCAACTGACAAATTCCAGGCACTTTCAACGCCAATATCGACACCGAATATCCCCTCCGAGCCTGCAGAATCGGGCTGTCCCACGTTGATCAATCCCCATAGTTTTGATAGCTCAGGATCATTCGGAAGCCGATTTATTTTATATATATAGTTTGGCTCCGCATATTCAACAAAAGGGCTTTCAGACAATTTTTGAAGGGCTGAAGAAGCTATTTCGATAGCAGGTCTTCTCACCAATACGGAACCGGATTGTGAAGACAAATAGCGAACGAGTCCACCCAACATTTTCCCCAGAACACTTGGTGGCAATTTTCTGCTATTTCCCGTTTTTAATTTAACCAAAAATTCTCCGGGTACCGCGGGAACGTCCCCTTCTGCAAGTGCCAATGTGCAAACTAAATTCAAACACAAAAGGAAAGCCAAAAGCTTAGTACTGTGCAGCAATCTTCCATGATTGAGCATCTAGATCTCCCTGCTAAATTTTTTCCGACGGTCTCTATTCTGGCGCACTTATTCAGGATCAAGTTCCAAAATGGTACCAAATGCTGTTTCGATAACGAATAAGCTTCTTCCTTCAGCATCCCAATTTAGACTTAAGTATTAATAAGGCAAAATCACAATTGTGGAAAATTCTGTGGGTTCATGTTGACTGAGAGTATAGCAATAGCCGCAACCAGGTACATCTATCCACGAATTCCAGATCCGGCCAATCTGCTTGAACTATCTTTCGAGAACTGAACCAATCAAAAATTGGCGATTCATTTGAGCAATGCTCTCGAGAGAGATATCTTTTGGGCATGCTGCGGCACAGGCCCCTGTGTTCGTGCATCCGCCAAATCCCTCTTTGTCCATCTGTCTCACCATTTCTAGAACTCTTCCGTGTTTCTCAACCTCACCTTGTGGAAGAAGAGAGAGGTGAGCTAATTTTGCCGAAACAAATAAATTTGCAGAAGCATTCATACAAACAGCAACACAAGCTCCGCAGCCGATACAGGTCGCAGCCGAAAAAGAGCGATCAGCCTTATCCTTGCCGATGGGTATGGCATTCGCATCTTGCGCACTTCCTGTCGAAGTTGATACATACCCGCCTGCAGATATAATTCGATCAAATGCAGATCTATCAACCATTAAGTCCTTTATGACAGGAAAGGCCTTTGCCCTAAATGGTTCGATAACAACAGTATCTCCATCTTGAAATCGACGCATATGCAGCTGACAAGTCGTGGTGCTCCCATCCGGTCCATGAGGGTTACCATTGATGACCAGAGAGCAAGCTCCACAGATTCCCTCTCTGCAATCATGATCGAATTCAACAGCTGCCTCACCGATCTTTACCAATTGCTCATTCATCACATCGAGCATTTCTAAGAAAGAAGCATCAGTGGATATTTCCTTCAATTCATATTCCATAAAATAGCCCTTATCTTCAGGACCATTTTGCCTCCACACCTTAAGCTTTAAATTTATATTTTTTTGTGAAGTGCCGCCCACATTTCTCTCCTGTAGTTTCAAAATTCTAAATTACTTATAACTACGAGTTGATAATTTCACATGCTCAAACAAAAGAGCCTCTTTGTGTAAATTCCAATGCATCTTCCCTCCATCTTGAGAGTAGTCCCAAGCAGATACATGACAAAAGTTTCCATCGTCGCGCATCGCTTCATTTTCGGGGGTCTGATACTCCTCTCGAAAATGTCCTCCGCAAGATTCATTTCTCTCCAAGGCATCTAAGGCCATCAGCTCACCCAGTTCTAAGAAATCAGCCACACGGCCCGCCTTTTCAAGTTCAGAATTCTTGAAAGTGGGTTCACCGGTCACTTTCACGTCCTGCCAAAAACGGTCCCGAAGACTTCGAATTTCCAAGCCAACCTGCTTCAGCCCATCCGCCTTCCTCGACATACCCACATGCTCCCACATCAAGTGTCCCAATTGACGGTGAAAATCGTCAACGGTAGAAGACCCCTTTATAGCCAAAAGGCGATTGTATTTCTGCGTTACTTCCTCTCGACTTGCCTTAAAGGCATCATGATTTTCATCTATTTTTGGCAGTTTGGTCGATGCCAAAAAATTTCCTATAGTATAGGGAATCACGAAGAAACCATCTGCAAGTCCCTGCATCAGCGCCGAAGCTCCAAGCCTGTTGGCGCCATGATCAGAAAAATTGGCTTCTCCCAAAACATGAAGTCCCGGAATTGTGCTTTGCAAATTGTAATCAACCCAAAGCCCCCCCATCGTATAATGAACGGCCGGATAGATTCTCATGGGTACAGAGTACGGATTTTCTCCAGTTATTTTCTCATACATTTGAAAGAGATTGCCGTACTTTTCGGCAACCGCAGCCTCTCCCAACCGATCGAGGGCATCTTTAAAATCTAGATATACAGCAATCCCAGAAGCCCCCACTCCGCGCCCCTCATCAACGCGAAACTTGGCCTGCCGAGAAGCAACATCGCGAGGCACAAGATTTCCGAAGCTCGGATAAATCCTCTCTAGATAGTAATCACGTTCTGCCAGAGGTATTCCTTGAGGTTGTCGCTTATCACCTTTCTGTGCGGGAACCCAAACTCGACCATCGTTACGAAGAGACTCAGACATAAGAGTTAGCTTCGACTGATAGGTACCCGAAACCGGGATACATGTCGGATGAATTTGAGTAAAACAAGGGTTAGCAAAATAAGCACCCTTTTTATGGCAGCGCCAGGCCGCTGTGACATTTGAATTCTTTGCGTTTGTCGATAAATAGAAAACGTTACCATAACCGCCAGTGGCTAGCACCACAGCGTCGGCAACATGGGATTCTATCTGACCTGTGGTCAGATTTCTGACAGTGATCCCTCTGGCTATGCCATCAACCAAAACTAAGTCCAACATTTCTCGTCGCGGATAAAGGGTAACCCCACCTTCCTTCACCTGTCTCATCATGGAAGAGTAAGCCCCAATCAATAACTGCTGACCAGTCTGGCCTCGAGCATAGAAGGTGCGCGACACTTGGGCTCCCCCAAACGATCGATTATCGAGCAGCCCCCCGTATTCTCTCGCAAAAGGAACGCCCAATGCCACGCAATGATCGATAATTTGAGTTGAGACCTGAGCCAATCGATAAACATTGCTTTCTCGAGCGCGAAAATCTCCTCCCTTGACCGTGTCATAGAACAGGCGGTAAACGGAATCTCCGTCATTGCGATAATTTTTCGCAGCATTAATGCCGCCCTGAGCCGCAATCGAATGAGCCCGGCGAGGTGAGTCCTGGATACAAAAGGCCTTTACGTTGTACCCAAGTTCAGCCAAGCTCGCCGCTGCAGAGCCACCGGCTAAACCAGTCCCTACAACAACAATATTAAATTTTCTTTTATTTGCTGGGTTCACCAATTTCAGATTGAATTTGTGTCTTTCCCAGGATGATTCAATCGGGCCCGAGGGAGATTTACTATCCAATTTATTTGTGGCCATGATTAACCCCTATAGATAAAAAATACGTAAAGAGGTTGAGAAAGAAAGCCAGACATAACCACAACCCCATAAACAATCCCCATTTTCTTCATTAAACATTGGTATCTTGGATGATGTATTCCAAGAGTTTGTAGGGAGGACGAAACACCGTGAGCCAAATGAAGGCCAAGAGCCAATAGACACACAATGTACCAAGCCACGTACCCCGGCTGGCGAAAAACTTCTACGACCAAGCGATGCAGATCACGTGCAACCACACCACCATATTCCACTTCATAGACATTTCCATATTTGAACGTAATCAAATGCAGAATCATGAACGCCAGTATCAATAGTCCTTGAGCCCACATGGTTCTAGAAATAAGGCCTGTGGCCTTTGAGCCCGCAGCGGGCACTGCGTAACGACTCGAACGAGTCATTCTGTTTGATAAAGTTAACTTTATCGCCAAACCGATGTGAAAAAAGAAGCACAACACAAGCCCAATTTCTGCCGGATACAACAGTGGACTTGTCACCAGTGCATGCCCATAGAGATTGTAAGCCCTAGGACTGACCAAAATGAGTAGGTTGCCCAGCATGTGAGCCAATACAAACAAACTCAGACAAATCCCAGTTATTGCAACGAGATATTTCTTCCCAATATTCGAACTGATAAAACAAGACTTCTTAATCATTCTAAAAGATCCTCGAAGGAGTTCATATTCGCGCTCCATAAGCTAACTCTCCAAAGGCGAGCTGTCTATTGCTCAGGAACAACAACAGCCGAAAAAGAAGCAGAGAGTCACATAGCTCTCGTTTGCCTTTTGAAAGCCAATAAAATATAAATTCTTATTTTTTCCGACAAGAGGACACGATGAAAATCTTTGTCTGCATAAAGCAGGTTCCGGATACCGAGTCAAAAATTCGACTTAAGAGTGACTCCTCAGGAATCGATGAAACAGGAATAAAGTGGGTCTTAAATCCATACGACGAGTTTGGCTTGGAAGAGGCACTCAAGTTAAAGGAGGCTCAGCCGGGATCTTCCGTGACTGTCCTGAGTCTAGGCCCCAAAAAACGTGTCATAGATGCTATTCGCACGGCTCTGGCAATGGGTGCCGATGATGGGATACTCATTGATTCTCCCGATTTTGTAGATGGATATTTAACGGCCAAGGCCTTGGCCAAGGTCATTAAAGCCGAAGGACCATTCGATTTAATTTTTACTGGAAAACTTGCTATTGATAGCAATAATTCCTTTGTCAGTCAGGCCATTGCTGAAGCCCTTTCGATACCTCATGCGACGGTCGTTTCAAAATTAGCATACGAGGGAACTAGCGCCACCGTGGAGCGCGAAACTGAAGGAGGCACGCGTGAAATCATTCAGCTCAAGGGACCTTGTCTGATCGGGGCAAACAAAGGTCTCAATACTCCTCGCTACGCCAATCTTCCGGGAATTATTAAAGCCAAGAAGAAACCCGTCAAGGAAATCAGTTTGGGTGAACTTGAGCTTGAAGTAGAGACCCAAAAGGTTTCATTTGGTTCTTTTCTTTTGCCTGCCGAGAAGGCTGCGACCAAAATCCTGCAGGGAGACATGAGCGCGCAGGTTGCCGAACTTGTCCAACTGTTAAAAAATGAATCGAAAGTACTGTGAGGTAAATCGTGTCAGTATTCGTCTTTTGTGAGTTCCAACATGGGCAACTAAAAAAGGGAGCTCTTGAGTTGCTCGGTGCCGCAAAGCAATCGGGTCGTCCCGTTGTCTCTGTGGTACTCGGTCCGGAAGCCCCGTCGGTGGCATTGCAGACCTTTCACTATGGGGCTCAGAAGGCACTCGTTTGCGATAGCAAGGATCTGGTGCTCTATAATTCGGAAATTTATGCAGACCTGCTCAGTCTAATTATATCGGAACACAGGCCGGAATTAGTTCTCGCTTCTTCCTCTTTGTTAGCCCGAGATCTTTTCCCTCGAGTTGCTGCTCGTACCGATTCTGCTTATACGTCTGACTGCACCGAATTGAATTTGAAAGAGGGGGGCCTTCATGTTCGAAGAGCTCTCTATTCTGGAAAATGTTCGGCCTCTGTTAATTTCAAAAACTGTGCGACAAAACTTGTATTGATGAAGCAAAATCAGCTTCCTATTCTTGCGCCTGATATCACGAGGACAGGAGAGGTCGTAACTGTAAAAGTACCCTCGTCTGACTTGAAGACTCTCGTGAAAGAGGTTGTAATGGGAACATCAAAAAAACTCGACCTTACAGAGGCCAATATCATCGTCTCTGGAGGAAGAGGTCTGAGGGAGCCCGGAAACTTCTCTTTATTGGAGGCTCTCGCAGATACCTTAGGCGCCTCCGTTGGTGCCTCTCGTGCAGTGGTAGATGCCGGCTGGGTTCCTCACGGAATGCAAGTTGGTCAAACTGGAAAGACGGTAAATCCTTCCCTCTATATCGCTGTGGGTATATCGGGGGCCATCCAACACATGGCGGGTATCATGGGTAGCAAAGTTATAGTTGCGATCAACAAAGATCCCGAAGCTCCCATTTTTCAAAAGGCAACTTTTGGAATTGTGGGCGATCTTTTTGAGGTCGTGCCCCAACTGACTGCAGAATTCAAACGAACGCTGAGTTAACTCCTTGGTGTTTAGAACAGTTCTTCTTTCTCGCCTTGCCTGGATCTTTTATCGCCTTCTGTCAGCAACATGGAGGGTTCATGTTACAGAAGATCCTCTCTTTGTAAGTAGGAAGGGGGCTGGATTGCCGACTGTGCTTGCCCATTGGCACGGAGATGAGTTGGCGGTGTTGCATCTGGTTGGCCGGCTCCATTTGGCTACCATGACTTCAACCAGTTCCGATGGTCAAATCATTGACTATGTTATTCGTCGTCTTGGAGGTGTCACCTCCAAGGGATCTTCCACCCGAGGCGGCGTTGCGGCCTTAAAAGGACTCATGCGGTGGGGAAAATCAGGAAGGCCTCTTTCGATGGCCGTTGATGGCCCCAAAGGCCCATTGCACCAAGTCAAAAGCGGTGTTTTTGAGATTTCAAGACTTCTTGATGCACCCATTTTTCCAGTTGGTGTTTTCTGCACAAATTTTTTTGTTTTCAAAAAATCCTGGAATAAAGCGATTTTACCCTTTCCATTTTCGCGAATCGCCATCGTCTTTGATAAACCTCTTGCCCCAGTGAGCAAACAAGCAGACCCTCGGTCCTCTGAACTGGCAGAGCGGCTCTCACTGTCTCTTGATAATGCAAAACAGCAAGCTCTTAAATTCATTGCGGTCCCATAGGACGAGTGCTAGCGTTTTTAACTAGGAAACCTAAGTAAAAAGAGGATGGTCTATGCTTCGACAGCAGTTTGTTTTGTCCCTTGTTTTATTTTGTTTGGGATTCAAGGCAAGCGCTGATGTTGTCGCCAAAGTCGGAAAAAAAACCATCACCACTCAAGACTTCAACGCCAAATATGATGAGATTAAAAAGCAGACTATTAATCCGCCTCCGCCAGAGCTGTTTCTAGAGGACCTCATTCGCTACGAAATCGGCGTGCAGGAGGCCGAAGCGAAGGGCCTTCGCAGCGATCCAGTCGTATTAGAGAGAATTAACCAGGAACTTTACAAAGTTCTCATTGAAAAGGCCATTGGCGATAAGATCAAGGCCATCAAAGTCACAGAAGAGGAAATGAAAGCCCAGTACAAGAAAAATCCTGATTTCAGAATTAGCCATATTCTCATTGAATTTAAGCCCACTGCCACAGAGAAGGAAAAGGAAGAGGCCCGAAAGCATGGGGAAGAAATTCTCCGCGAAGTGAAAGCAAGCAAGCGCCCATTTGAAGAGCTCGTTAAACTCTATTCTGACGACACGATAAGCAAGGAAAATGGTGGTGATATTGGCTTTCAATCTAAGGTGACTCTCCTACCTCCAATTTATGATACAGTTGTGAAAATGACCCCGGGAGAAATCAAAGGTCTGGTAGAAACACGTTACGGCTTTCACATACTAAAACTCAACGAACGTGGGCGTTTTCAAAATGCTAACAAGCAACACCTTCGAGCCGCCACATTCGATGAGAAGAGAAAGGCAATTTTTGACGAGTACTTTGCAAATATCAAAAAGAAATATAAAATCGAATCAAATCCGAAACTAGTTAAAAACTTGAAATGATTCAATGTGTTCGGGTAATTGAGATCCTCCGTCCAAGGATGAAAGCAGCAAGTTTTTTTGCAACTTTGATCTGCCTTAGTGGATGTTTCAATAAAAAATCTGAAATCACCGACAAACCGATAGTTCGAGTCAATGAACAATCTCTTTCTACCAAGGAATTCGCAGAGCAACTCGCTCTGCGACTAAGGGATTTCGATGCGATTAGAGTCAAGGAAGAACGAGTCTTGCAACAAGCTAAAGATCAAGTCATCAATGATTTCATTATCGAAACATTAACTCGAGATTGGGCAACCAAAAACAAGATCTATGTCACTACCGAAGAACTTGAGTCTGAGGTAAAATCTATCCGCGGTCAGTATCCAGATGATCTCGCCTTTCGAAGATCTCTCAGCAATCAAGGTACCACCTTCGACTATTGGCAGGAGAAAATTAAGTTCAGCCTCCTCCAAAAGAAGGTGTTGAGCGAAATCAAGAAGGGTATGTCTCCTCCCACAGAGGCCGAAATAAAGAGTTTTTATGACACTCACAAGGAAGAATTCCAGAGCCAGGAGCGAGTTCGCTTGCGTCAAATTGTGCTTGACTCTGAGAGCAACGCCAAACGCATCTATGACGAAGTTCGTCGCGGTCGTTCCATCAAGGACCTCGCGACAAGCTTTTCAATTGCCCCAGAAGCCGAAAAAGGAGGAGATATCGGGTGGATTGCAAAGGGAACCCTCGATATTTTTGATGCGGCGTTCGCAATGCGCGTGGGACAAAGAAGTGAGGTCGTAAAAAGCCCTTATGGCTACCATATTTTTGAGGTTGTTGATAAAAGACGAGCGACACTAGAAACCTTAAAGGCAACTGAAGACAGAATCAAACGGCGCCTTGTTGAAAAGGCTGAGCAGCAAGTTTACTCGGCCTGGCTAGAAGAGAAATTGAGATCCTCGCGCGTCTTTAAGGATCAAGAATTGATAAGATCTCTGACAGTTGAAACGAAGGATGAGTAAAAATGGGAAGATGGATTGCAACCTTAGCTTTTATTTTCGGGGCAAATTTGTATTTTGCGAACGCCCGGGTAATTGAAAGGATTTTGGCTGTCGTAAATGATGAAATAATTATCCAAACGGATCTTGATTCCTATAGGACTAAATTAAATACCGGCGGGCTCATTGACGACGCGGTTCTGAGAATTAGCGACAAAGCGGCGCTACTTTCAGATCGCAAGGCTCTGATCAACCACCTCATAGACGAACGACTTCTGGATTCGGAAGTTAAGAGTCAGGGTCTTGAAGTTCCAATAGAGAAGGTGGAACAGGAGATTCGCTCGATTTCACGTCGCAATGGAATATCACGAGAAAATTTGAAGGCAGCTCTCACAGAGAAGGGAGTCAATTTTTCTGACTATCAGGAATTTATTCAAACAACACTGGAGCGTCAGTCGCTCATTGAGAAGGAGGTCAGCTCAAAAATTAAGATTTCTGATGATGACATCACTTCTTATTATGTGAATCACATGGGCGATAAAAATGCCAATGTATACAGTTACAGCTTGTCACATATTCTGTTTCTTACAAAAAAGGGAGATAAGGTCGCCAGAGACAATGCCCAGATGATCATTGATAAACTGAAATCTGGCACTGTTTCATTTGATAAACTTGCTGGTCAATTCAGCGAAGATCCAAATTTTTCACAGGGAGGATTTCTAGGCACCTTCAAGGCGGGGGAGATGTTGCCTGAAATTGAGGCCGCGGTAAGGGGGCTTGCAGTCAACGATATAACCGGAATCATTAAAACGAAGGCTGGATACCACATAGTTCAAGTGACGAAAAAATCCGTGGTCGCCAACCCAAATTTCGAGGCAAAAAAGGACGAGATTCGAGGAATTTTATTTGCACAGGCATTTAAGAGTGGCCTTAGGCAATGGCTAGATGCAAAACGCAAGGATGCCTTTATTCGGGTTAACCCTTCGTGAATCGACCCATTAAGATCGTTATAACGACTGGTGACAGTGACGGTATTGGAACTGAAATCACTGCCAAGGCCCTAACAAAACTGAAACCTCAAAAGGGTATTCACTTTATTTTTTGGCGATCTCCTCGTTGTCCATCCAAACATCTAAGACTCATTGATTCTCAATTTTCACGAATTCGAGTGGCTACATGGCCGGAGGCTCTTCGAGTGGCACCGGGAAGTCACAAAGACATTGTTGATATCTGTTCCAATCTCCGCCCTCCTGCCTGGGTCGAGCTCTCTGCCAAAGGAAGTTTATTTGGTCATGTTGACGCTATAGCCACTGCACCACTCTCAAAACTAGAGATTGTGAATGCTGGATATGATCTCGTTGGACACACCGAAATTTTAAGGAAGGTCGCAGATGCCAAACACCTTTTTATGGCGTTTGTTGGAAAACGATTTAATGTTCTTCTTGTTACTGGCCATATTCCCCTCAAGGATGTTCCTGCCCAACTGAACCATGAACTACTTGGTCAGGCTATATCTGCCGCCAATCGCCTTCGCAAACTTCTCGGTGGTTCTAAAAAGGAAAGGCCCTTGGGACTTGTGGGCCTCAATCCTCATGCCGGTGAAGGTGGGATTATTGGAAACGAGGAAGATTTCGTCTTTCAGTCGGCCATTAAGGACGCTCGCCGTCATAAGATTCCTATTGAAGGACCTCTCGTTCCAGACGCTGCCTTTTTTGAGGAAAACTGGCGCAAATACAGTGTTTTCGTATGTCCCTATCACGATCAAGGACTGATCCCTTTTAAAATGGTGCACGGGCAAAAATCCGGCGTACATATCACCATGGGACTTCCGTTTGTTAGAACAAGCGTGGACCATGGAACAGCAAAAAATATATTTGGAAAAAATAAGGCAAACCCCAACTCTATGAGAGAGGCCATCCAGTGGGCCATCATGTTAGCTAAACAGGCGGCTGATAGACCATCTCTCATTATCTAAGGAGTCCTACCATGCTAATGAATTCTGTCATTTTTAGAGAGTATGATATTCGTGGAGTCGTTGGAAAAGACTACGATAGCCAATTTGCGCGCGCCCTCGGCCGAGCCTACGTCAGTTATCTGATCAAAGAATGTGGCGTTAAACGAGCCAAGATCTGTATTGGACAAGATGCTCGACTGAGCAGTCCAGAATTGGTCCGCGAACTTTCCAGAGGAATGGCAGAAAGCGGTGCAGAAGTTTTATTATTGGGATCGGTGACGAGTCCAATCACTTATTTTTCAACTTTTAACGTGCCTGGCGTAACTGGTGCGATCATGGTTACTGGCAGTCATAACCCTCCCGAGTACAATGGTTTCAAAATTTCAATTGGAAAATCCACAATATTTGGAGACAAAATTAAAAAGCTTGAGGAATTCATTAAGAAGGCTGATTTTGTTACGGGTGATGGATCTGAGAGCCAATATGATATTATTCCCGAATATATCGAGAGATATAAAAAGGAGTTTGGTCAGTTAAAAAACATTCCTTTCGTTGTCGACTGCGGAAATGGGGCCGCTGGAACTGTTTTACGCCGATTGTACGAAGCCGTTGGATTGCATCCTGAAATACTTTTTGAAATGCCAGACGGAACTTTTCCTAATCACCATCCTGATCCAACTGTCGAAGAGAATCTTGTGGATCTCGTTCAGGCCGTTAAGAAAAGCAATGCCGTTCTGGGAATTGGGTTTGATGGTGATGCCGATCGCATTGGAGTTGTCGGACACAATGGACGCATGTATTACGGCGATGAATTGATGGTTCTAATTAGTAGGTCTATTTTGTCAAAAAAACCGGGTTTGAAAATCATTGGTGATGTGAAATGTTCAGACCGGCTCTTTACCGATATTTCTAAACATGGTGGCCACCCTATTATGTGGAAAACTGGCCATTCACTCATTAAGGAAAAAATCAAAGTGGAAGGAGCCCCGTTTGGTGGAGAATTGAGCGGCCACATTTTTTTTGCGGATCGAAATTATGGGTTTGACGACGCTCTCTACGCTGGACTACGCATTATAGAAATACTTGGTGAAACGGGAAAAAATATTGATGACCTCTTGGCAGATTTTCCACCGGCCTTTAATACACCCGAGATTCGCATTGATACGACAGAGGAAAAGAAGCATTTGATCGTAGAAAAATTAAAACAAAGTTTTGCCGTTCCGAGAAAAGATGTCTCTGTCAACCTCATCGACGGAATTCGTGTCAGCTATCCGTTTGGCTGGGCATTGGCCAGGGCATCAAACACCCAACCCGTTCTTGTCCTTCGATTTGAAGCAAACTCAAAGGAGTATTTGGAGACGATTCAGAAGGAATTTGAGAGTATTGTTAACCCCTTGTTGTAAAACTCATTGCTTAGAGTTGTAGCCTTCCACCGATCGAAGTAAACAGACGGCTCTGTTCCTTGATTTTTTTTGAACTTATGCTGATTTCTTTTTGGCTAAATCGGTAGTGAAGGCTTTTAAAAGTCTCGAAATTTCAACCTCGTTTTGATACTTTCTGAAATTTTCGAAATCTTCATCTCTGATGTGAAGAAAATTAACTGAATTTCCTATGAGTCTCTTTTTCTGCGTTTCAGAAATCTTACGACCCTCGGCTAGATATAAAATATATTTGTTATTTAGTTCCATTTTTAGGTAGGCCTTAAAACACACAGTTCTTTCTGGGAAGATATTCACAATATCAATTTTAATCATTTGATTCTCGATCAGAGGCTTTGCAGAACTATCGGGAATACCCTCAAAGAACGATACTCCAACTTCGACGCCTTCGTGTTCCCTCACGACAAGCATTTCACCAGTCTTCCTCGCCCAAGTCATGAACTCAATGCTGGGAATAGCCATTAGGAATTCATGATCTAAAGAGGCTTCAACGCCTTCATTCGCCAAAAAATTCAGGAGCGAATACTTAAAGGCCTCAAGAAAGACAAGATTTTTTTCTGGCATAGGTTCGGCCCAGGTTACAGCCACAAAGCCCTTCTTATTTGCCGAAATATAGGGAATCACTCCTAGATTCTCAACTTTTACGAGGTAGTTTGTCTGAGAAGAGCTCTCTCTACAAACTTCTTCGAGAGATTTTTTGATGGCCTTTGCCAAGCCAAGAGATTCCTGAGATTTTAAATCAGGTACCCCTTTTCCGTGAAGTCCTTTTGAAGCATCCGATGGTTCATGCTCCTTCTTTGTGTGAACATCGGTTTGAGCTGAAGAAGAAGCTGAAGATATGCTCGCAAGAGGGATCTTAGAATCTTGAACATCATCATGGGATGGTGAATTTGGAGTTTTGGAGCTTCCAGAATTTGATGCTAAAAAGGATCCATCGCCTGCCGAACTTGCCTGAGAACCAGTTGGAATATCTTGGCCTCTTGGATTGATCGGATGCTCTCCTGGAGATCCTGTTTTCGCGGACGATTCAGGGTCCAACGCCCCATCAAAATCCTGATTAGAATTCGCTTGTTTTGAAACAGTCTTCTCTGCTGTTCCAGACTGCGCTGTAATGGTTTTAGATTTAGCCCCTCCCCTACCTGATTCTTGATAGACGAGGGATTCTGCAGAATCTCCGTTCCTATCACCTGTTCCCCCATTCTCTGCTTCGTCAGAGGAATTTTCTCCAAACATTTTGAGCAAACTCGCAACATCTGAAGGGGCACTTCCCTTTAATAGACCGGGCCCAACTGTTTTTGATTGGCCACCGGATTGGATAAAAGTATCGTTTCCACCCCCTGCCTCTCCCATAACTCGAATCTGATCTTGTCCCCCATTAGATTCACTTTCACGTGAAGCATTACTGCGATCCTTAGCCGATTCAACTTCATCAAGAATTACTTTTTTTATCTGCCGATGTATACTAGGACCACTGAGCTGGCCGAAGAACTTTAACGTCGTCCTCATGCTATTGAGGAGCCCTTGGCTAATGCCATCCCCCTTCTCAGCAAATCCGATGCTTCTTGTATTGAAAGCCTGGCCTAAAACTCCTGGAAGTTTTGCTATCTTCGGGTTTGGGTGATTGGCAGAGATCAATACAAACTTTGGTTTCCTACTCACCATTGTGTTGATCGCTTCCGACATCGAGGACGTCACCACCGTTGGCCAACCCCGGCGTGAAAGAAATAGCCCAGCCGGCTCCAATTGGCTTTTACTTTTGGCAATAATTAAAATTGAAAGCTGAATGCTATCAATTTCAGATAAATTTGATATTCCATACTCCGCCAGAATTTCGTTCTGATAGTCTGTAGTCGGTGCCTTCCCTGCTGAAGAATCTAGATCTTCATTTTGATCGATGTGGGGAGGCTTTGGCAGAGTGTTCTTTTCGTCTGACATCTATCCTCTTGTATCTCGGAGGGGTTTGGACATTTACTGTATCGCCATGCAATATATCGGCAAAATGCCCCTAAATAAGTACGTCACGACCCATAAATGCCTGAGAAGTCTAGAAAATTGGATTCGACCAAAGTGTGACTGCCGACCATCGGTACTTCAACCAAACGGGTCTGTCATAATGGCAGTTTTTATCATTCCTAAATATATTTGTAATTTCCTGATATATCAATTACTTAGAGTGTCTCAGGTCAACGATACCAAATCGCACTAAGTACATAGTAACGACATATCATTAACTTTTACTCGACTTAGGGCATTTTTATCGTCTATAGTGTCGTCGCCTCCCAGTTTTTCCCAGACCGATGGAGGGTGAGAATTTGATTTTATTTGAGAAGTGCATTTTAGCTGAGTCCAAGATTGCTTCTTCGATGAGGCAGAAAGTACTTCTGGTTGATGATAGCCCAGATTTGTTGTTCCTCGAGCAATCCATTCTTGAAATGGGAGGTTTTTGTGTGTTAACGGCCCAAAGTGGTACAGAGGCGCTATCAACTCTTCTCTCTCAAATGAATACGCCTGACATCATTCTGATTGATTTTTATCTGGGGGATATGACGGGCCAAGATTTTTTGGATATCCTACAGATCCGAATGCCCGAATTGGCAAAGACTGTTCCAGTTATTTTTCTGACTGGAAGCGATCAGATTCCAACTTGTAAGGCTGCCGGAATTATTCGCAAGCCTTCCGGAATATACAATCTTGTCGAATCCATCCAAGGCTACCTTAAGGCAGCTCAATCTAACTGAAACTACCCAATGCCCAACGAGGCAGAAGATACATTTAGTTCCTGAACAAAAAAGCCGCGAGTACGCAGCTTTTCTAAGCCAGCTAAGAATGGAGAGCATAGTAAATCTCGAACTCTCCCAATTCCTTTTTCTTATCTAAATTTTTCCAACCAACATAAATGCAATAACCAATGAATAGATGACAAGAGACTCAATGAGAACCAAGCCAATGATCATTGAAACAAACATATTTGACTGAGCCTGGGGATTGCGGGCAATACCATCCATTGCAGACGCGCCAATCCTACCTTGTGCGAAGGCCCCACCGAAGGCCGCCAGTCCAATCGCCAAGCTCGCACCAAGCGCATACCATCCTGTGTTAATCGCTGAAATTGCAGCATTTGCCGCCTTTGCCGCTGCCGCCGCCGCTGCCGCATTTGGAGCCGCTGCTACTGCTGCCTCTACTGCCGCCTCTTGAGCAAACGCTGAAAATGCACCAAATAGAGCTGCTAAAAAGATCGCCTTTTTCATTTACCTTACTCCCTTGTAGTTAGTGGTCATGGGAAATCGCCATGGACACATAAATCATCGTTAACATCATAAAAACAAAAGCCTGCATGAAACAGACAAAGATGCCCAAAAATAAAAAATCACTGGAACAAAATAGTATCCAGCAAGACTGAGAAAAATAGATAAAACCGTATGATCACCAACCATATTTCCGTAAAGACGCAAGCCCAAGCTAAGGGGGCGAACAAAGTGAGATATCAACTCAATGAGCAACATCAGCGGAGCCATAAATATCACCGGACCCAGAAATTGCTTCAGATAAGAAATCCCATGTTCCTTAAATCCATAATAATTATAGGCACAGAATGAAAATAATCCGATGGCTATCGTGGTATTTAAATTGTCTGTCGCTGGTGTCATTCCAGGAACCAGGCCGAGCAGATTGTTAATAAATATAAAAAAGAAAATTGTTGCAAACATCGGGGCAAACTTCTTGCCTTCATGACCAACGACGGTTTCAGAGAGACTCACGACAAACTCATGAATGATCTCAAAAAAGCCCTTCAAAGAGAAACTGCCTGCCGGTGCTATCGCCTTCTCTCCTGAGCCCAACGCAATACGGGCGGCCACAGCCATTAGGAACATAAGTAAGCATGCAAGAAGAACAGTGGCCACATGAATGAAATGGTGGCCGACTCCTGGAATTAATTGTGTCCAATTGAAATGTACCATTAATATCCCAATTTCCGTTTGAATATACCGGGGACCTTTTCACTTGCTGCATACCCAATTACCGTGACTACAGTCGTCGAAATACCGACTAAGAAGCCCGCCATGTCACATTTATCATTGGTCACAACGAGGAAGAGAATTAGCCCTAAAATTGCGTACTTGATTACAATGATACTGACGCCCAATGCAATTGATTTTTTTTGAATTATCTCTGACCACGACCAAATGAGCATGATCCAACAAAACACCATGACACCTGAGCCAATAACGATCGATGGGATTTTATGCGTCGCGTAGAATATCAGCGCCCCTAAAATAGCAACTAGAGTTGATAAGGCTTGTATGGCAAGAGTCTTGAGGACCAAGATTATTCCTTAGTATTGCAGTCGTTTTTCATAAAACGCTTGAGTAAAATAATAAGATGGAAAAACCATCCAGCTGTGCCGAGCACTATCATCAAAGCGACTCCAAGGCCACCCCATCCGTAAATTTTATCTATCAACTGACCTAAATAAAGACAGGCAAGAACCACTCCAACGAGTTCAAACCCAAGGCCCGCAAAGACAATTCCCTTATTTTTTTGCATGAAAACGTCCTACTTTGTAAGGCCCCGTGCTCCTGGCTGATTGAGAACTCTTTCTCTCAGGCGCTTGATTCTAAGTTCCAGAAACTCAGGGGATGGATGAATTTTCTTAATCTTTTCTAGGACCTGTATCGCTTCCTTGAAATCACCTTTTTCTTCGTAGGTCACCGCTAAACTAATTGGAACATTTTCCTTCATTGACTCCTCCGGATATTGTTCCATGATGAATCTAAAGACCTCAATCGCCTCATCTAGCTTTTTTGTCGTTAAAAAGATGTTTCCTTGAAAGGCAAGGTACTCAAATCGAGAGTTCTTATCTTTGACTCTATCCAGAATCTCCTTCATTTCAATTGCTGCCTGATAAAAGTTACTGAGGTAGAAATAAGATTTTGCTATTGAAAATCGGTACTCAATATCCTCACTTTGAGAATGCGGCAGTTGAACCAAACGACTATATTCCTTGATTGAGTTCGAATAGTCCGACAGCTTTTCAAAATAAACCGACGCGATTTTTTTCTGGGCATCCATTCTTTCATTTTCATCTTGTGAATAAAGAACTAAATGTCGATAGAAGGCGATTGCCTTTTGAAATTCATTTGTTTCTAAGTGGGCAATTCTCGCCCCACGACGAGCAGCTTCCAGAGCCATAGCGGTTTTCGGTTTGGCCACAACAACTTTTTCTAAATGAACCAAAGCTTCCTTGAATTTTTGCTCTTCAAAGGCCTGTTCAGCCCGCTGATATTCTACAGTCTGGATGCTGTATCGACATCCAGAAAAAGCGACCAATGACCCCAAAAGTGCAAAAATAAATTTCTGGCGGAAAAGATTATTCTGTTTCTCTATCATCTTCGGTCACTATGGCGAAACCAGTCACATATTCTTGATCCTTAAGGTCGATGAGCCTAACTCCCTGAGTGTTGCGACCAAGAACTGAGATATCTGTGGCCTTCATACGAATGGCCTGACCCTCATTTGTAGAAATAATAATTTCATCCTGGTCAGTAATTGATCTCGCCGCTACCACGGGACCAACTTTTTCTGTTATTTTCTGAGTAATCACCCCAACTCCACCACGGCTCTGTGTTCTGTATTCTGACAATGGCGTTCGCTTCCCATAGCCACCTTTCGTCACGATCAAAATCGTCTCTTTTGCGGCCTTTTCAATGACTTCAGCACCTATTACTTTATCCTCTTTACCTAAGGTTATTCCTTTTACGCCTCGAGCAGATCGTCCCATAGCGCGGACATCGGATTCATCAAAACGAATCGACATGCCTTCCTTCGTGACAATAAATATATCATTACTACCAGTGCTAATTTTGGTCTCTATCACAATATCGTCCAAATCTGTGGTGAGAGCAATAATCCCACTGGGTCGCGGTCGTGAGAAAGCCGAAAGAGATGTTTTCTTAATGATTCCGTTTTCAGTTAACATCACTACAAAACTATTCTCAGCAAATTCGGCTACTGGTAAAATCGCTCTGACCTGTTCGCTTGGTGAAAGGTTAACAACATTATTAATGGCCTTTCCTTTTGAAGTGCGAGACCCGAGGGGCAATCGATGCACTTTCAGCCAATAAAGCTTTCCGCGATCGCTAAACACAAGCAAGGTTGTCAGAGTAGATGCTGTAAAAATTCTCCAAACAAAGTCCTCTTCACGATTTTCAGCTCCCTTTAATCCTTTTCCGCCACGCCTCTGCACACGATATTCATCAACAGCAATACGCTTGATATAGCCCGTATGAGTAATTGTTACGATCATTTCCTCTTCAGCAATCAGATCTTCATCTTCGATTTCTCCCTCTGAAGCCTCAATCCGTGTCCTTCGTGGAGAACCAAATCGCTTTTTAATATCTTCAAGCTCTTGAATGATGATCGCAAATATCTCCGATACATTCCCCAAAACCTGCCGAAGCCAAGCAATTCGTTTAACAATTTCATCCAATTCATCAAGAATTTTTTGCCGTTCAAGTCCCGTTAGCCGCTGAAGGCGCATTTCCAAGATGGCTTGAGCTTGCTTATCTGAAAAGCCAAACTTGGAAATTAAGTTTTGACGGGCTATTCCCGCTTCTTTCGAAGATCGAATCGTTTGAATAACCGCTTCGATCTCATCAAGAGCCTTGCCTAGGCCTTCAAGAATATGCGCCCTTGCCTCAACTTTTTTCAATTCAAATATACACCGCCGTGTTACCACGTCCTTACGATGCTCAATAAAGTCTTCTAGCATCCCCCTGAGGCTATAAACCTTGGGCTGTAACCTAGAATCAAGAGCCAACATAATAATGCCATAACTAACTTGCAATTGAGTGAACTTGTAAAGGCGATTGAGAATGACTTGTGCATTCTCATTTCTCTTCAGCTGAATAACTATTCTCATCCCTTCACGAGAAGATTCATCGCGAATATCTGAAATACCTTCAACTCTCTTATCCCTAACCAAGTCTGCAATACTCTCAATGAGCCTTGCCTTGTTCACTTGATAAGGGATCTCCGTAACAATGATCTCCTCTCGATCCTTTTTTACCTCAATATCTGCAACAGCCTTAAGAGTGATGACGCCTCGGCCCTTCTTATAAGCGGAAAGAATCCCCTGCGTTCCAGCAATAACTCCGGACGTTGGAAAGTCGGGGCCTGGAATAATTTTAATTAAATCATCCGTCTTAATTGTTGGTTCTTTAATAAGAGCAATACAGCCGTCTACTACTTCAGAAAGATTGTGAGGCGGGATGTTCGTCGCCATTCCCACCGCAATACCTGAGCTGCCGTTGATCAAAAGATTTGGAAATTTAGCTGGCAGCACCAACGGCACAAGCAAAGATTCGTCATAGTTGGGACCAAAAGCGACCGTCTCCTTCTCAATATCTTCCAATAATTCTTCGGTCAGAGCCGTCATTCGAATCTCTGTGTATCGCGGAGCTGCAGCGGCATCTCCATCGATCGAACCGAAGTTGCCCTGTCCATCCACAAGCGGTTCACGCAGTGAAAACGACTGGGCCATCCTCACGATCGTATCATACACAGCCATATCACCATGTGGGTGGTACTTACCAATTACATCCCCCACAACACGGGCAGACTTCTTGTACGCCTTGTCGTGGGTATTTCCCAACTCATGCATAGAAAACAATATCCGGCGATGAACAGGCTTGAGGCCATCTCGAACATCCGGCAAAGCCCGTCCGACAATCACACTCATTGAGTATTGAAGGTAGGCCTCCCGCATTTCACGGTTAATATCAACATCAATCACGTTCTTTAAATCTGTTTTTTCCATCATAATGGACCTTTTCTACACGTCCAATTCACGCGCGAGCAAAGCATTGTCTTCAATGAACTTACGTCTTGGTTCAACCTGATCACCCATCAAAATACTGAAGGTTTCATCTGCCGCCATGGCATCATCAATTGTTACCCTCAACAGCAAACGGAACTCAGGATTGAGGGTTGTTTCCCACAATTGCTCAGGATTCATTTCTCCCAACCCCTTATAGCGCTGAACATAGCTACCTTTCTTGCTCTCTTCCATAACAAAATCGTAAAATGCAGTATAATCCGCAAAAACATGGTCATGGTTGTTAATTTTCAATTCTATTGGCAGTTTAACTGTGGAAAAGAGATCGCCCCATAGGGCTTTTAGCTCGATCCACTCCGGCGATTCGGAGGTTTCAAGAGAAAAGGAGGAAGCAAACCTATGTCCAAATTTAACAGTTTCTATAAGAGCCCGATTTCCACTGTTTAATTCGTCTTTAGTTACAACGAGAGAACATTCGGTTATCCCAAGGCTCTTGTCCTCTTTAGCTATTCTTTGAAAATCTGCAAAAACGCTTTTCAGGGTTTCCTCTGCTTTTAAGATCTCAGAGAGATCTTTGCTCTGTTTCAAAAAATGAATTAGAACTTCGCGATCATACTTGGAAGCCAATGTTTTAACCAAAAGATCCCATTTATGAATTTTAAGAATAAAAGCTTTAAGTTTCTCCTCTGTGGTACCTGTTGCTAAACTTTTAATGTTAATACCAGACAAAGAGGACTTCAATAAATGCTCAGTAAGAGCCCTGTCGTCTTTAAGATATGTTTCGATCTGACCCTTCTTGACGCGATAAAGAGGGGGTTGGGCTATATATACATGACCGCGTTCCACGAGTTGCGGAAGCTGGCGATAAAAGAAAGTCAGCAATAAAGTTCGAATATGTGACCCATCGACATCCGCATCCGTCATGATAATGATTTTGTGATATCGCAATTTATCAATATTGGAGTGATCACGACCAATTCCAGCACCAAGAGCTGAAATCATCATCTTAATTTCTTCATTTGAAAGCATCTTATCAAACCGGGCTTTTTCAACGTTTAAAATTTTTCCACGAAGAGGCAAAACGGCCTGTGTCCTTCGGTCTCTGGCCTGTTTAGCAGATCCACCCGCAGAATCACCCTCTACCAAATACAGCTCGCATAAGGCAGGATCTCTCTCCTGACAATCCGCCATTTTTCCTGGCAAAGATCCCCCATCCAAGGCTGTTTTTCGTCTGGCAAGGTCTCTGGCTTTCCTTGCCGCCAAGCGAGCACGCGCGGATTCTACGCATTTACCTATTATGTTTTTTGCGGTAGCCGGATTACGATCAAACCAATCCGCCAATTTATCATTAACAAGCGATTCAACAATCCCTTTGACTTCGCTATTTCCCAGTTTTGTTTTTGTTTGGCCTTCGAATTGTGGTTCCTTAACCTTCACGCTTACAACTGCCGTCAACCCCTCGCGAATATCCTCCCCTTCCAGATTTTCTTTGAGGTCTTTCAGAAGATTCTTTTGGGTGGCATAGGCATTTGCCGTCCTGGTAAGCGCACCCCTAAATCCAAAAAGATGAGTTCCACCTTCAATCGTGTTGATGTTGTTACAGTAGCTATAAACAGATTCGGAATATGAATCATTCCATTGCATGGCTATTTCGGCTTCTACTCCGTCTTTTTCTCCCTTAAAATGCACTACTTCAGGATGCAATGGCTTTTTAGTTTCATTCATATACCGAATAAACTGAACAAGTCCGTCATGGTACTGAAAATCGTAAGCCTTATTTGTTCTTTCATCTAGAAGGTGTATCAGAAGTCCCGCGTTTAAAAATGCTAGCTCGCGAAACCTTTTAGACAAAATGCTCAAATCAAAAATGATTGTTTCATCCTTAAAAATTTCTCGATCAGGTTTAAACGTGGTTTTTGTCCCGGTCCTGTCAGAATCTCCCACTTTTTCAAGAGGCCCGTTTGGAATACCTTTTTGAAATGACTGCCTCCAGACATGTCCTTCGCGCTTAACTTCAACCGTACACCGACTTGAAAGCGCATTAACAACTGAGGCTCCTACTCCGTGCAACCCACCTGAAACTTTGTAGCTATCCGAATTGAATTTGCCCCCCGCATGAAGAACCGTCATCACAACTTCAAGAGCCGATCTTCCGTCTTTGTGAGTATCAATCGGAATTCCTCTTCCATCATCTTCAATCGTTACAGACTCATCCACATGAACTATAACCTTTATTGATTTGCAGAAACCAGCTAGTGCCTCGTCAACAGAATTATCAATAACCTCATAAACCAAATGATGATATCCGCGAGCTGTCGTATCGCCAATGTACATTCCTGGTCGTTTGCGAACGGCCTCAAGTCCTTCTAAAATTTGAATAGAACTGGCATCATAGACGCCAGCTTTTGCCTTCTCACCAACTATTTGTCCCTGTTCCGACACAGTCATTCCCTTCAACTTAAAAACGAGATTCTAATATTGTTCCCTTTTTTACCCGATAAACCATCAACTCACTACCGCCAAAATCTCTAGAAAAAGACAAATCTGTTGTTGTCACAATAATTTGAGACTCTATGCTTTTCAGAGCTTCAATAAGATTGGTCCTTCTCTCCTGATCTAACTCAGATAAAACATCATCCAGTAATAAAATTGGGTATTCGTGGTGAACCCTGTAATGATACATGATTTGAGCCATCTTGAAAGATAAAATTATAGCTCTTTGTTGACCCTGTGAACAAAAATACCTTGCATCTTGACCTGAAAACAGGAACCGGATGTCATGTTTTTGGGGTCCTACTAAGGATACTCCTGATTCGAGCTCGGCATAGCGTAAAGATTTCAATCTACATTCGATGGCCTGTTTGATTTGCTCGGTGTTCCAGTTCTGAGCAGATTCACCGCTGATCAGATAGTCCACCGATATGTCCACATTCCCTGGAAGTGGAAACAATCTTTTTAGCATTTCGTTGAGGTCCGGCTGAATAGCTCGAATCGCTGTCAAACGAGCCTCAGTAAATTGAATGGCTGTCTCTATGAATTTTGGATCAAGAGAATCCAGAACTTGATTGATTTCCAACTTATTTGTTAAAAGTCCCCTCTTTGTGTCCCTGAGCAATCTATTTCTTGAACGCAAAATCCTCCCAAAGGCATCTATGAAATCTAGGGAGCTTGGTGTGTGCGAGATCAGAAAGTCATCGATTAACTCTCGTCTCGCTTCAGGTCCGCTCTTTACGACAGAAAGACTTTCCGGACTGAAAAGAACACAAGGAAACTCCCTCAATATTTTTGATCGAGTTGCTTTCTTGTTGTCAATGAAAAACACCTTTCTATTGCCATCTAAGGAAAGTTTAAGTTCATGTTTAAAATTGTTTTGCTTTTTCATAGAGGCGACAACAGAGGCTCCAATATTATTACCAGTATGTATCCAGTTTGTAGATGTCCCCGGCCGAAAAGAGGATCCCTTCGCAGTAATAAAAATTGCTTCGAGAAAATTTGTCTTCCCCTGGCCATTTTCGCCAAGAAGTATATTTACCCCTGAATTTAACGAAACGTCGAGTTGAGAATAATTCCGAAAATTCGTGGCTCGCAACCGCTTAATGATCATTTCATTATCATCATTATTATTTAAATCCGCATTGGCATGACGACACATGTGTAAGTATCGTCGTTAATAGGACGAACCAAGCCTGGCGATAGCTGATCGTTAAATTGCATCTGAACCGTTTCTTCATGCATGCTATTTAGTACATCGAGAATGTATTTTGCGTTGAAGGCGATGCGGAGATCCCTTCCTGTATAATCAACGTCAATTGTCTCTTTCGCATCTCCCAATTCCGGACTGTTTGACGAAATCTCCATGCGATTCTTGCTCAAACTCAAAGTAACACCTTTTGATTTCTGATTTGAGAACAGCGAGACTCTTTTAAGTGAAGATAGAAGCGCGGTTCTGTTAACCAACATCTGTTGAGTGAGATCCCGTGGAATAAGCTGTTGATAATTCGGATATTTTCCTTCAACGAGGCGAATCATCAAAACTGTCGTCCCACTCCTTACTATCAGTTGGGCTCCGTCTATTGCCATTTCTATAGGTCTATCTACTTGATCAAGAAGTTTACGAATTTCATTAAGGCCCTTTCTCGGAATAATGATTCCTACCTCTCCAAGACGATCTCCTTCGTCTCCTGAATTGCGTTCAATTAAACTGAGTCTATGGCCATCTGTGGCAACCATTCTAAATCCTCGCTTAGCACCTTCTTTATAGGGATGAAAATAAACCCCGTTCAAATGATATCGAGTCTCATCGTTAGAAACACTGTAGATCGTTTTTTCAATCATTTCAGAAAGAATCGCCGAATCCAATTTAATGAACGACTCTGTGGAAAAACTTGGGAATACTGGGTACTCATCCGGACTTATCCCAACAATGTTGGATTCTATTTGGTTCTGCCGAATATTTAACCAGTTGTTATCTCTCTTTTCAATTTCGATAGAGCCGCTGGGGATTTCCTTTAAAATATCAAAAAGGCTTTTTGCATTCACCGCTACTCTTCCTGGAGTCTCTATCAAGGCGGAGACTTGGTCCGTCAGGCTAACCTCAAGATCGGTTGCATAAATCCTCAAACTGCTCCCCTCGGCGTCCAACAAGACATTAATCAAGATAGGCATGGTGTTGCGCTTCTCAACAATGTTTTGTGTTCGAGAAAGGAGAGTCAAAAAAACGGATTGTTCTATTTGCAACTTCATACGCTTCAATCCTCTCATTAACTATTATCTAATTATAATAAATTAATAACAGTAGTAATAGTAGGGCTGTTAATAACTCACTTTACGACCTAAAACCCTAAGAACATTTATGTTTCCCCGTGGATAAGTACCTAACACTATCTGGGTAAAAAAGCCCAATTTTTGTTGATAGATTTAAGTCCCCAAAATAATCACAGATTTCTCCACAGACTTATACACAGACGTAATTCACAGCCCTGTGATATTGTGGATACGCATTTCTAAGTCCTCGATATCTCTCTTTAAATCTGGATCTTTTAGGAGTTGAGAACTGATTCTCCGAACCGCATTGATCACAGTTGTATGGTCCTTGCCTCCAAAGGATCGACCTATCTCTACAAGGGACTTGTCAAGGTGCTTCTTAACCAGCCACATAGCGGACTGCCGAGCGACAACGAGAGGCTTTGTTCTTGTTTTGGATTTTAAATCGCTAGGCCGAATTTTAAAATGTTCGCAGACGAGCTTTTGGATATCGTCAATTGAAAGAGTCGCCGTATCGTCATTGACAGCCAATACCCGTTTTGCAAGTTCAAGGCTGATTTCAAGCCCTTGAAGATCTGAAAACATCTTTATCCGGTTTAAATTACCTTCGAGCTCTCTGATAGACCTTTTAGATATTCGGGCAATGTAGTTAGTGACTTCATTGGGTAACCGAATTCCTCTCTTTTCAGCTTTATAACGCAATATAGCAACTCGGGTCTCCAGTTCTGGCATAGTGATGTCCGCAATCAGACCCCACTCCAAACGAGTCCGGATACGATCCTCTAATCCTTTGATATCACGAGGCATTCGATCCGATGCGACAATCACCTGTTGACCTTTTTCGAAAAAATTGTTGAGCGTGTGAAAAAACTCTTCTTGCACAGCTTCGCCGCGTCCGAGAATTTGAATATCGTCAATCAACAGGACGTCACAGGATTCGCGATAGCGTTTTCTAAAGTTTGGCATCTCTTGTCGCCGAATGCTTGAAATGCATTCGTTCAAAAAGCGTTCAGCGGACACATAGCATATCCGAAGATTTGGAAATTTATTGCGAATGTGGTTCCCAACCGAATTGAGCAAGTGGGTTTTTCCCATCCCTGTTGGGCCGCATATAAACAAGGGATTATAATTCTGTTGGCCGGGGTTTTCAGAAATACTAAAGGAAGCCGCATGAGCAAATTCGTTGTTGCGACCCACCACAAAGGTTGAAAATGTAAACTCCTGATTGAGATTATCTCTGGAAATAGGAGAAGATGGTCGAATTTGTTGTTTGGCCTCAGATGAAGCCTCGTGTAAAGGGGCTTTTTGATCTTTTTGAGAGCTGGCGGCAATCAGGTTTTCATTTTGAGCAGTTGGCTGCTGGGATGTTATCGGTGCGCCCGTCACGACCATTTCAATTTCGTATGGTTGCTTATAAACTGCTGATATTTCAGAACAAATTCGATCAAAGCAGAAGGCTGATATCCAATCCCGATGGAGCTCGGAACGAACCCCAAGGCGGAAAGTAGAAACGCCGTCAGTGTTCTCACGAATATCAAGGAGGTCGGTTTCCTCAAACCAAGCCTGAAAAGGCTTGTTGTCGCGGTTTTTAGAAATCAGGCTCGATTTGATCTGACTCCAGATTTCCTTTTCACTGCCCACGAACGCCTCTTGATAAGAGAAATGTTGATATTTTTCCTGATAATGTGGATAAGTACTGAAGCATCTAGCATGCTAATGGAGTTCGTTCAATATCTTGACGGGAATGCCGCCGTGTGGTTTTATGCCACGCCTGTTCTAAGTGTTGAATAAGACGTATAAATACAGTCGTAATTCGGGAGACGAATAAATATGAAAAGAACATACCAGCCAAGTCGTAGACGTAGAAAAAAAACTCATGGATTTCGCAGCCGTATGGCAACAAAGGATGGACAAGATGTTCTTTCGCGCCGGCGAGCGAAGGGACGCAGAGTGTTAACGGTGTCGATTGGTGGTAAGTAATCCTTCGGGACGGCTTCGAACTTTGCGGCAACGGTCTGATTTTCTAGAAATTTCGAAAAATGGTAGGCAGATTAGGTCCTGTGATTGGTTTGTTGTAGCGTACAGATCAAATAATCAGGATTTTAATCGCTATGGTTGGACGATTCCTAAATATGTCGGAATTGCGGTGATTAGAAACCGGTTGCGAAGATGGTGCAGAGAGTTTTTTCGGGGGAAATCATTCTCGGAAAGCTGCCACCGCGATGTTTGTATCATTTTCCGTCGAAAGGATAAGGAATTTTTCAAAAATGTCAGACGTGATGAATTTTTTGGATTTTTGGAGAGAGCTGTCAGGAGAATTGAGAGAGAAAGGCCAGCGAGTGGTTAGGTCTTTGTTTGTGATGTTGGTTGGTTTTTATCAAGTTCACTTGAGTGTTTGGTTGGGTGGAAATTGTCGGTTTTATCCTTCGTGTTCGAATTATGCTCTTGAAGCGCTGACAAGCCTTGGTTTGGGGCATTCCATCAGGCTGATTTTTCGGCGGGTTCTGAGGTGTCATCCGTGTGGTGGATGCGGGTTTGATCCTGTTCCTACAAGTGAGAGGGTAAAATGAGTCGAAATTCTGATGGTTCGTTTTTTGATAGCAAAACAATTCTAGCGATAGTTTTGGTTGGAGTGAGTTGGATCGCTTGGCAAAGCTACATGAAAAAGAAGTATCCGGTATCTTTAAATAAAGAGGCTGATGTTCAGGTAGCAGAATCTGCAAATTCTAATGAACTTAAGGTTGATCCAGCCAAAGTGGTGCAAGACGGAAATAGTTTGGTTCCTCAAGAAGCAAGTTTGTCTGAACCAGAGAAGTTGACCCATTTCGAGGACGAAGAATGGTCCTTCGATTTTAGCTCACAGGGCATGGGTATTAGAAATTTGAGATTGAAGAAATACAAAGATCGAAAAGGAGATCATGTTGGCATCGGGTTGGATTCTGTCGAGCCAATTTTTGCTACCGCTGCAATAGGGAGCAATAGTCCTATTAAGTTTGGTATTTCGCAAATGAGCCCGACGGAGTTTAAGGGAGAGGGATGGGTCGACGGAACAAGTATTGTTAAGATTGTTCGCGTGAAGTCGTCGCAATATGTTTTAGATACTGAAGTTTTTGTCACCGATATTAAATCTAATTTTGTGGGTATTTCTGTTTCGATGGGTGATTTAATTCACAAGAGTTCTGGGAGCCACTTTATGCTGCCAGAATTTGATCACCAGGAGTTTTTTACTTCTTCTAAATCTGGTAAAGATCGATTGAAAATATCCTCGGAGGATTTGGGTAAACTTGACGCAACAAAAACTCAAGTCCATGTTGCGGCACTTGGGACCCAGTATTTTGGACAGGCCATCGTTGATCAATCAGAGATTTTTCCGGAATTTAAGACTTATGGGGACGCAGTTAAGGATTCGGTTTTCGGCCGTCTTCAGTACACTTTTTTAAATAAGACAAGCGCTTCGAAAATTCAGTATAAGGCATTTGCTGGCCCTAAGATGTATGAAAAACTCGATGAGATCAGCGCGGAGCTAGCCTCTTTAGTCGATTTTGGAATGTTTAGTTGGATCGCGAAATATATTCTCAAGATGATGAAGTGGTTTTATTCTCTTTTTAGGAAACTGGGGTCTGGCGATTATTTTACTGACGATCATTGTTCGTTTGATTGTGTTGCCTTTTGCAATGGTTTCCTTCAAGTCAATGAAGAATATGCAAGCCATTCAACCCCAAATTAAATCTTTGAGGGAGAAATATAAGGAGGATCAAGCGCGGTTGAATCAGGAAATGATGCTTTTAATGAAAACCAACAAGGTGAACCCTCTTGGCGGTTGTCTTCCGATGTTTTTGCAATTTCCTGTTTTTATAGCCCTCTATCAGGTTTTAGGTCAAAGCATTGAGCTTTATCAAGCACCATTCGCCCTTTGGATTCATGATTTGAGTTTGAAGGATCCGTTTTACATACTGCCAATCTTGATGGGTATAACTATGTTTCTCCAACAAAAGATGACTCCAAGTACAATGGACCCTGCTCAAGCAAAAGTTCTCATGTTTATGCCGATTATATTTACTTTTTTTATGGTGTCTTTGCCGAGCGGACTAACTTTGTATATTTTTATTAGTTCGCTGTTTGGAGTGTTACAGCAGCTATATTTTATGAGAGATAAACCGAATTTAGCAATATCATAGGAATCAGAGGAGAGAATCATGAGTGGATTTTTTAGTAGATTATTTGGTGGGGGAAAGAAGAAGGAATCAACTGAGAGCGCGGGAGTAGAAATTGTAAAAGATATTTTGGACGGATTGATCCAGCGGGGTGGCCTTGATCTTTCCTTTGTTGTAACGAGTGAATTAGAAACAGAAATTCACGTTGAACTCACGGGTAAAGATGTTGACCTTCTTCGGGATAGAGAGGGCCAGTTGATGGATGCAATTCAATTGTTTGTTAAAAGAGTCTTGCAACATCAGATTCCTGATCAAAACATTCATGTTTTGGTAGACAGTGACGGTTTTCGTGAGGAATCGAGTCAGGCTTTGATGGATTTGGCTGATAAGCTTAAGAATATCGCTGTATCTAAAGGAAAGTCTGTTTATATCAGAGCTCTACCTCCGAAGGATAGAAAGCTTGTGCATCAGTATCTCGCCGAAGATGGAAGAGTAAAGAGCAGGTCCGTTGGGGATGGTCATTTTAAAAAAATTAAGATTTATCCCACGAAGGAGAATGATCGTGATGTCGGTTCTTTAAATGAATCGGTGCTATAATCAGCTACTTTATTAATGTTTAGATTGGCGCGAGACAGCGATACAATTAGCGCGATTTGCACGCCGCCTGGAACCGGCGGTATTGCGGTTATTCGAGTGAGTGGTGCTTTAGCTCTGAGTGTTTCCCGGAGAGTTTGTTCTTTTCTACCTGAGCAGCCTGAATCCCATCGTGTCTATTATGGATTTGCGATAGAAAGCTCGTCTGGCGAGAAGCTTGATGAAGTTTTGGCTACCTATTTTCCTGTGGGAAAGTCGTTTACAGGCGAAGAGACTATCGAAATATCATGCCATGGTGGACCTGTTGTCACTGGTAGCATACTTCAGGCCATAAATGAAGCAGGTGGTAGGTTAGCAGAACGAGGTGAATTCACCTATCGAGCTTTTTGCGGAGGAAGGATTGACTTGGTTCAGGCTGAGGGAGTGTTGAGTCTCATTGAAGCCAATTCGAAAAGGGCTGCAAAACTTGCACTTCGTCAGTTGCGAGGGACCCTTTCAGAGTACGCCATGCAATTGGAAAACTCACTCCATTGGGTTTTAGCAAATCTTGAAGCCAATATTGATTTTGCATACGAGGACATTGAGTCAGCTTCGAATGTTTCCCTCATAGATCGATTATCGGTAATTCTTGAGGGAGCCAAGAGGGCTGCGGCGAGCTACAGCTCTGGTCGGCTTTTGCAGGAGGGCATGCAAATTGCGTTAATTGGTAAAACAAATGTAGGAAAATCAAGTTTATTGAATTCTTTGATCGGCGAGGAGAAATCAATAGTCACTAGTGTTCCAGGAACCACTCGTGACCAAGTTGAGGGGAGTTTTCTTCTTGATGGCATTCGAGTAAACCTTGTGGACACTGCGGGTTTCAGAGACACAGCAGATCAGGTAGAGTTGTTGGGAATTGAACGAACGAAGAAGCTTTTGAAAACGGCCGACCTTGTTTGGTTGGTGGTGGATTTGAGCAGCGAGCCTGACTTTAGGGAAGCGGAGCTGATTGGCGAGTTGGGTGCGAGTCGGATGTGGGTGATTGGAAGCAAGTCCGATTTAGTTTCCAAGAGCGAAGCGTTGGGACGTTTGAATGATTGGTGGAAGAAGGCAAAATCTCTTGCCAAGTTGGAATGGAGTTCTGAGCCGAGAATGGTGATTGGTTCCTCTGTTAGTGATGGTGGTTTAGATGAAATTTGGGCCGCTCTTAAGCAATGCACGGTCTTTGAGTCGAGCGAAAATTCTGTTGTTGTGGCTCAGGCCCGTCATTATGAGCTTTTCAATAAAATCGGTCTGAGTTTAGAGAGAGGATTGGATTTGCTGATCAGGAATGAAAGTCCCGATTTTATTGCTTTTGAGTTGAGAGAAGCTCTTTTTGGACTTCATGAGTTGCTGGGGAAACAATTTGACGATGAAGTGCTTGATCGGGTTTTTAGTGAGTTTTGCTTGGGCAAGTGAGAAAAAAATATGAGCTTTCAAAAGCGCGATTATGATGTGGTAGTTGTTGGGGCTGGACATGCTGGGATAGAGGCGGCAGCTGTTGCGGTCCGTCTTGGCTGTAGTGTCGCAATGGTTACCACAAATATCTCCCGTATCGGTTACATGAGTTGTAATCCTTCTATTGGCGGGCTGGGCAAAGGGCATATCGTAAAAGAGATAGACGTTCTTGGTGGTCTGATGGGTCTTGCTGCAGACGAGAATTGCATTCAGTTCAAAAGACTCAATTCGCGTAAGGGTCCGGCAGTGCGCGGGTCTCGTGCTCAGTGTGACAAGGACCTGTATTGCAATTATATGAAAGATGAGTTGAGTGGGCTTCCCGGGTTAAAGTTGATTGAGGGGGAAGCGAAGGAACTCATTTTAGAAAATGGGTATTGTCGTGGGATCGTGCTGGGAGATGGCGCCATCATTTGCTCTCAGTCGGTTGTTTTGACAACCGGCACTTTTATGAAGGCAGTGATGTACATTGGCTTGGATCGGAAAGAGGGAGGTCGAGTTGGTGATAGAGCGACAATAGGAATTTCCGATCAGTTGGCTGAGGTTGGTTTTGATGTAATTCGTTTGAAAACAGGCACCCCTGCGAGGCTCAAAAGCGAGAGTATAGATTGGAGCAAGCTAAATGCTCAGAGGGGCGATGAGAAATTTGTGCCATTCAGTTTGCGGAGTAAAAATGAATTAAAATTGGCTCAAATTGAATGTCATATCGGATATACCAATGAACGAACCCACGAGATTATCAGGGACAATCTGGATAAATCCCCGATGTATTGTGGAATTATTGAGGGGATTGGTCCTCGGTATTGCCCTAGTATCGAAGATAAAATTGTGAGATTTCCGGATCGGGATCGTCATCAAACATTTTTAGAGCCCGAAGGATTAACTACAAATTCAATATATCTACAGGGAATCTCTACCTCCCTACCCGCCCCCATTCAGGAAGAGTTTTTGAGGTCAATTGTGGGCCTTGAAAATGTTGAAATGCTGATGCCAGGGTATGCAGTTGAATATGACTGTATTGAGCCAACTCAGATTAAGCACACCTTGGAGACCAAGCTTATTCCTGGGCTATTTTTAGTCGGCCAGATAAATGGAACAAGTGGCTATGAGGAGGCTGCTGGACAGGGACTCGTCGCCGGGGCAAATGCTGCCCTTCAATCTCAGTCATGCGAAAGCCTGATTCTTGAACGAAGCGAATCCTATATTGGGGTGATGATAGATGATTTGGTGACCAAGGGGACACGTGAACCATACCGGATGATGACAGCACGCGCTGAATTTCGGTTGCACCTCCGAGAGGACAACGTCGTAGAGAGATTGCATCATAAAGGTGTGGCGCTTGGCATTATAACTGGGGAACATCGGAAACGTCAGGAATCTCTATTAATTCAGCGCAGCAATCTAAAGATCGCTTTGGACTCTACCCAAATTGTTCCAAATGTGGAAACCCAGAATATTTTGAGAGCCTTAGGAAGCCCAGTTTTGGTAAAGCCCCTTAGTTTGAGTGATTTAGTCAGGAGAAACGAGATTAGTTGTTTAGATATGGAGCGGTTTGGAGTTCAGATTAATGCGGAGAGCAATGTCTGGGAGGCTGTTGAAATCGATATCAAGTACTCCGGATACTTATTGAGACAAAAGGAAATGATTGATCAGGCTCAAAGAATGGAAAGACTTTCGCTTCCTGACGATATGCGATATGATGAAGTCTGTGGGCTGTCCCTTGAGGAAATCGAGAAGTTGACCAGAGTAAAGCCCAGGACCCTCGGACAGGCGGGTCGAATAAGTGGGGTCAATCCTTCGGCAGTCCAGGCATTGGTAGTTTATTTGAAAGCTGCGGAACGTAGGCGGGAAAGAGAAACATGGCAATAGAAGTATCTTCACATACGAGATCTGGAAATTGGCGCGTTCGAGAGTGGTTCCCAGATCTATCTGAAAAGACCTTGCTACAGTTAAGTAGTTTTCATGCGGAGCTTTTGACCTTCAATAGAGCAATCAATCTGATTTCATCTCGTACTGAATTGGATGCGGACCTGATACATTTTGCAGATGCTATATTGGGATCAAAGTTAGTATTAAATGACTTCAATGGGAGTGAGATCTATGATTTTGGCTCTGGAAATGGATTGCCAGGGGTTGTATTGGCAACGCTTGCTCCTAGTCATCGAGTTCATTTGGTTGAATCAGACGCTCGAAAGGTTGAATTTCTGAAGCATGTGGTTGCGAAGCTAGGTCTAAGGAACGTGATTATTCACCTTTCGAGGGTTGAGGACCTGCCAGCGGACTCAGTTGACGCCGTTGTGTCGAGAGGATTTGCGTCTATTCAGAAATCTCTCCTCCTAGCTAGGAGATCTTGCCGTGTGAATGCCAAATATTTTCATTTTAAAGGTGAGGCCTGGGTGAAGGAAGTCACGGATATCCCTTCCCAGATGTGTCGCTTTTGGATACCTATGCATGTCGCTGATTACTCACTTCCGTTAGGCAATGCAAAGTTATCTTTGGTAGCCACTAAAAAGATGGCTTAGCCAAATTTGGTCAACTTGTTCCACGTGGAACATTGATTGAGGGTCATTTTTTAGTTTTTTCTGGTTTTGAAGCTATATACCTGTCATTGTTTTTCGGAACTCGAGAGGACCAATTCATGGGGGCCTCTTTTAACCTCTTATTTGTCAAATAGTACTGATATTCGCTAGGTTCAGGCCAAGGCCTATCCTTATCAAAGGCCTCAATATAGGCCCTTCTTCCGTTAACTCTGCGCATTTCCATGCGGATGCGTGAATATTCACGCATCTGAGTAGCCTGGCTAATCTTGTGGCCTGTTTCGCGAATCTTTTTTCTCGCAACCTTCAAGTCCATACCGTTAGCACCCGCCATTTCTAGCTCTTTCATATTTTCGAGTTGATTCTTTTCGAGCTCCTTGACCGATTTTTCGGATTCTTTATAAACAGATGTGAGATCCTTGTAGATCGGATCCAATAATTCTGGATTCGGATTGCGCGATTTACAGCCAATTAAGATGAGAGGCATGAAGGTAAGACAGATAGTTTGAATGCAGCTAGTGTCAGGCTTCATTTCTTATAGACTCCAGGTGTTCCACGTGGAACAATCGGACGAATTCTAGGTTTTTATTAGCCTTCAGGCTCGAATTGAGACCGCAAAGAATGGGGAAAATAGTATGGCAAGAACGATTTGCATCGCGAATCAAAAAGGGGGCGTTGGCAAAACCACATCTTCGGTGAATATTGCCTCGTCGCTGGCATCTTTGGGGCGCAGGGTGCTTCTGATTGATATGGATCCACAGGGCAATGCCTCAAGCGGATTGGGAGTTAAACGATATGAGAATCAGGAAAGCAGTATCTACCACGCCCTGATAGGAGAAAGAGAATTACGAGAAGTTATTCAAACCACTGAAAATCCTCGATTATGCGTAGCATCAGCTAACCCAGATTTGGTTGGAGCAGAAATTGAGTTGGTGGACGTTTCTCAGCGAGAATATCGCTTAAAACAGGCAATCGCCACGGTCTCCTCACAGTTTGATTATATCATCATAGATTGTCCCCCGTCTTTAGGACTTTTGACGGTGAACTCCCTGTCTGCAGCAGACACTTTTCTTGTCCCTCTCCAATGTGAATATTATGCTCTCGAGGGGCTTAGCCAATTGCTCAATACGGCCGGCCTAATAAAAAAGAATTTAAATCCTCAGTTGAAAATAGAGGGTATTTTATTAACTATGTTTGATACTCGAAACAACCTAAGTCATCAAGTTGTAAAGGAAATTCAGACACATTTCGGAGATAAGGTGTTTAAGGCTGTAATACCCCGAAATGTCCGTTTGAGTGAGGCTCCAAGTCATGGAAAATCTATCCTTGATTATGATCCCAAATCGATTGGAGCCCAAAAATATTTAGATTTAGCTCATGAGCTGGATGCAAAAGTTTTTGGCAAATTTGGCAATGAACCAGAGGTGTCCGTTGAGCAATCATCGATGAGAGATGAAAGCCGATCTCATTCTGAATTAAGACTGAATGATTCACCCAACTACGCGGAGAATGAAGCAAATGTCTGAGTCATCGAATTATCAAATAAAAAGACCGGCAAGGAAGCAGGCCTTGGGTCGAGGGCTCGGGAGTTTGCTCGGAGAGCCCGCTTCAGAACCTTTGACTGAGCGTATCAATATGAATCCCATTGATTCGTTCAGGATGTCTCATCGGTCTGATCCATCAAAAACTGAGGCAGAGTTTGACACGCAGGCATCTGAAGGCCTCCAAATGCTCCCGCTCATACAAGCCAAGGTGCCGGACACAGCCAGAGTGTGGCAAGTTGCTATAGAAAACGTATTTCCAAACAAGAATCAACCTCGGCAATTGTTCTCGTCAGATGCCTTAAAGGAATTGTCTGATTCAATCAGAGAAAAGGGGATTCTGCAGCCTATCGTTGCGAGAAAGATGAAAGACGGAGGTTACGAAATCGTTGCTGGAGAGCGTCGGTGGCGGGCTGCTCAATTGGCTGGTCTCCACGATGTGCCTGTAATTTTAAAAGAAATTGATGATCAGGAGGCCCTGGAACTGGCACTAATTGAAAATATTCAACGCTCGGATTTGAATCCCATGGAAGAAGCCGAAGCTTACGCCCACCTCATAAAAAAATATAACTTAACTCAGCAAAAGCTCTCAGAGAAAGTTGGCAAAGAAAGAGTAACGATAGCTAATACCATGCGTCTACTCAACTTGGCACCCGAGGTTCGCAACATGGTATCAAAAGGCGAGCTGTCCCTTGGCCAGGCGAAGGTATTGCTGTCTGTCGAAGACTTTGCCTCACAGCGTCGACTTGCTGATAAGGTTAAAAACGATAGGCTCTCAGTTCGGGCCACTGAAAAATTAGTGCTGAAGGCGTTTAAAGAGCTGGATCAGGCTGAGCGAGCGACTGAGTCTGGAGAAAACTTAGCAAAAAAAACGGCGCGTGGTTTGGCTGACGAAATGCAAAAACTACTCGGAACCAAGGTCGACATTGATTACTCGTCAGGACGAGGTAAAATTTCTATCAGTTTTTATTCCGATGATGATCTCAATAACCTTGCAGAAAAGATTAAGTCAGCATGGCAGAAGTAGACAGATTTCCATCATTTTCGGCATTGGCACAAGCCTCAGATAGCGTCCATATTGGCCAGGTGACCGCTTTACTTGATCATGGGGCCTCTTTTGAGGGTCGCCTCTCTTTTGAAGGCACAGTCCGAATAGGCGGTACCTTTCAAGGCGAAATTTTTACTAACGACACTCTGGTAATTAATCCAGGGGCAAAAGTTGAAGCTCAGATAGAAGCGGACGTCGTAATCATAAGCGGAATTGTAAAGGGCAATATATTTGCGCGCAGCCGAGTTGTCATGCATCCCCCCGCAGTATTCAAGGGAACAGTTACAACGCCGAGTTTGAGGATAGATGAGGGGGTTGTTTTCGAAGGCGCCTCTTACATGCCCAAAACATAAGCGACTATCGCCTCCTTTTGCCTTGACCCGTCATTCAATGAATTGATAAATGCTATCGCGCTGTTGCAGTTTATTGGTTCTTATTTACGGGGAATTCAGTGCTATGGATATTCTTTCAGCTCTTGGCGTGGATGCCACACTGGGGATCCAGTTTATAATATTTTTGGTCTCATATGTTTTTTTGGTCAATGTTGTTTTTAAGCCTTACCACCGAGCCTACGAGGAGCGGGTAAAAAGAACACTTGGCAACGCGGAATTTGCCGAGCGAATTCTTGCTGAAACCAAGGAGCTTGAAATCGAATTTGAACAGAAGGCAAGGCTGCTGAACTATGAGACCAAAGGCATCTTTGATAGCGAAAGATCTGAAGCAATGAAAGAATACGATCGAACAGTAAGTCAGGCGCGAGAGCGAGCCAAATCGACAATGGAGAAAAATCGAATCTCTATAGTGCGAGAACTTGCCAGAGCTCGTGAGTTCATGAAAGCAGGGACTCCAGATATTTCTCGTGGCGTAGTGGATAAATTAATAGGGTTTGAGGTAGAGAAATGAACAAAATGATCCTCCTCCTCAATTTGTTGTTATCATTTTCGGCGGCCTGGGCTTCTTCTGGGGGGCACGGTGGTGGTGAACATGAAATTCCTTGGGCGGCCCTTTATCCGCAATTTTTGAATTTTACAGCCGTGATTGTTCTGATTGTGATTTTTGGTCGAAAAAAAATTGCGGCTCACTTTCACGGGCGAAAGGCAATGTATGCAGATCTTGTCACAAGATCTCAATTGGCCAAAAATCAGGCCGAAGATCATAAGCAAAAAATCGTTGAAAGACTCACGAAGTTGGACCAGACGACCTCGGATAGCATTCAGAGGGCCAAAGCTGAGGCCTCTGATATAAAGAGAAATATTATCCGTGATGCACAGGAGATCGCAAAGAGACTTGAGACGGATGCTGCCCGCTTTAGCCAGTTCGAGCTGGAACGAGCTAGAACGGAACTCCGCAATGAAATGATTTCCCAGGCTTTTGATGGAGCTGTCTCGATTCTTTCCACAGATGTTAATGCAGGCAAACATAAAATGCTCCACAGTGAATTTGCCGCAAAAATTAAGGTGGTGGGGCAATGACGGTCTCTGAAGTATCCACTCGATATGCCCGAGCTCTTTTTGAAATAGCTGTTGATCATAAGAAAGTATCTCAGGTTCTTGATCAAATTCGAGTTGTGAGCAATCTTTGTAACGGGGACAGAGACATCGAATTATTTTTCAAGTCGGCGATTATCAAATCTGACGAAAAAAGAAAAATTCTGGAAAAAGCCCTTAAAGAGAAAGGATTCTACGAGCATGTGGAGTCTTTTGTTTTTTTGTTGGCAAAGAAGGGGCGAATGGCCTTACTCCCAGAAATAGTAGAGTCCTTTCAAGAATTAACTGACCAGGCAAATGAAGTGACCCGTGGGGTTGTGCATTCTGCGTCTGTTTTAATGCAAGAGGATCGAAGTGCTATTGAGAATGTAGTTGCTTCGTATCTTGGCAGAAAGGTGATTCTCACCTACAAAGAGGATCCAAAGCTATTGGGTGGTCTTGTTGCGCGAATAGGCAGTTTTATTTTTGATGATACACTCGCGACTCATTTAAAAAGATTGAAAGAAGAACTTAAGAGGAGAGCTCACTGAAAATGGAAATCTCAATAAGAGCGGACGAAATTAGTCGAGTCCTAAAAGAACAAATAAAGAACTATAAAAAGAACGTGGAAGTTTCAGAATCCGGCACTGTGCTCTCTGTTGGAGATGGAGTGGCCAGAGTTTACGGGCTCGATAATGCCATGGCCGGAGAATTGGTTACGTTTCCGGGTGATATTTCAGGAATGATTCTTAACCTGGAGAAGGACTCCGTTGGAATTGTGATATTTGGTGAAGACAAGGAAATTCGCGAAGGCGATACGGTAAAGCGAACGGGCAAGGTTGTGCAAGTGCCTGTGGGGGAAGGGCTTCTGGGCCGAGTTGTAAATGCCTTGGGTGAGCCTATTGATGGTTGTGGTCCGATTGAATCAACCCATCATCGGATTGTTGAATTGAAGGCACCAGGCATAATTAAACGACACCCTGTGCATGAGCCTATGGCAACTGGAATTAAGGCCATAGATTCGATGATCCCAATTGGGCGAGGGCAGAGGGAATTGATTATCGGCGATCGTCAGACGGGAAAAACCGCAATTGCGATTGACACAATCATTAATCAGAAGGGCAAAGATGTTCAGTGCTTTTATGTAGCGATTGGACAAAAGCAATCAACAGTGGCACTGGTCGTTGAAAAGCTTCGACAAGCCGGAGCAATGGAATACACGACGGTTATTGCGGCGACTGCGAATGAACAGGCTCCCTTACAATTTCTTGCACCCTACGCCGGCTGTACAATGGCGGAATACTTTAGAGATACTGGAAGGCACGCGCTCATCATTTATGATGATTTAACCAAACAAGCTCAGGCCTATAGACAAATGTCATTGCTCCTTCGCCGACCTCCGGGAAGGGAGGCTTTTCCGGGCGACGTGTTCTATTTGCATTCGCGTCTTTTAGAGCGTGCGGCTAAGTTGAGCGAGGATGCGGGATCGGGGTCACTGACGGCCTTACCTATTATTGAAACCCAAGCTGGGGATATCTCCGCTTATATTCCTACCAATGTCATTTCAATCACAGATGGCCAGATTTTCTTGGAATCAGACTTGTTCTACAGAGGGATGCGACCGGCGATTTCAGTAGGTAAATCTGTTTCCCGTGTAGGCGGATCAGCCCAAATCAAGGCCATGAAGCAAGTGGCAGGAACTTTAAAGCTTGAGCTTGCACAATTTCGCGAGCTAGAAGCCTTTGCTGCTTTTGCCTCGGATTTAGATAAAGCGACGCAAGCTCAGCTAGCTCGTGGCAGAAGACTTGTCGAGATTTTAAAACAAGGGCAGTATAGCCCGTATGCTGCCTCCCAGCAGGTCGTGATCATTTATGCGGCGACAAACGGTTATATTGACAAAATACCAGAATCTGATGTGAAGCGCTACGAATCGGAATTGATGGATTTTCTGGTTCACAAGCACAGTCGGGTTATTCATCTTTTAGATGAGCACAAGGCCATTAAAGATGACGTGAAGGTGGCCATTGTAGAAGCTCTCGAAGAGTTTAATTCCATATTTGTAGCGTCTTCAAAGAAATAAAGGTAGTCCATGGCTAGTTTGAAGGATATTAGAAACAGGATCGCGAGTGTGAAAAACACTCAACAGATCACGCGAGCCATGAAAATGGTATCTGCGGCAAAGCTCAGGCGCGCTCAAAATAATATTCTCAATATGCGTCCATACTCCCGAAAAATTCTTTCCGTCATTGCCGATATTGCCACAACGCACAGAGTGAATCATTCGCTTCTGAGTCCCAGTGCTCACCCCCGAAAGACATTATTGGTTGTTATCACTAGTGATCGTGGACTTTGTGGTGGTTTCAACGGCAGCGTGAGCAAGTTCGCTGAGAAGTTTTACAAGGAAAACAAGGGCAAATACGAAGTTTTAGATTTTTTGTTTATTGGTCGCAGAGGGTCTGAATATTTCCGGCGACGAGAAATTCACGGGATTGAGACAATAACAAATTTGGCCCGCGATATCTCCTACGGACTTGCCGCCGAAGTTTCAGAGCGTTTATTGAAGAGCTACTCTGATGGTGGGTATGACGAGATTCGCCTTGTTTATAATGAATTTAAGTCAGCAATTTCACAAAATCTCACGGTTGAAACGCTTCTCCCAGTGGATCTCAGTAAGGGGAGTCTTGATCACCAAGAAGGGGCGCGCTTTTCTAAGGATCTCATATTTGAGCCGCCTCCCGAAGATATCATAGAGGATCTTCTGCATAAGCATTTTTCTGTGCAGGTCTATCGTTGTATGTCTGAAAGTATTGCGGCAGAACACGCAGCTCGAATGACGGCGATGGAAAATGCAACTAACAATGCGAGAGATATGATTTCTTCTTTGACACTAACTTATAACAAGCTTCGCCAGGCCTCTATCACAAGAGAACTAATTGAGATCTGCAGCGGAGCCGAGGCATTGAAGGAATAGAAAGGGAGTTTTAAATGGCTAACGGAAAAGTATTACAAGTATTGGGTCCAGTGGTAGATGTTGAGTTTCAAGAGGGAGAGCTGCCCGCAATTTATACAGCTCTTAAAGCAACCAATAAATCGATTGATGATCGATCAGGAAACCTTGTTCTTGAGGTTGCCCAGCATCTTGGCAATCGAGTTGTTCGAACAATTGCGATGGACTCATCTGAGGGACTCGTTCGGGGAACCCATGTTGAAGATACAGGTCAGGCCATTACAACTCCCGTAGGAAATGCGGTTTTGGGTCGAATTATGAACGTCATTGGCGAACCGATTGATGAGCGCGGTAAGATAGAAGCAAAGGAATTTTGGCCAATTCATCGTCCATCGCCCAAATTTGAAGACCAAGCTACAGCTCAGGAAATTCTCATGACGGGAATCAAAGTGATTGATCTTCTTGCTCCTTATGTAAAGGGTGGGAAGATTGGACTTTTTGGTGGAGCAGGCGTGGGCAAGACAGTTCTAATTCAAGAGTTGATTCGTAACATTGCCACAGAACACGGAGGGTATTCTGTATTTGCCGGGGTTGGTGAACGCACCCGTGAAGGAAATGATCTTTATAGAGAAATGACGGAGTCTGGTGTTATTGCCAAGACATCTCTGGTGTTCGGACAGATGAATGAGCCTCCTGGAGCGCGGGCACGAGTGGCATTGACTGGATTGACTCAGGCTGAATATTTTCGTGATGTTGAAGGACAGGACGTATTGCTCTTCGTGGATAACATTTTCCGATTTACTCAAGCAGGTGCTGAAGTTTCGGCCTTGCTCGGTCGGATTCCATCTGCTGTGGGATATCAGCCAACTCTTGGAACAGAGATGGGAGCTCTTCAGGAGCGAATCACATCAACAAAGAAGGGATCCATCACATCAGTCCAGGCAGTGTATGTACCTGCAGATGACTATACAGATCCTGCACCGGCGACAACATTTACGCACTTGGATGCGACGACAAATCTGGATCGAGATATCGCGGCTCTCGGTATATATCCGGCGGTGCACCCATTGTCTTCAACTTCCCGAGTTTTGTCAGCTGATGTAGTTGGAGAAGAGCACTACCGCACAGCTCGAGATGTTCAGGCTCTTTTGCAACGATATCGTGAGCTTCAGGATATTATTGCAATTCTTGGTATGGATGAGCTGTCAGAGGACGACAAAATGGTTGTGACTCGTGCGCGTAAAGCACAGCGTTTCCTGAGTCAGCCTTTTTTTGTTGCTGAGCAGTTTACGGGCATGAAGGGAAAGTACGTTGACGTCAAGGACA
Organism: Bdellovibrionales bacterium; assembly: GCA_016716765.1. Classification (NCBI taxonomy): domain Bacteria; kingdom Pseudomonadati; phylum Bdellovibrionota; class Bdellovibrionia; order Bdellovibrionales; species Bdellovibrionales bacterium. The sequence goes on along the minus strand of JADJVA010000025.1, from coordinate 179,079 downwards.
CCGTACGAGGCTTTCGTGAGATTTTGGATGGTGTTCATGATAGTCTGCCCGAGCAGGCCTTCTATATGGTTGGAACGATTGAAGATGTAAAGGAAAAAGCAAAACGCCTCTAATCTAGAGAAGGGCGGAGATTGTTTTGGAGGAACCTCATATGTTTACTCTCACTCTGGTAACTCCGGAGAAGAAGTTACTCACAGATGTCGAGATTGAAGAACTTATCGTCCCTGCCTTTAGAGGTGAGTTGAATATACTTCCTGGGCATGCACCGCTCATGTCTACATTAGGGATTGGACTTCTTCGGTATCGTCTCAAGGATTCTAAGAAATTTGAATCTGCGGCAATCAGTTGGGGATATTGTGAAGTGAATCCTCAGGGAATTAATATTTTGGCTGAGACGGCCGAAACTCAAGAGGAAGTTGATTTTGATCGAGTGCGCCTCAGTCTGAAGGCATCAGAAAGCAAAATAAAATCAGGTAATCTCACAGAAAATGAGATCATTAAATTTCAACGAAAAATCAAACGAGCGCGAACCCGCCTTCAGTTGGAAGGCAAATAGTTGTATTTCAATTGATTGGGGTTTGATTTGATTTGAGTGGATTTGAGTGGATTCTGTCTGGATTCCAGGTCTTTAGTTGAGGGCTCTCTGTGAGCCTCAATATTTGTATCAGGGTTTTTTAGAGATTCTGCTAGCCAAGTGCCCGCATTGAAATTCGGAGCGTTGATGTTGATGACGCCTTGGTAATCACTGCTGTTTGAAATATTTCCTGGGTGCGTTGTGTTGATTACGACAAGGCGCGCTTTTGTTGATGAATTCAGGTTATTTAGTATTCGCGCGCTTCCAATTCCGGTGACATAGAATATGCCCAGCGTCTGAGGATGATTTTTCAGGATCTCCGATATTCTGGGATCTTGGCGTGGAGACATGAGTTTAATGGACGCACCCCCCCCCCAGGCTTCTCGAAATTTATAATAGAATTTGGCATCGGCGGTGAAGATGATCGCTTTCTGAATTTCGACGGCCGAACCAATTATTTGAGGAGAGTTGCGGAGACTTTCATTGAAGTTTTCTCTCGCGATTTCTTCGGAAAGTTTCTTTAGGTCAAAAATCACCGAAGCCAAGTTTTGAGAAAGTGGGAGCTCGCGTGTTCTCTCTTTAGGAAGATACGACCTAACTGCAACCTTGAAGGTAAGGATTCGCTTAATTTTCTCGTCAAGTTGTGGAACAGAGAGACGACCTGATTCAACCGCTTGAAAAACAGCCTTGAATGCGGCTTCCTGCTTAGCGGCGGTCCAAGCTACCATCACAAGATCGCATCCTGCTTCTAAGGCACGAACAGCTCGTTCCCCAACATTTCCTCCGATACCGGCACCAACCATCTCTACATCATCGGTGATAATCAAACCAGGATATTTGAGGGTGGTTCTTAAGAGATCATGAAGAAGTACCTTTGAAAATGTGGCAGGAAGGCCCGATGGATCAATCTTGGGAAATGCGACATGAGCGACCATAATGGCGCTAGGATATTGAAAATTGCCGAACCATTTGAATGGAATCAGAGAGGATTTTTCGAGTTCCTCTAGAGTGTCATGTTTGACGGGAAGCAACTTATGGCTATCGGAAACAATATTTCCATGGCCAGGAAAGTGTTTGGCAGTAGGGATTACACCTGAAGACATGAGTCCCGTAGAGAATGCTTCACCCATGAATTTAATTTTGTGTGGATTCTCTCCGAAGGATCGATTGCCAATAAATGATTTTTTGAATGGATTAGAAAGATCAAGAACGGGCGCCAGATTCATATTGAAACCCAAAAGTGAAAGAAGTTTTCCCGTGAGTTCTCCAACCTCTCGAATCAATTTGGTGTTTTGAGACATTCCTAAAGCCAAGGCGCTTGGAGCGGAAGGATTGATTTTGATTCTAGCAACGTTTCCCCCTTCCTGATCCACCATGATAAATAGGGGGAGCTCCAGGTGCTTTTGAGATACCTTTTGCAAATTTCTGTTTAGAATCGAAATCTGAGTTGCGGACTTGATATTTCTACCAAAGACAATGACTCCACCAGGTCGAAGGCGATCAAATCGTTTTTGAAGTGAATGATCCATTTCAGTTTCCCTGAAACCAAGCACAAAGAGTTGGCCCACCTTGTCCCTAACCGTCATAGAAGCCAATTTGTCCTGTACTTCGATTTCTGTCTCTTGGTCCTTAGGAAGGGGTATTATCTGGGCATAGCTTGTGGCATTTGGCGTGGGCATAAGCAGGACCAAAGATGTGATTGTACACGCAGAGCACCTTCGGTAGATTTGTCCAAGGAGAAAGAGGGTCTTTTCGGATATGATTCTAACGATGGAGTGCATGGATCAACCAATTCGCATTGTTCTTATTGCAGTACTTCTCGGCGTTCTTTTGATAGAATTTGACGATAAAGCGATGGGTTTGGACCAAAGCCCTCTCGGTTCTGGCTCTTCGAGATCGTCTCGAGTCGGCAAGAATCGTCGTCCGGATTCAGCAGAAAATCTGAAAGACGGATTCATTGTTGTTGAGCCTCAGAATCAGTTTATTGCTTCTACTCGAGGCGAAGGCGCTGTGCTGCGTCCCTATCTAGAGCGACGAAGAGACTGGGGGAAGACATTTAGCCTTTCCTATAGTCAATTCACTCCAATTTATTATGAGCCAAATTTTTATTCGGAGAACTTTGACACAATCTATTCAAGCGACGACTTGCCGCTCATTGAAATGACTTTCTCTTGGAAGCGAAATTTTCATTTTGGATCACTGGGGGTAGAACTCGGCCTAGGAGCCTATCAAAACGAGTCCGACGTCGAGGAACTGCCTTCGACTCTTAAAATCTACCCCATTCGATTGGGCGGTGTTTTCGCCATTGATGGCCTGTCTTCTGAGCCCTACCTTGTCCCTTATCTTACCGGTGGTCTCTATACGATTCACTATTCGGAATCAGTGGCAAGTAGCTCCTTCAATGGATTTACTCAGACTGCTTTCTATGCAGGGCTTGGAGTTCTTTTTCAATTGAATTGGTGTGATCCTCATACAGCCCTTGATTTCTATTTGGAATCGGGAGTTGAAAATACCTTTCTCTTTTTAGAGGGCCGAAAATTTCTTTCGTCATCTGCAACTAAGGATCCAGACTTCGAAACGGATTTCTTCCCCACAGCTGGTATTCGAGCGGAATACTGAAAAGAATGGCCAACTCAATGAACAGTATCTTTCGGACACATCCCGCTAAGTAAATTGAGCTCATCGCAAATCGCAGGCCAGGAAATATTATTCATTCTGATAACCAATCGGCTATCTGGTGTAAGACTGAACTTCTTATTTTCTCTCGTAGTGAGCTCTATAACTCGGACCACAGGCAAGGGTGTATTGTCCGTAAATGCCAAAGAAAGTCGTTTTGGCCCAGCCGAAATATCGCGAATTCCCAAATCACAACACATTTTGCGAATCAGCATGACTCCTAGCAAATTGAGGACTTCATCCGGTGGCTTTCCAAACTGATCGCGAAGTTCATCTTCCAGTCGTTCCAGATCCTCGGGGCTGGAAATTTCTGTCAGGGCTTTGTAGTAATAGAGGCGAACCCGTATGTCCGGTATGTACTTATCAGGAATAAAGGCAGGAATTCTCAGATTTATTTCAGGATCAATTTCATTTGCCTTTTCGGGTTCTCCTTTGGCAGCTCTGATGGCATCTTCCATGAGTTCCATATAGAATTCGTAACCGACAGCATTAATGTGTCCGGACTGGTCCTCCCCTAATAAATCACCAGCACCGCGAAGCTCAAGGTCGTAGTGGGCGATTTTTATTCCACTTCCGAGGGAGGTGTTCTCTTGGAGCACACGTAATCTTTCCAGTGCCTCGGGATCAAGTCGTCGATGAGGTGGTATGAGGAGGTAGCAATAGGCCCGCTCTTTGCTTCGTCCCACTCTTCCCCGCAATTGGTAAAGCTGACTCAATCCAAATTGATCCGCTCGATCAATAAACATTGTGTTTGCACGTGGAATATCCATTCCGGATTCAATGATCGTCGTGCAAAGGAGCATGTCAATTTCGTGATTAAAAAAGCGAACCATGGTCTTCTCCAAATTGTCTTCGTCCATCTGGCCATGTGCAACGGCCATACGGACCTCGGGTACAATTTGTCGAAGTTCGTCGGATAGTCCGTAGATGCTTTGGATCCGATTGTGAATAAAGAATATTTGTCCGCCACGACTGACTTCGGCCAGAATTGCCTTGCGAATGGTTTCTTTGTCAAACTTGCAGACAAATGTACGCGTCGGCAATCTATCAAGCGGCGGGGTGCTGAGCAAGCTCAGGTCCCGTATTCCCATGAGGCTCATATTCAAAGTGCGAGGAATTGGAGTGGCTGAGAGGGCCAATGTATCGACACTTGCCCTCATTTTGCGGAGTGCCTCTTTGTGCCTAACCCCAAATTTTTGTTCCTCATCCAAAATGATTAGGCCGAGTTCTCGAAATTTGACATCCTTACTTAGCAGCCGATGAGTGCCGATGATGATATCGATTTTACCTGATGCCAAATCAGTCAATGTTTCCTTGGTTTCTTTGTTAGAAACAAAGCGATTTAGAGGTTTGATATTGATGGGCCAATTTTTAAATCGACTTCGAAAAGTTTGAGTGTGCTGAAAAGTTAGAACTGTCGTTGGAGCAACGATGGCAACTTGTTTGTGACTGGATACAGCTAAAAATGCGGCCCTCATTGCTAACTCGGTCTTTCCAAATCCCACATCGCCACAAATCAGCCGGTCCATGGGTTGATCCTTACAAAGATCCCCCTCGATTTCACGAATAGCGGTTAATTGATCATCCGTTTCCTCATAAGGAAATGCATTCTGAAAAGCAAAATAATCATTGTCAGGAGAGGCAAAAGGAGGCCGCTTAATTTGTGCGCGCTTTGCGTACAGCTGCAGAAGTTCAAGAGCAATATCACGCAAGTGGTGTCGGACTTTTGTTTTGGTTTTTTCCCAGCCAGTCCCTCCCAATTTATCGATAAAAAGAGGATTGGTGGGACCCGAATACTTTTGAATCTGCCCAATGCGATAGATAGGCAAATAGAGACTATCTTTGTCCTTATACCGCAGGTGAATCATCTCGGTCGGAACTCCCTGGATGGGCATCGTTTTTAAACCCTCGTAAATTCCAACTCCATGGAGCTTGTGAACAATGAAGTCGCCTGGCTTCATGTCTCCAAACGTGATGGCATTGGCCCGTTGAGTGAGAGTACCTTCCTTTTTATATTCTCTTTTTCCAAGTTTTGATCCCCAAAAATCAGAGTCTTTCAAAAAAATCAGTTTGTCCGGATTGGATTTAGTCGTCTTAGGACAAGGCCCTACAAGAAGATGAATCAGGCGTCGGTTTTGATTCTGGTCTGAACGAAGATCATCCCAAGAGGCCTTGCGTTCTTCAATGATATGAGATTCAAAACTGCACTTTTCGAGAAAAACTTTCAGTCGACTTGCATTTGAATGAGAATGGGTACAGATGAAAATGGCAAAACCCTCATCTCTTAAATGGGACATTTTATCTTTGACGTATGAGGCCTGCTCATTGGGCTTGCTCATCAGCGCAACGGCCTGCTGTCGAAACTCAACCATGTCTGGAGCAGGGTATTCGATAATATCTTGGCCTAAATTGCTTTGAGGATGATTTTGATCGTCATTTTCAAAGTTGATACGAGAGAATTCAATCTCAAATCTGGCCTCGGGCCAGTTCAAGGTTTCCAATTTCGAGTAGAGATCTTCAGGAGTTGGACGCAATGCCATGTCAGGGGAGTTTTCAAATCCGGCTTTTAATGATTCCCAATACATATCTTGGGACCGAGCAATCTCCAGCGGGTCAAGCGAGATAATTGTAAGGGGAGAGCAAAAATGATCAAGGGGAGTCTCGGCAAGAGGGTAAAATTGAGAGAGGAGAAACTCAATTCCGGGAAAATACTGCTGTTGGCTGAGCGAATACAAGATGGCATCAAGATCGGCTGAATCAACCTTGCGTCCATCCGTCATATTTCGGAAACGACTGATTGTCTGCTGCAGATCATCCTCTGAATAAATGATTTCGTGAGGGGGTAAAATAACAATTTCGCTGATCTCATCGCTCTGACTTCTTTGGGATTCCGGGTCAAAATTCCGGATTGATTCAATGTCATCGCCAAACAATTCAAGGCGAAAGGGCTGATCAGATGAAGGGGAAAAGAGATCTACGATCCCCCCGCGCCTGGAATAGCCACCAACCTCATCAACAATGCTGCACGCATGGTATCCGAAGCCTTCCAATATTTTGAAAAAGTTGCTATCCAAGGTCTGACCCCTAGAAACTCTGAGGCTTGTCCGAGCAAGGAGAGAGAAAGGAAGCGTCTTTTGCAGGAGGCCAGCCATAGAAGCAATGAAGACTTGTCCAGGTTTTGCATTTTGGGCTTCAAAAAGCCATCGCACTCTAGCCGCAGCAAGTCGTGGATTGGGATACAGGCCAGAATAGGGGTTCACATCAAAACTGGGCAGTTCCATGATCTTACGGTTCGGGTCAAAGAAATTAAGGCATTCTGTGAGCGGCCGAAGCTCGCTGTCTGAGGGGACGAGCAGGAGGCGAGCTCTTCGCTCGTCCCAAGGAATATCACTTGTTGCGAGAGCAGACGCGAGCGAGTAGGAAGAAGTTCCGATCACCCTTACTTTGTTGTCTGGTAACCTCAAAAGTCGGTCAGAAATTAGCTTTGTGAGTTTTAGATCTAAGGAGCTCGAATTGGTGAGCATTGAGTCCTTTGCAGTTCCTTTAATATCCATATTTCCTTCCGTGATCTGAGGGATCTCTGAGGCTATGCTCCACTATTGCGCCATGCTCCATCATCTCTTGCGCAATGGGTTTTGAGGATTTTTCCCACAAACGATATCTTCTTGATTCCATTCAATTTTCTTGGACTCTTTTGGCGCAGTCTGTATATATAAAGACACATCCTCTTTTGTCACTTCATTGACTCGGAGAAATTAAATGTCACCTTTGGTTTCGGTTTTATTTTTAGGTGTTTTTGTTGCGCTTTTTGGTGCTGCCCTAGTCATGGTCTCCTCTCTTCTCGGACCGCGTTCCATTCAATCTGCGATGAAGAAGCGACCTTACGAGTGTGGTTTAGAAGGGGATATAAGGGAAGACACAAAAATTCCAGTCAAATATTATCTTACTGCGATTTTGTTCATTTTATTCGATATTGAGATTATTTTTATGTATCCGTGGGCCGTAGCTTATGGTGATTTCATTTCCTCTGGACATGGGATTTACATTTTTATCGCGATGGCCATATTTTTGGCCATTTTCATTTTCGGACTGGCTTGGGAGATTAGATCTAAGGCTTTGGAGTGGGAATAAGTATGGGTCACGATGTATTTGAGATCTCTATTAATATTATCAAAATACTTTTTATCTTTCTTATGATGGTTCAACTTGTGCCTGTGTTGGTGTGGATAGAGCGGCGTGGCTCCGCCTTTATCCAAAATCGATTTGGACCAAATCGAGTGGGACCTTTGGGATTGACACAGCTCCTTGCTGACGCTGTGAAGTTTCTCTTTAAGGAAGAATTCGTTCCAGACAAAACCAGTCCCTGGTTGTTTTACGCTGCTCCCATATTGGCATTGATCCCTGGGGCTCTGGCCTTCAGTGCGATACCTCTTTCAACACCTTTTCAAATTGAAGCATTTGAGTATTTTGGCAAGACATGGGGACCTTATACATTTTTATTTCAGGGCTTTGAAATTGGAATAGGTATTGTTTTTGTACTTGGGATTTCTTCGCTGGGCAGTTACTCATTGCTTTTGGCGGGTTGGAGCTCAAACAGCAAATATTCTCTCTTTGGAGCCCTTCGTGCCACGGCTCAGATGATTAGTTATGAATTGGCGCTTGGGTTGTCCCTTGTGGGAAGCCTTTTAATATACAATACCTTTTCCTTTTCTGAAATGGTTCTCGCTCAGCAGGGGCCTTTGACCTTTTCTGCGTTTGGAGAGCCCATTGTTTTTTCCTATCTGCCCAATTGGGGAATATTTTTTCAACCATTGGGAGCTCTCATTTTTTTTGCAGCCATGTTTGCTGAAACGAACCGACTGCCCTTTGACCTTCCCGAAGCGGAATCTGAGTTAGTTGCCGGATACCATACTGAGTATGGGGGGCTGAAGATGCTCATGTTTTATATTGGTGAATATGGGCACATGTTGGTTGCGTCAGCGATCATGGTGACATTTTTTTTAGGTGGTTATAATATTCCCTTGGTAGAGCCGAAGCAGATTCAAGATGTGCTGATTGGATTTGGGTCTTCGGTGACTTTATCTAGTCTGTTAACGGCCCTTATTCTTCATGTGGTATTTCTTATTAAAGTTTTGTTTTTTCTTTGGGTTTTCATTTGGGTTCGATGGTCATTGCCGAGATTTAGATACGATCAATTGATGGATTTAGGATGGAAGACAATGCTTCCGTGGGCTTTGGCTAATACGATTCTGACGGCTGTGGTCGTATTAATTTTGCGAACGAAGTGGGTGTAAATATGGAGAACAGCATACTGTTTTATATATTGTCTGGGATCATTGTGCTGAGTGCATTTCTGATGGTGGTCGTGGTTAATCCGATCTACTCCTCTTTGTTTCTCGTTATGGCGATGGTAGCTATTTCTGGAATTTTTTATCTTTTGGAGGCCTATTTCATTGCTGGGGTACAACTGATTGTATACGCCGGAGCAGTGATGGTCCTTTTTGTGATGGTCCTGATGCTATTTGATCTAAAAAGGGAAATGATGGCGTTCTCGCGAGGAATTTTCTCTGGGTTTTTAAAACTCACAAGCGCCGGAGCCATTTTGGGTTTGATATTTGGGGCGGCGGAGCGTTCTACCGAGATGATGAAAGTTCCCTCGATTTCTTCTTCGACGGCAGCCTCAGGCTATTCATCAGAAATGAAACAACTGACCCAAATACTGTTTTCGGAGTATCTGTTAGAATTTGAGATTCTTGGAGTGCTACTCCTTCTGATTGCGGTAGGAGTAGTGGCAGTTTCACGCAGCAAGGGGGGCACTCATGCACGCACTTGAGGCATTAAAATATGTTGGATTAAATCACTATTTAGCTTTGTCTGGCTTGGTTTTCACTATGGGGATGATTGCCGTTTTGCTGAGAAGAAACGTTATTGTAATATTGATGGGAGTGGAATTGATGTTGAACGGGGTGAACATTGCTTTTGTGGCTTTTGGATATCATATGGGTGATATTCACGGCCAATTGATGGTTTTTTTTGTTATGACAGTGGCCGCAGCAGAGGCGGGAGTTGGGCTGGCCCTTGCGGTGACGGTTTTTAAGCAATTCAAAAAAGTGGACATTAAGTCTTTTGAACAACTGAAAGGTTAAGGCCGAAAAAATGGTAATTCAGCTTTTGTTTGCAATACTGTTAGCAGCGCCCCTGGTTGGTTTTCTGTTTAATGGCTTGAGGTTTAAAAATCCAAATTACGTATTAGCTGGGTCTGTTGCCAGTGGCGCAGCAATCATTTCATTCATTTGTTCGGCTCTACTCGTTTTTCTATTGATACAAATGCCGGCCGGAGAGGGGCGATTTCTGAGGGTCCATTTTTTTGAATGGATGGCTGTTGGCGAATTCAAAGCCAATGCAGCTTTTCTGGTGGATCAGATCAGTGCGATCATGATTTTGGTCATAACGGGTGTTGGCTCGCTCATTCATATCTTTAGCGTGGGCTATATGTCTCATGATGAAAGGCCATCCAAGTACTTTGCTTATCTGAACTTGTTTCTTTTCAATATGTTGCTTTTGGTGCTCGGCGATAACCTGATAGTCATGTTCGTTGGATGGGAGGGGGTTGGCCTTTGTTCATATCTTCTGATTGGTTTTTGGTTTACTGACAAAGAAAAATCTGCGGCCGGAATGAAGGCCTTTATTACAAATCGAATTGGAGACGCAGGATTTTTATTGGGAATATTTCTTCTCTTTGCGACTTTTGGTTCAGTTGAATTTTCTCAATTGAGTCATCTATTGCCGGCCACCGCTGAAACCGGCTGGTCTGGGCCAATTACCCTTGCTTGTTTGTTTCTTTTCATTGGTGCCACAGGGAAGTCAGCTCAAATACCACTTTATGTTTGGCTTCCTGATGCTATGGCGGGTCCCACGCCTGTTTCAGCACTGATTCATGCTGCCACAATGGTAACTGCCGGCGTGTACATGATGGTCAGGTTAAGTGCGGTGTTTGTCCTGGCTCCTCAGGCCATGATGGTTGTGGCTATTGTTGGTGCCCTCACAGCCTTGTTGGCTGCGACAATTGGAATGACACAATGGGATATTAAGAAAGTTTTAGCTTATTCGACGGTTTCTCAGTTGGGATACATGGTTTTAGCTGTGGGCGTAGGGGCTTTCATGCCGGCGATGTTTCACCTGATGACCCATGCTTTTTTTAAGGCTCTGATGTTTTTGGGTTCGGGAAGTGTCATACATGCCATGCATCACGAGCAGGATATTCGAAAAATGGGGGGTCTTAAACCTTACATGCCAATCACATATTGGACCTTTGTGATCGGCTGGGTCGCCATTATAGGACTGCCTCCCTTTGCTGGGTTTTTTAGTAAGGACGAGATTCTTTGGCATGCATTCAACCTTCCAAAAGTAGGTCCCCTGTTCTGGATTGTGGGGGCTTTGACTGCAGCCGCAACTGCATTTTATATGACGAGATTGATGGCATTTGTTTTTTGGGGTAAGCCTCGATTTTCGTCTGAAACTCATCCTCACGAATCTCCTCTTTCTATGACATTGCCATTGATTGTCTTGGCTATCTTATCAGTCATAGGTGGATGGATCGGTATTCCCCACGTAATATCTGCTATTTTGCCAGGGCATCCGGGTCATTTCCTTTCAGAGTGGCTCGAGCCTGTTTTAGCTAAGTTACCTGGCAAAGCTCCGGGAAGCGCGATCTTAGAGTGGTCTTTAATGGGAGTTTCAGTGGGTATTGCTGGTTTGGCCGCTTGGTTCTCGTATGACACCTATATTTTGAATCCTGATCGAACTGCGATAATTACGAGAAAGATTGGTCCTATTTATAGACTTGTCGAAGGTAGATACTGGATAGATGAAATTTACTTTGGGAAACTAATCAATCCGCTCGTGAATTTGAGTAAGGGTCTATGGGTTTACATTGATGTCAGATTTATTGATCAGATAACCTATTGGGTTTCTGATTTTATAAATAGTACAGGAAGGGGGATTCGCTCCCTTCAAAATGGAAATCTCCAACAATATGCCCTTTTTATTGCGATAGGACTGATCTCGTTGATGATTTATTCCCTTTGAGGTGATTCATGTTTTTGACGACTTTAATTTTTCTTCCTCTGTTGATGGCTGGTGTGCTGTGGTTTGCTCCAAGTGAAAAAATCTTGAGGCCTTTGGCTCTGAGCTTTGCGACGGTTGAATTTGTTCTTAGTCTCATTCTTTTTATTAAGTTTGATCCCAGTCACTCTGGGCTGCAGTTGGTAGAGCAGTATCCATGGATTCCTTCTGCGGGGGTGTCTTATTTTCTGGGTATAGATGGAATTTCCTTTTGGTTGATTCTCCTTACAACTTTTCTGACTCCATTGACGATTTTGGGCAGTTGGACCTCGATTGAAAAAAAGCTTCGTGGCTTCTTGGTGGCGATGCTTGTGCTTGAAACAACGATGCTAGGAACCTTTGTGGCGATGGACGCCATCCTGTTCTATACGTTTTTTGAGCTGTCACTTGTGCCAATGTATTTTCTGATCGGCATTTGGGGAGGGCAGAGACGAATCTATGCGACCCTTAAGTTTTTTATCTACACGATGCTTGGGTCTCTGTTCATGCTTCTGGGAATAATTGCAATGATGTTTTATGCCCAAGACCAACTCGGGGTGATTTCGGCGAGTCTCCTTGATTTTTACAAATTGAAAATACCATTTGTGGCCGCGGAGATTTTATCAACACAAACCTTGCTTTTTTTCGCGTTCTCTCTTGCGTTTGCGATAAAAATTCCTCTTTTCCCCTTCCACACCTGGTTGCCTGATGCACACGTGGAAGCGCCAACTCCGGGTTCTGTGATTTTAGCCGGTGTGATGTTGAAGATGGGAACTTACGGGCTGTTGCGTTTTTCGATTCCAATGTTTCCTCAAGCCTCAGAATACTATTCGTGGGTTTTTCTTTTAGTTGGAGCGGTTGGAATTGTTTATGGTGCTTTGGTGGCCATGGTTCAGCCCGATGTGAAGAAATTGGTCGCCTATTCTTCGGTTTCTCATATGGGATATATTGTATTGGGTCTTTTTTCCTTTAACGTATACGGCGTTAATGGTGGTCTGTATCAAATGCTAAATCATGGAATTAGCACAGGGGCCTTGTTTTTACTTGTCGGAATGATTTATGAGAGGACTCATAGTCGTGAAATCACCAAGTATGGGGGATTGGCTTCTGCTGCACCAATTTTTACCATTGTCTTTTTCGTTGTGACTCTCTCGAGCATAGCAGTACCGATGACAAACGGGTTTGTTGGTGAATTCTACATTTTGATGGGGGCATTTATGGGAGCGCGGCCCTACGCTTACTTTGCTGTAGCGGGAGTTGTTCTAGGAGCAGCCTATATGCTTTGGATGTTTAAGCGTATTTTTTATGGCGAAAAGGGACCTTTGGTTGTTGAGCATGAAAAACATGGCTTGGACCTTAATTCTCGAGAGATTTTGGTGATAGCGCCACTGGTTATTTTAATTTTTTGGATGGGGTTGTTTCCGGGACACTTTCTTCGGTGGTCGAATGCGAGTGTTGACCACATCGTAGCCAATCGTACGAGTTATGAGCTCAGTATTTCAGGTAAAGAGAGCTTGCGGGAATCTGTTACTCGTTATTTAACGAACGGATTAAGTAAATAGACTTGGGAGTCTTTTCATGTCGGTAAATTTTCAATTGGTTGATTTGTTACTGGTTAGCCCAGCGATTGCACTTTTTATTGCGAGCCTCATTCCTTTGAGCGTCAAGGTTTTTGGTAAGGGGCGGACGCCAAAGTCGATGTCATCGGTATTGTACGGGCTGATTGGGCTGACAATTGCGGGTGGGTTGACGATTTCGAATTATGGAATTAATCAAACGGCTTTTTCCAAGTCTCTGGTCTTTGATGGAATTGGTAGTTGGTCTGCCATTTTGGTGATTATTGCAACCGCAATGAGTTTGATTTTTGCTAAAGATAATTTGGCTACATCAACACGGCAGTTTGAGGAGCTGGTGTTTCTCATTTTGAATGCTGCGATGGGAATGTTGCTGGTCGCGTGGTCCAATGACTTAATTATGTTGTTTATAGGAATCGAGGTCATGTCCTTGTGCTTGTATTTGGCTATCGCATTGAGCTTAGAAGAACGACTTTCGAAAGAAGCCGCATTTAAATATTTCGTATTAGGAAGCTTTGCTTCTGCGATATTTCTTTATGGGTGTGCCTTCATTTATGGGACGGCAGGTGGGACCTATTTACTTGATCTATCTGAGATCGGGGCTGACCTGATTGGAACAAATCGACTGTTTTTGTTTGGGATTGTAATGGTTGTGGTGGGACTTTCATTCAAAGTTGCGATAGTCCCGTTTCATTTTTGGGCTCCTGATGTCTATCAGGGGTCGGCGACGCCTCTTACAGGTTTTATGGCCGCCGGAGTAAAGCTAGCCATATTTGCAGCGTTCTTGCGCCTTGTTGGGACTCAAGTTCTTAACGGAGAGAGAACGGAGGACCTCATCGTGGGTATTCAGTGGCTGGCGGTCCTTACGATGATCGCTGGAAATGTGACGGCGATCCTGCAAAGAAATCTGAAAAGGATGCTTGCTTATTCGAGTATTGCCCATTCGGGGTATATCTTGGTTGGGGTATTAGCTGCAGGAATTGGGGAATTAGGGCATCTTGGCGCTTCCAGCGTGATGTTTTATGTTTTTGGTTACATGATCATGACCTTGGGATCTTTTGGAATATTGAGTTTACTGGAGAAGAATGAAAATTCAGAAGTAGTTGCGGATGATCTTAAGGGGCTGGGTGCGCGCAGCCCCATGTTGGCTGCCTGCCTAACAGTACTTATGTTGAGCTTGGCAGGTCTTTCGCCAACCTTGGGATTTTTTGGGAAATTTTATATTTTTTCGGCAGCGATCAAGCAGGGCTTTTTTTGGGTATCGTTCTGGGGAGTTGTGAGTTCCGCAATCAGTGTCTTCTATTACTTGCGCCCAGTTGTTTACATGTATATGTCGGAAGGCGGAGGCATTGAGGTCGATCAATCACGAATATTGAGCCGTTGGCTTGTGGGAGCATGTGCTCTGGCGACTTTAGTCCTGGGGATTTTTTCAAACCCCTTTTATGAAGAAATTCGAAAGGCTGTTGCCGGACTATTCTAAGAATTCGCTGCTCTCCTATCGGTCTATAACAGGCAGTTATCGCAGTTACAAAACTATTCGATTCGTAAAGTATATTCATTTGAGATACCTTCTGTGTGGGTCAAATATGGGGGTGTCTTCGTGAAACAGTCGAGAGTCTTTTTTTTGGGTGTGTTCATATTGGCTCTTTTTTTTAGCAGTTTGATCTGATGATCGGTGGAGTCCGGTCTAAAGCTTCAGCTCAGCTTATTGCGTTGCTTTAGATGTTATACTGTCTGAGAGTTGCCATTGCGGCCTTGAATCCAATTTTCACAATTTTGGATAGGATTTTGGGATTCAAACTGAAGTGATCAAAAAAGAACATTTCGTAGTCATGGGGACTAGGGTGAATATAAATATAGTCAACGTTCGGCTTGTAGTTTGTGCGAGAAACCAAAATTTCCATTAACTTTTCGCGGTGTTCAGGGGGGATGTTGGCTTGTCTTAGATATCCATTTACAGCATTTATCAAGCCACGGATTTCCTGTTGGTGTTCAATATGCTTAGCAATCTTCTGTTGGACCACCTGGTAGAGAGCTTGGTTGGCGATAATGGGCATTCCGTATTCGTGAAGCGAACCAATCTCTTCATTGAAATGGTAGGGTTGGATTGAATAGGAAGAAATGACAAGGTCTGATCCATGATCAGCTGCGACATGAGTGCTCAAGGTGTCCCGAATTTCTCCGTCAAAGAAGTAGATTTCCTTTCCTTCTGAATTAGTAATCCCGTAAGGGGCAAAAAATGGAGGTAGGCTGGCGGAGGCTGCGACGGCTTCACTGATATTGGAGTAAGAAGCGTACTTAATTGTCTTCTCTTTAACGGTCTTGTCATAGGCCCCAAACACAACCTTTCTTGAATGATTGAGTTGGGTGGCAATAATGAAGAGGTTGGGACGAAGCGAGTGGAAATCATTGGAGAGCAATACGTCTTCCCGAAGATACTTCTCTATGTTACCGGTCGTAAAAATCCCATTAACTTTAACACCTCTTTTGAGTAAAACTTCAATACCACCTGAAATAACTGGCTTTTTTCGAAACAAGCTTGGGAGGATACGAGTGGCTCGTGGAGTTTTGATATTCAAAGCAAAAATATCGCGGTAGGTGAGAGGTCTTAAATATGAGCCAGTACTTTTGGCCTTCCAGATCGCTGAAGTTAGTCCGGCACCTTGAGTAAAGGCATGGATGATCGCATCGACATCATAGCCAGCTGCTAACAGAGTACTGATCACCGATCCTGCACTAGATCCTACGTAAGTTTGGAATCTAAGAGGAACAGATGGGTCAGGTTGATTCTTAGTCTCTTCCGAATTACGAAATCCACCCTCAAAGCTAAAGCCCTTCTCTTGCAATGCCAGACACACGCCAATATGAAAGGCGGCGGCTTTAATCCCGCCTCCACTCAGTACCAATGAAGGATGCTTTTTTTCACTTAGGCGCATGAGGCTGATCTTATTAAATTTTTTTAACAAAGGAAATGAATTCTCAACTTGATGGGAAGTTGGCCTGGCTTAGCCTCCTTGAGTAAGAGTAAGCGAGAGGATTGAATACTCATCTTGATCATATCCAGAGAATATTCATCAAAAGTGAGCAATTTCTCACAGATTTGGATAGTCTGAATAGTCAGAGATGATATGGATATCCAAATGGTTCCTATGGGAACCAGAAATACACACTAAAACACCGGACGGACAAAGGGCCAGACATTGAGCTGAGTATTCAAACAAGGTGTCAATACAACAAAATTATGATAATTTTGAATAGTCAAAAGGGGGTGTCCTTTGATCGGGCCCGAATGGATCAGTTTAAACGACTACTCAAGCAAATACAAAGTCAGCATTTCAACTCTGAGGCGGAGAATAAAAGAAGATGCCGCAGAGTATAATTTGGAAAATGGAAAATATTGGCTGAAGGACATTCCCCTAATGATGCACCAATTTCATGCCAGTGTGATTTCCAGCGCTCCCCCATCTGTAAGTAGAGATCCAATCGGGCCGGAGCCAATATCAGAGATAAAGGGCCGCCCCTTGATTCAGGATTTGCCACTGAATCAAGGGGTAGAGTCTGACCAATTAGCTCAGACTGTACATTCTGTGCTTCAGGAAATAAAAAAGGCTTACGCCGTCATCCTTCAGGAGAAGGAAGAGCAAATTATTCTGCTCAAAGAGGAGGTCACTGATCTGAAAACCTTGGTTCGGGTGCTTGAGGAAAATAACGCGACTCTCTCCTTAAAGACCGAGACGAGTAAAAAGACCACAATCGCAACTGCAAATCCAGAGGCACTCGTTGATTGGGCTTTCTCGCTCGATAAATAAGCACAGAATTATCCCACAAAAAGTGAATTAGAATTGAGGATGTTGGGCCTGTGCCGGTAACATTTTGTCCCAATCGGCCAAGACAAAATCTCCCTTGTTTGTCACAATGACCAACCGCTTTGAATTCTGGTTGACCCTCACGCCATACAATTCGCCTTCCATGCCCGGGACGAGAGTGCGATACGCGAGCTGGGGACTATCAATATCAGTCGCATCATAGACATCAACATAGTGATCCGAAGACACAGCCACAAAGTAATCTTTGCCGTCAATCTGAGCATATGCCGTCGAGCGATACCCGCTAGGGTTATCAACTCGCTTGGTTACAGAGAGGGCAGGAGAGGGGAGAGGGGAATACTTAAAAAGCCTGAGACCCAGCCGCCGAAGAATACTTTTGATTGGTCAGGAGAAATGGCAGCGGACCAGAGCCCACTGCTGCCGCCATTGTCCATTGGAAAGGTACTCAACAAGTTTCCAGTTGAAAAATCATGGGAGAGAATTGGATCCGCGTTGGCCCAGCCGCCACTCAACACAAAGTTTCCATCTACGACCACCCCTCCATTTCGAGAGCCGGCCAAAGCGGTATTCCATGTTGAAACTAAACTCGCAGCGCCCTCATTGTATTTCAGCTTTGCAACCCCACTTGTCCTTACAATTGAAATATCTGTGTCATTAAGTCCATTTGCTTCATTTATGCCAGCAACGACACGAGCTGATGTAACGGCTAAATCAATAACTCTTGTAAAATTCTATACAGATGGATTTGTTCCCAAGTTCCAGACCTCAGCGCGATTACCTGAATTGCTTGTCACGATCAATCGCCTATTGGACGCAAATAGTTTTACACCCAAACAGGTATTTCCGGTCGGAGAGGGAGTGGTGGCAGACCCGATAGTTTTCACAACGACTGGAGCCAAAATATTCGCAAAGTCCACAACCTGAAAGCAGGTGCTTGTAAAACGTGACCCCAAATATGCGTAGTTAAGATCCCAATCAACATCAATATCAACATATGAATTAGTTGAATTGGATGCCAGTTTTGTTGAGCTAAGAACAAAATCGTCATCAGTCACTGAAAGTGCAATAACAACTGATCCAATATCCAAGCGAGGCGTAGATGGATTTGAAAAATGAAGGGAGAACTGACGAGTTCCCTTTTGTAGGGCATCATTGGAGCCTTGTATACTAAAGTACCCTGAAAGTTGATTTGCGGGAAAAACAAGTGTGCCTGAGGATATGGGGAACTCAAGAGTTGCGGCCGTTCCATTTACATCTAATATTGACCATTCAAGTGAAGCCTCCGCAGCAAGAGGCGAAGATAAAATTAAAACGAAATTTGTATTTGACCCCTCTGCGACAGTGACTGAAGAGCTTCCACCTTGTAAGCTAACAGAAATCTTATTTGAATCCGACCCGATATTTCCCTGTATCGTATTGTTAACTTTGCAACCAAAGAGTTTGAGAAACAGGACAGCAAGCAACAACATTTCCGTAGATCGGAAGCTTCGTCTCGATTTCATCAGATCATCCCCCCACGTACTGCAAATTTCCCAAGATTATATGATAACATGATCTTCGACCAGTTGCCCTGAATTGAAGGGCGAATCAGGCCTGCTCAGCGAGGATCGATGTGTGGTAGAATTTATCGTTTTAGACCATTCATAATGAAACGAGAGGGTTCGGGCTTGGATCTAAAAAACCAAGCCAATCCAATCGGCCTATGCGGTGTATGATATCCGAGCAACTTGATAAAGACCCTTCTCTGCGGATCACGCAGCAGAAGGGTTCGCACCTAATTTCTGCTTTTTCGTGCTCTTTATGAGGTCCTTCTTTTTCTTTGGCTTTTTATCAAAAGCTAAAGCAAAGACTTCATCCAGATTTTCCACGAAAATAAAACTCATCTTCTCTCTAAATTCCGCAGGAATATCTGATAAATCCTTTTTATTTGCCAATGGCAAAATGACCTTGGTGATTCCGTGACTCAGAGCCGCGAGCGCCTTCTCTTTGATTCCGCCGACCGGCAAAACTCGGCCCGATAGAGTTATTTCGCCAGTCATTGCAATGTCGCTTCGTACGGGTGTCTCAGTCATTAAGCTTGTCAAGCAAGTGGCCAATGTGACCCCTGCCGAAGGACCGTCTTTGGGAATCGCGCCAGCCGGAAGGTGAACATGAGCATCGTTTTTGTCAAACCAGTCTTCGTCAATTCCTAATTCAGCTGAATGAGATTTTGCATACGACATAGCTGCAGAAGCAGATTCCTTCATTACGTCTCCGAGCTGACCAGTTAGGACGAGTGCACCTTTTCCCTTCATTTTAAGAGCTTCAACATAAAGGATCTCACCCCCCGCTTGGGTCCAAGCGAGTCCTGTGCATATTCCGATCTGATGTTCCTTCATTTTTTCGTCTCTGATAAATCTAGGCGGCCCAAGAAGGTCTGAGACTCTCTCCGCATCTACAACAACCTTATCCTTATGTCCAGTCACAACAAGCTTAGCGACTTTTCGGCAAATCGAACCAATCTCTCTCTCCAAATTTCGTAGCCCTGCTTCACGGGTATAATGCGAAATAAGATATTTGATCCCATCATCAAGAAACTCGAGGTCATTTTTGGTGATTCCATTTTGTTCTATTTGGCGATCAACAAGATGTTTTTTTGCGATAAGTACCTTGTCGTTTTCAGTGTATCCAGAGATGTGAATGATTTCCATTCGATCCCGGAGAGCTGGAGGTACGTTCTCTAAAACGTTAGCTGTAGCAATAAAGAGCACGTTACTCAAATCGAAGTCAACGTTCAGATAATTGTCTCGAAAAGAGGCGTTCTGTTCTGGGTCAAGAACCTCCAACATTGCAGAGCTTGGGTCGCCTCGAAAATCTGACCCCAGTTTATCGATTTCATCGAGAACGATAACTGGATTGTTTGTCTTTACCTGTTTGAGTGCTTGCACAATTTTTCCTGGCATTGCACCCACATAAGTGCGTCGATGTCCGCGAATCTCAGCCTCGTCTTTAACGCCTCCAAGAGACAGACGGAAATACTCTCTGCCCATAGATCTCGCGATAGATTTACCTAGAGAGGTCTTGCCAACCCCAGGGGGGCCAGCAAAGCAAAGGATAGGTCCCTTTAGATCTTTAACTTTGAGCTTTCTTACGGAAAGAAATTCAAGAATTCGATCCTTAACTTTATGTAGATCATAGTGGTCATCGTTGAGAATTTTTTGAGCCCTATCAATGTCCAGATTATCCACAGTAGCCTTATTCCAAGGCAAGTCCACCATCCAGTCGAGGTAAGTTCTCACCATCGAGGCTTCGCTCGCGTCCGGATGCATGCGTTCCAGTCGACCAAGCTGTTTCAGGGCCTCGTTCAGAACTTCCTCCGGCATTCCAGCATTGCCAACTCTTTCTCTGAGTTCGTCGATCTCTTCAGTTTTTGAATCGGTATCGCCGAGCTCATTTTTGATCGCTCTCATTTGTTCGCGCAAAAAGTACTCGCGTTGACTTTTCGACATCTCATCCTTAGCGGTATTACGAATGCGAGCTTGCATTTGTAGGACCTCTAATTCGCTCGCCAAAATTTCGTTCACAAGTTTCAAGCGTACCTTCGGGTCCCCTGTTTCAAGAACACTCTGTGCGTCTGAGACTTTGAGACCTAAATTTGAAGCAATGAGGTCAGCCAAGCGACCCGGATCAGTGACGTCGTCCAACACCAATAGAATGTCGGGCGAGAGCATTCTGCCCAGGGCTATGATTTTTTCAAGATGCTCCTTTGAATTGCGAATCATGGCCTCATATTCAATCGCAGCACCAGCCTGTTGTGGATCGTCGATCTTCTCGACCTCGACTTCAAAACTCGGCTTGGATTTGCTATATTGAACTATTCGTCCCTTGGACACGCCCTGTATCAGGATCTTAACACGGCCGTCCGATAGTTTTCGCATTCTCATGATCATAGCAATAGTGCCCACTCGATAAATTGAATTTTCGGTGGGGTTTTCTTCTGTTATTTCCTTTTGGGAGGCCAAAAAGATCAGACGATTTTTAGCGAGCGACTCTTCTACGGCCCTTATCGATGACTCTCTTCCAACATACAGTGGGAGTATCATGTAAGGGAAAACGACAATGTCACGCACAGGTAACATTGGCAGGGTTTTTGGTATGTCGATGACCTTATCGTCAAAATTCATATAGCCTCCGCAATTGGCGGGAAATCAATAAATCTCCCTCTCTCTTCTCGGAGCGATAGAGGATCCCTTTAATGGCAAAAGGGGAGAAATGGTCTGGAAATGAAGAATTTTAACAAATCGCCTCAGCCCTTTTGCGGGCGGAAGTTAGATCGATGATACCTTTGTACAGGTGCTTTGAAATGTTGTTAATTTTTATCTATAAAAAATACTTCTGATTCAAATAAAAAAATTTTGGACCTAAGTCCCGAAAGTCCATTTCGAGAAGACACAATCAGTCTCTTTATCTGACGGACTACTTTGTTCGCTTTTCTGACTGAGTGGGCGTAACATTTTTCCACCCATTGATAACTCCCTTGTCAATAAAGAGAGGAAAGGTCGGGCGTTCAACTTCCCGGGATTTATTTGTGTAGAGCGTTCCCAGAACTCCCCTGAAGGCCTTCAATTGTGCCAAATGTTCGGTAAGCCCAATGCGAGTGCGTTCACCATCTTCAATAAGCTCTCTAAGAACTAAACCCGCATCGTAACCCTGAACTTCAAATAGTCCGGGCTCGTCCTGAAATGTCGAAACGAAATCCCGAAAAAAATGAGATTCTCTAAAATGTGGATCGTGCGTCAGGAGGCCATCAACAAAAATCGCCCCCTCAGCGAATTTCTCACCCTTTTCAGCCAGTTCAGGTGTATTCCAAAGATTGGTTCCAAGCAATTTTATTCCCTTTACTTCCTGATACGCAAGCATTGGGGCAATCTGACTGACGGATCGAACTCCATCTGGAATAAACAAAGCCTCAAAATCAATCAAAGGCTGTAGAACTTCTTCAGGAGGAGAAACACGTCCGCCAACAGAACCAATCTTTTTATGCCACTCTTTTAATCTGTGCTTATATTCCTCTAAACGATCCTCAAAGCTTGGAACACCCAACTCATCAGATTTTGAGGCCACGGCGACCGCTGTTTTGCTAAGAAGGCTTCCAATCAATGCGATGACATGGTCTTCCGTCACGAGTCTTTCGACAGATCTTCTCGCAATATCAGGATTGCCCTCGCTATCGAGAACAGCCAACTTTATCTTTGAAGGATTGGGTCCATAAATTCCCAGACCGAGCTGAATGCCCCTTAATGTTTTATAAGCGTAGGTGGAGGCTTTGCCCGAAAGGGGTAAGACGGCCCCCACCGTGAAAGGATCAACTTTACGTCGGGCTTCAATTTGTTTGAGAAGATTTGAGGCTTTTTCTGAAATATCGCTTTCTGGAGCGAGTTCTACTGCCTCGACGAGAAAATCGTAGGATCTCGAAAAATCCCTTTGTTCAAAAAGTAGAGTACCGATTCTCAATACAGCAATACTGCGGACGAAGCCAAAATTTTTGTCCCTTGCGACAATTTCCAAATCAGGATCGCTCAAATGAGATTCAACAAAATCCAAAGCCCGATTTCTGTGTACTTCCCTGAGTTTGAGATCGGTATCGTTTTCAGCGAGAAAGATCAATGTTCTCAAGGCATCAAGTCGATCCCCAACTTCGCTCAACACCTGAAACCTCAATCGATAGATGTCCAGACGAGCAGAATCCGAAAGCCCCTGAACAGCCAGACATTTATTGGTTAGGCTAAGCACTTCATCATAACTGCCAAGTTTAGCTAAGGCACGAGCGGCTCCCAACAGAGCATCTGTTTCCCGCGGACTAAATACCGTGCTATTGACGACAGAAATGTAGGATTCATAGGCGCTCCGATAGTCACGACGATCCATGTAAATCTGACCCATAAGAATATAGGCATCGTCAGCCAGGTCAGATTCGGGGTGTTTTTGAACGATTCCCTTGAGTTTTGTTAAGGCTCTTTCGTAGGAACCTGCAGCCATATCAATTTGCACTTTGCTCAGGACATCCTGAACAGGGCGAGCCGCCGCAGTAGGCTCCTTTTTTTTTGGAGTACTGACACAAGAACCCAAGCTCAGAAGCATCAGGTAAATCAGAAAATTCGAAAAAAAATGGAAGATTTTTGATTTCATTTTCGGCTTTTTATAACTTGTTGAGCGTTGGTCATAAATTCTGCCACCATCGGGGATTTCTGAGTAAGATGTGATAACTTAGAGATAGCCGCTCTTTCTGACTCATTTACTTCCTGTGGAATATCTATAACAATGCGAATGAGCATATCGCCAGCCGCATGTTCGCCAATTGCAGGAAAACCTTTATTTTTAAGTCTGAAGACCTGACCCGTATGAGTTCCCGGTGGAATTTTTAGACTGGCTTTTCCGAGCAGAGTTGGAATTTCAGTCTCTGTGCCCAAAATAGCATCTACAAAAGAAATGGGCAGATCCAAAGTCACGTCATTTCCATCCCTCTTGAAAAGCGGATGGTCCTGCAAAGTCACTATGACGCAGAGGTCTCCTGGAGCTCCGCCCTTTTGCGCTGAATCACCTTCACCCCGCAGCTTCAAACGCTGACCATTACGAACACCTGAGGGGACCGTGATAGAAAGCTTTGCGGTTTCTTCCTTATTGCCTCTTCTCCGAATGAAAGAGATCATTTTTTCGCAACCCTTGGAGGCCTCTTCAAAACTAATTGAAAGCGTATATCGAAGGTCACACCTTGCTGACGATCAAATCCTTGTGCCTCTGGTCTTGGGCCTCCGCGACCTCGCCGAGCACCACCACCAAAGCCCTCGCCAAAAAATTCATTGAATATGTCATTGGCTGAGCCGGGGTCACCGCCTCCAAATCCTCCAAAATCGCCGAAGCCCGCTCCGCCAGCAGCCCCTCCTCCAAAAGGATTCTTACCGCCTCCGAAGCCTCCGGCCTGAGCTCCCACTTGGCCAAATTGATCGTACATTTGGCGCTTTTTCGGATCCCTAAGAACCTCGTAGGCTTCGCTGATTTCCTTGAAGCGCTCTTCTGCCTGATGATTGCCGGGATTCTTGTCCGGATGATACTTTAATGCCAATTTACGGTAGGACTTCTTAATGTCTTCAACGGTCGCTGAGCGAGAAATTCCTAGCGCTGAGTAGTAATCACGTTTGGACAAAATCAACCTCTTTACTGCTGCATTATTGCCGATCACTATTCCCAGATTTAGGTTCTCTTGCCACCACAACCTGGGCGGGTCGAATCACGCGGTCATGAAGTTTATAGGCTCGTCTAAAGACCCTGCTTATATGCCCGGGAGGGATCTGACTCGTTTCCTCACTGCTCAATGCCTCGTGCAATGAAGGGTCAAATTGCTCACCAATCGGGTCTGTCCCCAGAACTCCAAAACGAGCCAAAACTCCGCGCAACTCCTCCGCTGTCAGCCGGACTCCATTCACAAAGGCCTCAATCGTATCAGGACTGACGTTCATCTCAAGTGCTCTGTCCAGCACGTCCAGTACATCCAGCAAAGAAAGAATAAGCCTCTCTGATCCGTATTTAACCAAATCAGATCTTTCACGAATCATATGCTTTTTATAGTTATCGAACTCGGCCTTTAAGTAAAGGAAATCGCTTTTGCATTTTTCCAATTCTTCATTGAGTTGAGTGGAGGAATAATCCTGAGAAGTTTCTACTGAGACCTCCCCCGCCTCGCTTGCAATTTCATTGTGATCTGATCCGTCTCCATTGCTTCGATTTCTACCATCACCCGACAAGAGAGCCTCCAAAGAAATAGTATCGTTATTATAGGCCAAAGTATGGAGGCAAAACGCCGTTTGTCAATGCGTCAAATCCAGTTAGGTCATACTTTCTGCAGCAAAATCCTGCCTTTCAAAAGTCAGCTCCAAAAATATCCGATTGCTCAGTCGTTCTCCCTTTGACGTCAAAGTCCAAGCCTGTTCATTTTTAACAAGGAAGCCTGATTTCTCAAGATCTATCAATTTGGGGACCACTATTTCTCCTATGGAGTGACCAAATTCGGAGAAGAGACGAACAAAGGAAAGTCCTTCCCTTATTCGTAGCGAAGTGTGGCAGAAATCGGTCAGAGCTTCGTGGACCTTCAAATACTCAATCTGGCTCGAGGGAAAACCAAGATGTCTTTCGTTACCTTGAAGACCATATATTTGGCTTTCGTAAGTGTCCAGCCCACTAAGGTTCCAAAATCGCACTCCCTGCTGAATTCGAGGATCATAGGAATGGGCGCTAAGGCCTAGACCCCAATAAGCTCCATTCTTCCAGTAGAGCAGGTTGTGGCGAGACTCCCTTTTCGGCTTTGAAAAATTTGAAATTTCGTATTTGTTAATCCCCATTGTTCTGAGTCGTTCCTCTATAGCCTCAAACATGTCAATTTGAGTTCCCTCCGGTGGCCGGTTCTTGGCCATGGGATGGCCGCTTGGAACTGTCAGGCAATAGGCGCTCAAATGCGGCGGGTCAAACAGCTCGACTTCATCCAAATCTTCCTTGAGCTGGTCCAAGGTTTGGCTGGGGAGGGCAAACAGAAGGTCGAAGGAATAATTGAGGTTTCTCTCCCTCAATAATCTCAGCGTGTGACGAGTGTCCTCAGCGAGATGGCGTCTTCCACAAAGTTTTAATAGGTCATCATCAAAGGATTGAGCACCAACGCTGAACCGATTGATGCCAGATTTGATATAGAAGTCTAGCTTCTCCTCGTCAATTGTGGCGGGGTTGATTTCAATAGTCACTTCTGAATCCGAATCAATCTCAAAGCCGCAATTGGCAAGCTCACTAATAATGGATAGAATGGAGGCAGCGGGGATAAGGCTTGGAGTTCCTCCTCCAAAGTAGAGGCTCGCCAATTTAGTCGGTTCAAATAAGGAGGATCGTTGCTGAATTTCACGGAGAAGAATTTGCAGGTATTTTTCGGGAGGCATGATCTCGCTGAATTCAAAAGTAGTGAAGTCGCAGTAACGACAACGCTGTAAACAATAAGGAATGTGGACATAAACACCAAAGTCCATAGGCAGGTATTAAACGATGTCTAAGAAATTTCAATTAAAAAACGGTTTGAAAGTTCTATTTGTAGAGAGCAACAAATCACCTGTCGTCTCAGTGCAGATGTGGGTGAAAACGGGGAGTGCAGACGAACGCAAAGGAGAAGAAGGAATCAGTCACTTCATTGAACATCTGCTTTTTAAGGGAACTAGGAAATATGGGGTTGGCCAAATTGCTTCGACTGTTGAAGGGGCCGGGGGCGAGCTCAATGCTTATACTTCTTTTGATCAAACGGTATTTTATATAACGATTTCAAAACATTTTTCCGACACGGCTTTAGACGCCATCGTCGAAATGATGGGATTTCCGCTCTTTGACGAACAGGAAATTAACAATGAGCGAGAAGTTGTGATTGAGGAAATCAAACGTGGTCAGGACGATCCTCATCGTCGCTCCAGTCAGCTTTTGTTTTCGACAAGTTATAAGAAGCATCCCTATGGCACTCCGGTTATAGGCTTTGAAAAAGTGATACGATCCATTTCAAGAAGAAAAATCATTGAGTATTACCAGAGTCGTTATGTTCCTAAAAATATGACCCTATTGGTCGTTGGCGACTTTCAACACAATGAAATGAAGAAGAAGGTGGAAAAACTGTTCGGAGAGTTACAGCCTTTCAAGCTAAGAAAAGTGAAACGCACCAAGGAACTAGTCCAGAAATCGCCAAGAATAAAGATAGAAAAAGTGTCTTTTGAAGAAACGCTTTTAACTTTAGCATGGAAGACACCACCCATTAGTCACAAGGACACTCCAGCTCTTGAGGTGCTAGCCCTCATTCTTGGTCAAGGGGACAGCTCCCGATTAACAAAGCGACTCAGGCTCGATCGTCCATTGGTAAACTACATTGGCGCGAGTAATTTTTCTCCTATTGATCCTGGATTTTTCGCAGTCTCACTCTCCACGACAAGGGAAAATTTGGAAATGGCCTTGAACGGAATTCGTGAAGAGCTTCATGTTATTCTTTCTCAACCACCTGAAGAGGAGGAAATAAAAAAAGCCGTCGTCAATTTGGCGAGTGAGGAGTTTTATGCCTTAGAAACTGTTGATGGCATGGCGAGGAAGTTTGGCTCCTATGAACATCTTTTTGGAGACTACCGGTATTTTAGTGAATTTATAAAATCGGTTTATTCTTTGACTTCAGCAGACATTCTTCGAGTTGCAAGAAAATATATTCAACCCAAAACCCTCAGCATGATATTGACGACGTCGCGCGGAGAGAAGACGGCTGAAGAAATACTAAAAAAATGGGCAAAATCCTTTTCGATACCCTCAAAAATCCAAGCTGGATCAAAGAGAGCACAAAAAAGTGCACCTAAGCTAAAATGGAAAATGGCCGGTATTAAGGATTCGGGCGAGAACATTCCACAGAGGCATCGCCTTAATGGAGGAATTTTTATTGTTCGAACAGCTCATGACACCCCTGTCGTTAATTTGAGATGTGCCTTTCGAGGTGGATTGCGACTCGAAAGTCCCAATAAGTGTGGTCTTACTGAACTGTTGGCGCGAACTTGGGCGACGACCACAGAAAGTCTATCGGAATCCGAAATGTATAAAACCATGGAGAGCATGGCCGCCGGGCTGTCCTCGTTTGGAGGACGTAATACAGCTGGGATTAATCTCACTGCCATGTCGGCCTTTTGGTCAAAGAGCTTGGATATTTTTGGTAAGGTTCTGCTGGAGCCTTCATTTAGCGAGGAGGTTATTGAACGAGAGAAAATTGTAATTCTGGAACAGCTTAAGAACCGAAATGACAATCCAGCCCAGGTGGCTATCCATGATTTCATGGCAAACATGTTTGGCAATCATCCTTATGGTCGTGATCCACTTGGTGAGGAATCCAGCATAAAATCTATCACCCGAGAAGATTTGGTTTCACATTATAAAAAGATGGTATCAAGGAAGAACTTTACGGCGGTGGCATCGGGGCACTTGGACGAAGACAAACTCAGAGAGAGCCTAACTGCTTTCTTAGAAAAATTGCCCGAGGGAGAAATCAAGGGGGAAACCTTTGAGTTCAAAAAACCAAGCGTTCCGATCAGATCTTATCTCCAAAGCGATAAAGAACAAACCCACATTGTTGTTGGTTATCCTGGAATAACATTCACAGACAAGAGACGTTATACGCTACAAGTTCTGCAGTCAATTTTAGCCGGTCAAGGAGGGCGCCTATTTCTTGAACTGAGAGACAAGGCATCTCTTGCTTATTCAGTGGCTCCTTTGCGAATGGAAGGGATTGATGCGGGCTATTTCGGCGCGTACATTGGGTGCTTCCCAGAAAAGGGCGCAAAGGCAATTGAAATGATGCAAACAGAGTTTGATAAACTGTGCGACCAATTGGTTTCTGAGGTAGAGATTGTTCGCGCACGAAGTTATTTGATTGGTCGTTATGATATTGATCTTCAAAAAAATTCGGCCATCACAGCGGCGATTCTTTTTGACGAGGTCTATGGTCTCGACTATCGGGAAGCCTTTCGTTACGCCGAAAAGCTTGAGGTCGTCACAGCCAAGGATATTCGGGAACTCGCCCAAACCCTATTTTCACAGCCCTCAGTGATCACAGCGATTGGGAGAGACCGACCCTGGTAGGCAAGGCCAGTCAGACCAATAGTTGGCGTTTATGAAATCGATAATGGATACTTATCGAGACTTGAAAAAATGATCCATTTTGAGTCGCTGGGGCCGTCCATTCTTCAATTAGGTCTTGGTTTTGGCAAAAATCAAACTATTTTTGATAAAATCGAGGAGTAATTGTTCCGATATTCTATATGAGAGTATTGGCTGTTGATTGGCTCTCTTTCATTAAGGAAAGAAGGATGGATCAGACGAAGAAGAAGGTAGCAAGTCCAGATCTTGTCGCCAGTTCCAGGGAGTATTTTTCTGAGTCAGTCACTGATGCGTTTCGAGAATGCAAATTGGAAGCCTCTGCAGACGTCAAAACCTACATCGTTGATTTACTTGAATTCTATTTGCATACAGGAAATCTTTTTTATCTGTCTAAAGAGGACGGGAAGAAGAGCCAGGAGACGTTGGCTGAGCTCTATTTGAAAGCTATCGGCGCCCAACCTCCAGTTAGCTTTGAGATGTTTAAAAGGCTTGCCGATTCGAGTCTATATATCAGTGGGTTCTTTGGAGACTCGCTAAAAAGAAAGATTGTGGACGTAGATTATTATGCCGGAATTGGTGGGTCTGCTTACAGACACTTGGCCTCTCTTTCAGGTCGGACATTGAAGGCGGGTGTTTTCAATGATTTTTCTCTGAGATTTTTGGATTTTGTGGACGTATTGACTTGTGTGAGCCAAAAGGCCTTTTTTGTAAATCAAGAGGACTTGCTGCGTCTTTATGATCGTTATGTTCTAACTGGCTCAAGACAAGCCGAGGATCAGTTGTTGGATCGAGGGCTTTTCACTCCAACGACTTACGCAAAAAAAGTAGTTAAGCAGTAAGAAAGGTCAATGGACCTTCAAATTTCCCTATGGTAGCATCCCCTTATGTTTAATTTAGGTTTTTCAGAGATGGTTCTACTCTCTGTTCTAGCGCTCATATTTATTGGCCCGAAGCAGTTGCCCGAGTTAGCTCGGGTTGTTGGCCGTTTGCTCAATGAGTTTAAGAGGGCAACGGGAGAACTAACCTCCTCTTTCACTGATATCAAGCATCAAACGGATCGTTTTGTGCATAAAACTGAGGACCAGGTACGCCAGCAGCTATCAATAGATAAATTAGGTAAGGCGGATAAGGCAACTCCAGATGGCGATGGCGAGGGCGACAGCAACTTCGATAGTTTGAAGGTTGAGGCCGAGGTCAGTTCGGAAGAATCCAAACCAATTGAAGCGAACAAACTAAAATATGAATAATTTTAGCGACGAACCAAATCAAACTCTTGTGGAGCACCTGTCGGAATTGCGAATAAGGTTGATGTGGTCAATCTTAGGGGTTTTTCTTGGATTTATTGTTTGCTGGGGCTTTAGTGATTTCTTATTTGATATCGCAAGGGGGCCTATTTCGCCTTATCTGAAAAACACGGCTGGAGGCTTGGTTTTTACGGCCCCAATGGACAAATTTTTGGCTCATTTGAAGGTGGCTGTTTTGGCGGGGACTTTGGTGTCTTCGCCGTTCTGGCTTTACCATGTCTGGAAATTTGTGGCTCCTGGGCTCTATGAAAAGGAAAAAAAGTACGCCGTCGCATTTGTGGGCTTTGGCACTGGCTTGTTTATGCTCGGGATGTGTTTTGTGTATTTCATTGTTCTTCCAATGGCGTTTAAATTTCTGATGACCTTTGGAGGCAGCACGGACACTCCAATGATAACTATTGGAGAGTACCTTTCCTTTTTTGTGACGACGACTTTGGTTTTTGGTCTTGCTTTTGAAATGCCGCTCATATTGACAATTTTGGGAATTATGGGCCTCGTGTCTTCTTCATTTTTAAGTAAATACAGGAGATATTCCTATGTGATATTGGCTGTCGCCTCAGCAATATTCACTCCGCCAGATGCCTTGAGCATGATATTGATGCTTGTTCCCCTTATCCTTCTATATGAGATGTCCATATTTTTGGTAAAAATATTTGAAAAAATTCCGAGCAGCGAGCCGACCACAAAATCATGAGTTCAGAATCTATAGGGTCAGGGTTTCCTTATGTTGCCCAAACACTTTCCTAAGGGTGTCAGAAATTTCACCTAGAGTAACTTTGTTTTCAACGGCTTCGACAAATAGGGGCATAAGGTTTTGTCGACTGTCTTGAGCCGCATTTTGAATTCTCTCCAACGAAGTCTTTACAAGTGAGGCGTTTCTCTTTTTTATAAAAATATTGAGCCTGGAGATCTGGTCCCTGGAGATCTCATCTGAAATTCTCAGAGTTTCAATTTTTGATTGCTCTGACGTCTCAAAGCAGTTAACGCCCACAATCTTTTGATTGCCACTCTCAACGTCCAGCTGGAACTTGTAGGCAGCATTTTGTATTTCATTTTGAATCCAACCGGACTCAATGCAAGCGATCACGCCTCCCAATGCTTCGATGCGGTCGATGTATCCCGTTGCCAAGGTTTCCAGTTGATTGGTGAGTGATTCGATAAAAAAGGATCCGCCCATGGGATCCGCTACATCGGTGACCCCAGATTCATGAGCGATAATTTGTTGGGTACGAAGGGCAATAGTGACCGCGTTTTCAGTAGGTAGACCCAAGGCCTCATCCATGCTGTTTGTGTGTAGACTTTGAGTTCCACCCAAAACAGCTGCGAGGGCCTGGAGTGTCACTCGAACTATATTATTCTCTGGTTGCTGGGCGGTCAGAGTGACTCCTGCTGTTTGGCTGTGAAAACGAAGCTTCATAGAGCGAAGATCTTTAGCTCCAAATCGCTCTTTCATGATCTTTGCCCACATTCGTCGGGCCGCCCGAAACTTTGCAATTTCCTCAAAAAAATTATTTTGCACGTTAAAGAAAAAACTAAGTCGTCCAGCGAAATCATCTACAGAGAGCCCTTGAGACAAGGCTGCCTCAACGTAGGTAATTCCATTAGCAAGAGTGAACGCAATCTCTTGGGCCGCTGTGGCCCCGGCCTCGCGAATATGGTATCCCGATATACTTATTGTGTTCCATTCCGGAAGTTCCCGCCCGCAATAATCAAATATATCTGTAATAATACGCATGGATGGCTGAGGAGGATAGATATAGGTACCCCGTGCAATGTACTCCTTGAGTATATCGTTTTGTATGGTGCCCCTCAGCTTCTTTAGCTAAAGCCTCTTTGTTTGGCAATCGCAATGTAGAAGGCAAGTAATATTCCTGCAGTTGAGTTGATAGTCATAGAAGATGAGATTTCTTCGAGAGGAATTCCCTCCAGAAGTAAATTCATGTCCTCAATGGTCGAAATGGCGACACCTACTTTTCCGACTTCGCCGTTTGCCATGGGGTGATTGGAATCGTAACCCATTTGTGTGGGGAGATCGAACGCAATACTGAGTCCGGTGGTTCCTTTAGCGAGCAGAGACTTGTACAGTCGATTGCTTTCTTGGGCAGAACCGAAGCCTGCATACTGGCGCATGGTCCAGAGACGGCCCCGATACATACTGGGCTGAATTCCGCGAGAAAAGGGATACTCTCCAGGAAGAGAAGAATCAGCTTGGTTCTCATTTATCGGTGCGAGGTCGCGTTGATCGTAACAGGTCTTCAGTTCTATTCGGCTGGAATTGAAAAAAGTCGATTTGTCATTTTCAGTCTTATTGACTTCACTCATGACTCAAAACGAATCAGTACGGTTCCATTATCGACGTTTTCGCCTTCCTTTACTTCAATGGATTTAATTTGCACCTCACGTGGAGCTCGCATTTCGTTTTCCATTTTCATCGCTTCCATGATCAGCAGAGGAGTGCCTGCCGGAACAATGCTTCCTTCCGCCACCAAAATTTTGACAATTTTTCCTGGCATTCCTGAGTCGAGGCTGACTCCACCACCAAAAGATCCTCCTGCCTTGAGACTCTCATGAAGTAGCTTTTCTTCGTTGTAAATTTTAATATTTCGAAAGGTACCGCGCGTGAAAACGGTATAATCAGTGTCTTTACCGATGCAATCCACGAGGTAGGAACTGTTGTTAAACAATAAACTGATCGTGTCCTCTGCAAATTGGTAGTCTACTTTGGGAATCTTGTGATTTATCCAATCAGAGGTTCCCTCACGAATAGAAACCTGCCAGGAATGACGACTCTCAGTGACGGTGACTTCGTATTTTATTCCATTGCTTTCTGCTTCGAAGTACATATCTAAACCCTCATGCCTTTGGAGCGCCCAAGTTCTTTCCAGCGGCTAGCCAAATTAAATTCACCAATATTGCGCGATTTGCTATCGATATAAGCAGTGATAGCTGCCGAAATCAAAAAAACATGCTCGTCAACAAACATAAATAGCTGCTTTTGTTCGCGACCCTTCATTTGGTTATCTAGGAACTGAGTGGTGTAGCTACCATCCAAGAAGGTCGGGTGCTCCAGAATATTCTTGTGAAGAACAATGTTCGATTTCACGCCAGTTAACATGAATTCTGCAAGGGCCCGTTTCAAGCGGCGAATGCAGGTTTGTCTATTGGGTCCCCAAACAACTAACTTTGCAATCATGGAATCGTAGTAAATGGGAATCTCATACCCAGGGTAGGCATAACCATCTACTCGAACAAAGGGCCCCTGAGGGATTCGACACTTACGAATCGTTCCCGGGCATGGGGCAAAAGAAATTGGATCCTCAGCGCATATCCGGAGTTCAATCGAATGTCCGTTCTGTTTGATTTCTTCCTGACGGAAGGACAATTTTTGGCCAGCAGCAACCAGAAGCTGCTCCTGGACCAAATCAATTCCAGTTACCATTTCTGTAATGGGATGTTCAACTTGCAAGCGCGTGTTCATCTCCATGAAGAAGAATTCTTTGGTGTTATTGTCAAAAATGAATTCTATGGTGCCGGCCCCGACGTAATTGATCGACTTGGCCGCTCGAACGGCCACTGCACCCATTTTTCTCGAATTTCATTCGGCACGGCTATACTTGGACTCTCTTCGATAATTTTTTGGTTTCGTCTTTGTACCGAACACTCTCGTTCAAACATGTGGACGGCATTCCCGAATTTATCGCCGAAGACCTGAATTTCAATGTGCTTGGGATTTTGAATGAAGCGCTCGATGAATACCCGATCGTCCTTGAAATAATTTTTCCCTTCGGATTGGCAAGTGCGAAAGGCCGCGGGCAACTCATCCGGATGGTGGGCCACTCGGATTCCCTTGCCTCCGCCACCGGCCGAAGCTTTTATCATGACGGGATAGCCTATTTTTTCGGCTTCCAAGAGTGCGTGCTGTTCGTTGTCAATCGCACCAGCTGATCCGGGGACGGTTGGAACGCCAGCTGCCTTCATCAGTTCGCGGGAGGCAAGTTTGTCTCCCATGGCTTCAATATTTTCAGGGGTGGGCCCGATAAAAGTAATCCCTGCCTTTTCGACCAAGCGAGCAAACTCGGCATTCTCACTCAGGAAACCATATCCGGGATGAATGGCATCAGCCCCAAATTCTTTTGCGACAGCTATGATTTTATCACTTCGCAGGTAGGAATCTTTGCTAGGGCCTGGACCAATTAAAATAGCGCGATCCGCAAGTAACACGTGAGCGCTGTTGCGATCAGCCTCGCTGTACACCGCGAGAGTATCAATTCCAAGTTCTCGACAGCACCTAATAATTCTGATCGCAATTTCGCCTCTATTTGCAATAAGTACTCTTTTAAATAACATAGTTGGTTTCCTTATAGAGGGATATTGCCATGTTTCTTAGGGGGATTGGTATCTCGCTTGTTCTTCAGCATTTCAAGAGAGTCGATAATGCGCTTGCGAGTCATGGCAGGTTCAATCACTTCATCGATGTATCCTAATTCCGCCGCAACATAGGGGTTTGCAAAAGCAGTTTCATATTCCTCGGTTAAGCGACGACGCTCTTTCTCGGGATCATTGGCCTCTTTGATAGCTTGACGGAAGATGATGTTAACAGCTCCATCAGCGCCCATAACTGCAATCTCAGCCGTTGGGTAGGCAAAATTCACATCGCCACGAAGATGTTTGGAAGACATCACGTCGTATGCACCACCATAGGCTTTGCGTGTGATAATCGTAATTTTTGGGACCGTGGCTTCGGCGTAGGCATAGAGCAGCTTAGCTCCATGAGTGATGATTCCATTCCATTCCTGATCTGTTCCCGGCAGAAATCCTGGGACGTCAACGAAGGTCAAGATGGGAATATTAAAAGCATCGCAAAAACGCACAAAGCGCGCAGCTTTAATACTGGCCTGAATATTCAAACAGCCAGCTAAAATTTTAGGTTGGTTTGCAACAATGCCAACTGAGCGCCCGTTAAAACGTCCAAAACCAATAATAATATTTTGTGCGTAATGTTGTTGAACCTCCAAGAAATAGCTCTCGTCGACAACCTTGTGAATAAGCAATAACATATCGTAGGGTTTTCGGGAGCTGTCCGGGATAAGAGAGTTAAGAGACTCTTCGATGCGATCGGGCCGATCCTTCGTAGGCAAAATGGGAGTATCGTCCAGATTGTTCGAGGGAAGGAAGTTGAGCAATTCCCGAATCATCAAAAGACAGTTCTTGTCATCTTCAGTCGCGAAATGAGCAACTCCGGATTTTTGGCTATGAGTGACGGCTCCGCCCAGAGCTTCTTTGGTCACATCTTCGTGGGTGACCGCCTTAATTACCTCCGGGCCAGTTACGAACATGTAACTAGAATTTTTTACCATGAAAATAAAGTCAGTCAGGCTGGGACTGTAAACGGCTCCACCGGCGCAAGGTCCCATGATTGCACTGATCTGCGGGACTACGCCCGAGGTGGTGACATTGCGAAGGAAGATATCAGCGTAGCCAGCTAGAGCTTCAACTCCCTCTTGAATCCTTGCCCCACCGGAATCGTTCAGACCAATCATGGGGGATCCGTTTTTTAGAGCGAGATCCATGATTTTACAGATCTTGTTGGCTTGAGTGCGAGACATGCTTCCGCCAAAAACGGTAAAGTCTTGGCTGTAGACATAGACAATCTTTCCGTTGATTCTTCCGTAGCCAGTAATCACCCCATCGCCTGGAGCCTTCTTTGTGCTCATACCAAAATTGATGCAACGATGAGTTACAAAACGGTCAATTTCGACAAAACTTCCAGGATCTAGCAAGACGTCCAGACGTTCACGAGCGGTGAGGCGACCACCTTCCTTATGTTTAACGACACGATCGTCGCCTCCGCCTTGCAAGGCCTCTTCGTTGCGAGTTTCAAGCTGTTTCAAACGATAAGTGGCTGATGATGACTCGGTATTCAATTGCTCCATTTATTCTCCCTACGGATAAAACCGTCCATACATCCTCGGAAAAGGAATTGTCTCACGCACATGATTTAGACCGCAGATCCAGGCAACCGTTCTTTCTACTCCCAATCCAAATCCAGAATGTGGGAAACTTCCGTATCGCCTTAAATCCAAATACCATTCAAAGTTTTTCTCATTGAGTTGATGCTCTTTGATTTTGGCACAGAGAATATCAATGTTTTCTTCTCTTTGACCTCCACCAATAATTTCTCCGTAGCCATCGGTCGCTAAAAGATCGCAACTCATGCTAGATCCTTTTTCTTCAGGATCCTCCTTCATATAAAAGGCCTTGATAGCCGAAGGGTAATGGTGAACAAAAACCGGTTTACTAAATTTCGAACTGATGATGGTCTCGTCAGTTCCTCCAAAGTCATTGCCTATAATGAACTCAGGATTTTCCTTCAAAATTATCTCGGCCGCTTCTTTATAGTGAAGTCTTGGAAATGGCAGCTGAATCTTCTGAAGACCTGTTGTGTCTCTTTCCAATACGGCCAACTCTTCACTTTTGTTTTTTAATGTTCTTTGTACGATGTATTCCACAAACTGTTCAGCCAGCTCCATGTTGTCATAAAGATCATTAAAGGCAACTTCTGGCTCAACCATCCAAAATTCGATCAAGTGACGGCGCGTTTTAGATTTCTCAGCTCTAAAGGTAGGACCAAAGCAATAGACTTTGCCAAAGGCGGCGGCGGTTGCTTCCATGTAGAGCTGTCCGCTTTGTGACAAGTAGGCCTTTTCGTCAAAATATTGAGTCTCAAACAAAGTTGAGGTTCCCTCGCATGCGCTTGGGGTAAAAATAGGAGCGTCGGTTAAGGTAAAGCCACGACCGTCAAAGAAATCACGGATAGCACTGATGATCTCTGCGCGAACGCGCAAAGCCGCATGTTGTTTCTTAGAACGAAGCCAAAGATGGCGATTGCCCATGAGAAAATCAACACCATGTTCCTTTGGAGAGATGGGATATTCTGCCGCCAAAGAAATAATGGTGAGATCTTTTGCCCCGAGCTCAAATCCTCCCGGACTGCGCTTTTCTTCTCGAACAATACCCTTGATGCTGACACAGGATTCTTGAGTCAGCTGCGAGAATTTTTCAAAGGCGGCCTCTTCGCACTCTCCTTTGAAGTAAACGCATTGGCAAAGTCCTGTGCCATCACGAAGGAGCAAAAATTTTATTTTTCCAGACGAGCGAGAATTGAAAACCCAGCCCCTCAGTTCAACCTCTTTACCAAGGTGATCTTTCAGATCGGATATGTAGACCTTCATAGTGTAAATTTGCTCATATAAATAATGGGTTTTATTAACAAAGATTGATTCCTATCATGCCCATTCTGAGAAGTTCACTCAAAAATCTGAGCTTCACAGCGCTTCGCATAAAATGCAAGGCATTAAAGAGGCCTTATAGGGGCACAAGTCACTTCTGTTTTAAGAGGAGCCGTCCTTGAGAGGAATTTCTGTAAGAGGGGTCCTTATCGACTGATTCCAGCAGTGCCTTGCGTATTTCGCTCGCAGTGGCTTTGGGCATTGAGCTCCAGAGAAGGGCGGCAACGCCGGAGGCAAAGGGAGTGGCCATACTCGTTCCAGTGGCTGATCGCGAGCCGCCCCCGGGGACGGTGCTCACGATTCTTAGGCCGGGGGCAAAGAGGTGAACATTTCTGTCTCCATAGTTCGAGAAATCGGCCATCAGATTCAGAGGGCCAACGGCTCCCACCGTAATTTGAGAGTTGAGGTTATACGAGGCAGGATATTCGGGCTGTTCATCGATGTTGACTCCCCGATTTCCGGCTGCCGATAAAAAGAGGACGTTAAGCTCGCTCAAGGACGATATCTTTGCGCCAAGTATCTTTGAACAAGGTGCTCCACCCCAACTGGCGTTGATTATTTTTGCACCCATCAGAACTGCGTAGTCGATGGCTCGAATGGCGTCACTGAGTGAGCCACCACCGGAAGAATCGATAAAGGCGAGAGGGAGAATCCTGGCGCTCGGAGCGACCCCCTGAACGTGTCCCTTCTGATAAGAGACGTAGTTGTGTTCAGCCGCGATGATGCCAGCAACGTGAGTTCCATGAAAAGAATGATCGGTCAGTATTTCTGAATCGAACGCAAAGTCATAGCCATTGACATCATCGATGAGGTCATTGTCGTCGTCGTCAACGCCATTGTTGTTTTTGTCACGTCCCAAATGATCAAGGCCCGATTCTCCCGGGTTAACATAGATTTGATTTTTGAGACTTGGATGTTCAAGGTCAACTCCTGAGTCTATAACGGCGACAGTAATTCCCTGGCCACGAATACCCGCTGCCCAGGATTGTGCTGCGCCAATTCGTTCAATTCCCCAGTTGTCCGGGTAATCAGAATTTTCACCAAGGGGACTCGCCAGATTATCTAAAGTGTTTTCCAGATGGATTCGCTGATCGCTTTCTACAAAATCAATTCTATTCATGTTGGGTAGGAGAAAAGTTTGAATAAATGAATCTCGGCTTGCTCCCCCCTCTTTGGTGATTTGACCATTTGACCACCTGACCAAGTACTGATCTTTTATTGCTGAAGGTTTGCATTCCTCAGTTGGTTTAGGAAACACAGTTTCCTGAGATCGAGGTTTGTCGCAAGAAATGAGAAAGAAAAGGAACATTGCGAATTTGAGATTCAATCGGATGACATTCATGATGCTTGGTTTTCCTTCCTTGGAAATTATGACCAGGCTTCATTTTAATTATGGATCGATCCCGTTGATTTCGTTAGTCTGGGAGACTGGGAATCTGCCAGAATTGAGATTTTCTACCAAATTGGACTTAGGTTGAGCGAAACTGAAGTAGGGATCAGGCAATTCGTCGAAGAAGTGTTTTAAGTTCTAATTTGGCTTTTTTAGTCACTTCTGCTTGATCGAGAATAGTGGATTGAAAATCTTTAACAACTTGCTTTCCGTTTATCCAGAGATGCTGAACATCTCGTCCCGAACAGGAATAAACAAGCGCCGAGTAGGGATTCTCAACAGTGCAGGCACTCGGATGATTCCGATCGACAATGACAACATCAGCCAGTTTCCCGACCTCAAGTGATCCAAGGTCATTTTCCCGACCGAGAATTTGTGCTCCCGCAAGAGTTGCCATTTCCAGAACTGCTTGGGCGGGCAATGCCGTAGGCCCAAAATGAGGTTTCTGTAGAAGAGCCGCAAGGCGCATTTCCATAAAGGGATCCATGACGTTGTTGCAAGGAGCTCCATCTGACCCGAGACCAACAACAAGTCCTTTCGAGCGGTAATCTTCGATAGGGGCAATTCCGCTTGCCAATTTGAGATTAGAGCTAGGGCAATGAACGAGTTTTGTTTTTGTTTTCACCATTCTGCGGACCTCTCCGCTCGTTAGGTGGACCCCATGTACGAGAATGAACCGATCATTGAGAAGTCCAAGCCTGAAGAGATATTCAACATTTGAGTATCCGGTGCGTTTTTTGATGAGCTCAACTTCTTTACGATTTTCAGAGGCATGAGTATGTATGAGAAAATTTCCTTGCTGTTGCATTTCAACAGCCCAACCGAGGATTTTTTCTGAACATGAAAGACCAAAGCGGGGGCTAATCACATATTCAAGCAAAGGAGATCGATGGTGCCAGTCTTTAATTATGCGAAGGGATTCTCGTTTGCAAGTCTTTGTGTCTAAGTAAATCGGACCAGAACTTGATTTAAGATCGGCCCAACAGTTGCCACCCCAGTATCGCATCTTTGTTTGATCAGCGACTTCAAAAAGTGCGTCTGTGTGGCGGCTCGAGCCCATATCGAGAATTGATGAAGTTCCGAGTCGCTGCATTTCAAGCATTGCAATTTGTGCTGAGGCAGTCATGGAGGCATGGTTATGGGCCGATTCAAGAGGCCAGATTTTCTTTTTTAACCAGTCGAGCAAGGAGAGGTCGTCAGCAAGACCTCGGAACAGCGCTTGACAGGTATGCGTGTGAGCTTGAATGAGCCCCGGAATAACAAAATTACCTCGTGCGGCGGTGATGACTTCGCCCGGCAGGGGAGGGAGATGGGAAGCTATCTCCTTAATTCTGCCGTCTTTTATCCTGAGGTCTCCAGCCAAAACGTCTCTCTTCTCGTTCATGGTAACGAGGAGTCCGCCTTGAATAAGCTGAGTGTTCTCTTCTTGCATTAAAAATTCTCCACGAATTTTCTGAGAAATCGGCCAAAAATTTTTTCGACTCTTTTTCCCGTTTCAGTGACTTCATTGTGGGATAGGGGAGTGGTCGAAATTCCTGATCCCAAATTAGTGATACAGCTGATCCCCAAGATATCCATGCCCATGTGCCTTGCGGCAATGGCTTCGGGCACGGTACTCATCCCGACTGCACTGCCGCCAATACCAGACAGAAAGCGAATCTCGGCAGGAGTTTCGTAGCTGGGGCCAGTTAGTCCGACATACACTCCCTCGTGGTAAGGAATATTTTCTTCTTTCAGAAGTTTGCAAAGACGCATTCTCAAGTCGGAATGATAGACATTTGTCATGTCAGGAAATCGCGGCCCTAGGGAATTGAGATTGGGACCCAGTAAAGGATTATATCCCATGAGATTGATGTGATCAGTTATCACCATAAAATCCCCTGGACTCATTTTTGGATTGAGACCGCCAGCGGCATTGGTCAGTATCAGGGTTTCCACCCCGATGGCGTTCAAGACTCTAGTTGGGAAAACGACTTCACTTGGAGAATGACCTTCGTAAAAGTGAATACGACCTTGAAACACGGCAACTGTACTCCTGCCGATCGTACCAAGAACAAGCTTGCCCGGGTGGCCGTCTACGGTCGGGGGGAGAAAGTGGGGAATTTCACTGAACGAAAATTCGACCTTTTCATTTACCTGCTCAGCAAAAGAAGAGAGACCAGACCCAAGTGTGATCCCAATTTTTGGCAAAAAGTTCGTTTTAGAGCGAATAAAGGAGGCCGCTTCTTCTATTCTGTCCTGTTCTCCTGATGTCATCAATGAACTCCTTAATATAAAATTTTTGCTACAAGTGGAGTTGGGGCTGGAGGAGCTGAAGAATATCGAATCGCTGTGCGAATTTTATTCATGGCTTCATTTATCCTATGAGAGTCATTCCCGTGCACTCTAAATTGAAGATCACCCTTGTTTACTTTAGAGCCGATTTTAACAAGGCATTCAATGCCAGAGGCAGGATCAATTTGATCATTTGCTGATGTTCGGCCCGCTCCCAAAATGATTGACGCGACACCAATCATTTCTGTGTCGAAGCCGACAACGTAGCCTTCGGCTTCGCTATGCAAATCAAAAATATTCTTTGCCCGTGGCAAATTATCTAGGCTTCTGGCGCCCTGGCGTTTGCAGAGGGCGGAGAATACCTCGTAAGCTTGACCTGTTTGTAAGAGTTTTGTTGCGAGCGTTCGCCCCTCCGCGACCGAAGAGGCTTTCTTCCCGAGATAAATCATGTGAGACGCGAGGTCTATTGAAAGCTCGCGAGTATCAGCAAAGGAAGGGGATAATTCACCCTTGAGGATTTGAAGGCATTCCCCGACCTCTAGTGCATTGCCGACGAACTGACCGAGAGGCTGATCCATGTTGGTGAGGAGAGCGGTGACTGGTAGTCCATTGTGTTTTCCAATATTCTGCAAGGATTTGGCCAGAACAAGGGCTTGCTCAAAGGACTTCATAAAGGCGCCACTGCCAAATTTCACATCGAGCACAAGGCCACCTAGCCCTTCCGCGAGTTTTTTTGACATAATGCTGCTGCAAATGAGTGGCAAGGAGTCCACCGTTCCTGTGACGTCACGCAAGGCATAAATAAATTTGTCAGCTGGGCAGAGCTCAGCAGTTTGCCCAATAATCGCAATCCCATTCTCAACAACATTTCGTTGAAAATCACTTAACGACATTTGGACCGAAAGGCCTGGGATGCTTTCCAGTTTATCAAGCGTGCCACCAGTATGACCGAGCCCTCTGCCAGCAACCATGGCTACGTGCACACCCGCAGCCGCGGCGAGGGGGCCGACGATCAAAGAAGTTTTGTCACCCACTCCTCCTGTGCTGTGTTTATCAATGACG
This sequence comes from Bdellovibrionales bacterium, assembly GCA_016716765.1. NCBI lineage: Bacteria > Pseudomonadati > Bdellovibrionota > Bdellovibrionia > Bdellovibrionales > Bdellovibrionales bacterium. The sequence goes on along the minus strand of JADJVA010000025.1, from coordinate 137,327 downwards.
AGTGGATGAGTGTTTTTAAAATTCAAGACCTGTCCTGAATCGCGCATAAGAGCTGTAAATTCGGAGGTTTCATTCTCGCTCATCCCCTGAAAACAAACAGCCATCAGCCAGGCCGACATTTGGTAGTCAGGAAGGCGTTGAGCCGTAAATTCATTCACGATGTAAGCGAGTTCTTCACGGCTGTGATTTGAGCCGCGCCGTTTTTTCTTAATGAGTTCTGCGGGAATGTAGTTTTCCACTCAATAAACCTCTGAGGCCTGAGTCTGTCTGTTCATGATTGCGGGGCCTGCGCTGGTTCCGAGGCGAGAGGCACCCGCCTTGATAAGAGCCTCCGCATCAAGGCGGGTGCGAATTCCACCGCTTGCCTTAACGCCCAATAAGTCTCCCACACATTCGCGCATAAGCAGAATATCAGCTGGGTTTGCTCCAGCTTTTGCAAAGCCCGTCGAGGTCTTCACGAAGTGAGCCCCTGCTTGAACTGCAATTTGACAAGCAAGGCGCTTCTCTTCATGAGTCAGCAGAGCTGTTTCCAAAATAACTTTCACGCGCGCGGGAGCGGCGACCTTAACGACCTCTCGTATATCGCTCTCAACCATCTGAAACTGTTTGGATTTCAGTGCTCCAATCGCCATCACCATATCGATCTCACTGGCACCCTGTTCAACGCACCAATGGGCCTCCGTTGTTTTGACAAGCGTAGCTGTGGCCCCGAGCGGAAAGCCAACAACTGAGCAGACAATGACAGGCGAAGGGGACAGAATCTCTTTACATAAAGAGATCCAGTAAGGATTGATGCACACAGAGAAAAATTGGTTTTCAATCGCTTCTTCGCAAAGTCTTTTGATGTCATTTTCTGTTGCATCAGCACGTAACAGTGTGTGATCGATAGATGAAGCCAGAGAGCTGCTTGGCGTCACGCCTTCAGGAAAACCCACCGCAAAATCCCTTCGTTAGAGAGGTAATTTTTAAAAAACCTTTGCAAATGTCACTGGCGATCTTAGTCTATATTGATGTCGGTTTGCAGACACTTTTTAATTGAGGGGCTTGTTCAGGGAGTTGGATTTAGATTTTTTGTGCTACGCGAGGCAAAAAATCTAAAGCTTGATGGATGGGTGAGGAATTTGCTTGACGGACGAGTGGAAGTCCTCGTGCAAGGGTCGGAAAAAACAATAGAGACGCTCATAGCTAAATTGCGAAAGGGACCTTTGACTTCGCGAGTAGAAAACCTCACTTTCGAAGAAGTGGATTTTCAGGGCAATTTGAGTGATTTCACAATTGAACTTGATGGGGATGTTCCGTGCCAATTCGATTAGTTGCGACAATTACCGCAGTGATTCTAATTTTTACTTTCTATCCAGCCAGTGCCTTTGCCCAATACGGAGGCTCGGGCGGAACTCAGGGTCAGCAGCCATCGCTAGGACCTCGGAAGCAAATGGCAACAATAATTTTCGCAGGTTTAGCTGGAGCTATTTTGGGATTGAGTACTTTGAGTTTTTATGGTCGACCTCAAGACAAGTTGCCAAACATTGGTATGGGTTTGGCGGTCGGGATTATCAGCGGAACCATATACACAACATATCTGGCCGCAACGAGGCCAAAGACCTACTTTGAGGGTTTAGTTCCCTCCATTGAAGAAGAACGGATAATGGGCTCGACTCTCGCAATGAGAGTCGGTCGACCGGCCGTTCAACTGCAGTTTGAGTGGGATTTCTAGCCAATTTTCTTTTTATTAATACCAAAGCTTTCAAGAAGCTTGGCCGTTCCAGAAGTTGCAGAACCAAGGTTGTCACTTGTACTTGTGATTTTTATTCCTCCCCCGATGGGAGGATGTGACGCTGTAGGTCGAGAGCCTGGAGCAGCCCCAGTTGGGCTCGATGGTCTTTGCGCAGCTCCTCCCATTGAGGAGGGAGGTGGCTTTTGGGAGTGCGCCGGATTCTTCTGAGGGGCAGGAGCGCCAGATGGTCTGGCTGGGCTGCCCCCTTTTGAGGGAGCTTGTCCCGCTGAGGGTTCAGCATCTTCCTCTTTGCGATGTTTCGAGACTCCTAGAAAATTCTCGCCCTCTTCCTTTGCTACCTTACCATCGCGGATGAGCGCTCGAATGGAGGATTCGAATGTGAGCATCCCATGTGTCGCTCCTGTCTGCATTGCAGATGGAATTTGGAAAGTCTTGCCCTCACGAATAAGATTAGCAACAGCGTGCGTGTTAACCAATATTTCAATGGCTGCGACTCGGCCAGGTTTATCAGCGCGAGGAAAGAGTGTTTGGGCGATAACTCCTCTCAAACTTTCTGCCAACATGACTCTGACTTGTGCTTGTTGGGCTTCAGGAAACACATCAATGATGCGATCAACTGTCTTTGCGGCATTATTTGTGTGGAGGGTGCCAAATACCAAATGACCCGTTTCAGCGGCAGTCATAGCCAAATGGATCGTCTCGAGATCTCGCATCTCACCCACGAGGATAATATCTGGATCTTCGCGCAAGGAGGCCTTCAATGCATTGGCAAAGGATTTGGTATGACTTGATACTTCGCGTTGATTTATGAGGCACATGCGGTTTTCATGCACAAACTCGATGGGGTCTTCAATAGTGATGATATGCTCTTTCCGCTCGCAGTTGATTGTATGAAGCAGAGCGGCCAAGGTCGTCGACTTGCCAGATCCTGTCGGGCCAGTTACCAGCACGAGGCCACGAGGGACCTCAACGAGATTCAATAAGTCTGGCGGAAGTCCAAGCTCATGGACAGTTTTGATCTCCTCCGGAATGACGCGAAAGACCCCGCCCATTCCTTTTCGCTGCATAAAAACATTGACCCGAAATCGTCCCAAGCCGGCAATCTGGTAACTACAATCCAATTCCCAGTTCTCCACAAACAGTCGCTTTTGTTTGTCGTTGAGAATTTCAAAGATGAGAGATTGCACGTTCTCATTTGTTAAACTGGGGTGTTCGAGGCGGACCATTTCTCCGTGAATACGAAGAATGGGAGGGGCTCCTGCGGAGAGATGCATGTCGGATGCATTTTGCGCGACCATTACCTGAAAAAGCTTGTCTATCTGAGCTGCCATGACATCCTTTTGTCTTTAGCTGTTGCATTCTCTTGATATAGGAATCGGAAGAAACCTAAGATATTTTAAGGGAATTGGGTTCTTTCTGATTACTCACTGCATAAATTTGGTTTATGGGGCTTGCCAGAGCACCGAATCAGAACGATGAGAGTCTAGCCCTTGAGCGATAGCATGTGAGGAGTCATTCTCGATTTGAGAATCCTAGCAGCGGAAGGTGATTTGTTGTGAGTGCGGAAATTTTGATCAACGTGAGGCCAAACCAAACTCGAGTGGCCTACGTCGAAAATCGTGAGCTCGTCGATTTGTATGTGGAGCGGCGGACATCGCCTACGTTGGTAGGATCTATCTATTTAGGCCGAGTGATGAGAGTTTTGCCGGGAATGCAGGCGGCCTTCGTGGATATTGGTCTCGATCGAGCCGCATTTCTCTATGTTGGAGATGTTCAGGTTGATCAGGCAGCTCTATTTGAAGAGTCCTCTGTTCAAGAGGGGCCTGAAAAGGCATCGAGGGACTCGGCAGATTCTGATTCTGAGGAAAAAAAACATAGCGTCAATATTGGAGATCTCCTAAAGGAGGGCGAATCAATATTGGTGCAGGTCGCAAAAGACCCACTTGGCACCAAAGGAGCCAGGATTACGACTCATATCTCGCTTCCGGGACGCCATCTGGTGTATATGCCAACCATCGTTCACTTGGGTATTTCTCGTCGAATTGAGGACCCTAATGAGAGAGAGCGACTGCGACGTTTGGTGGAGGGAATCAGTCCTCAAGGTGGGATAATTATAAGGACTGCGGGTGAGGGGGCTAGTGAGCAGAGTTTGCTGGCGGACATAGAATACCTCGACCGAATCTGGAAGGGGATCGAAAAATCCTATCAGGGAGTGAAATCACCGGGGCTTATCCATTCGGAAATGGACGTTGAACTGCGAGCACTTCGCGATATGCTCAATGAGAAAGTCAATAAAGTCATTGTCGATGATATCCAGGCCTACAAAAGAGTCGAGGCCTTCGTTAGTCAATTTATGCCAAACTACAAGGACAAGATCGTCCACTATCAAACCGAGGAGCCTCTTTTCGATTTTTATGAAATTGATTTGGAGATTTCCCGTTCTTTGGGCAGAAAGATTTGGCTCAAATCAGGCGGCTACATTGTTATTGATGAGGCGGAAGCCCTGGTTGTCATCGACGTCAATACAGGTCGTTATGTGGGAAAAAAGGACTTAGAAGAGACTATTTTAAAGACCAACATGGAGGCCGCAAAAGAAATTGCTCATCAACTTCGGATTCGTAATTGTGGGGGAATTATTATTGTTGATTTTATTGATATGGAGAGAATGGCTCATCGAGAAAAACTGGTTCAGTTTTTTGAGGGAGAGCTGAAGAAGGATCGCGCCCGAACGACGATTTCACCCATGTCAGAGCTAGGCCTTGTAGAAATGACTCGGAAGCGAATTAGGCCTTCCTTGGTATCCACGCTTTGTCAATCTTGTCCCTATTGCGAAGGCAATGGGTACATTAAAAAGAGGGACACGGTGACTAACGAGATATTCACGGCACTGGAACGTGAGTCGCTACGCGGAGGCTCGCGAACGGCAACTGTGGTTCACTGTCATAGTGAAATTGCAGACTGGGCCTACGGTGAGGATCAGGAAACACTTGAATTTATGGAGAAAAGACTTGGACACTCCGTTGTTTTTAAGGTCGAGCCAAGTTACCATATTGAGCAATTCGAAATTTCTTCATACTAGAATCTAGCTACCTCCTTGGGAGGCTAGCGAGATGAATGACCCAGGGCTTAATGAGCGGGTTTAACTGCGGTTTAATAATTGAATTAATTGACAGATCTTTTGCAGCGTGGCAGATACTCCAGACTCATGACTTTGGCTTCGGAGGTATTTTATCATGTATGCGATTATTCGCACGGGCGGCAAGCAGTATAAAGTTCAAGCGGGAGACACGCTTCGTGTTGAAAAACTTGAAAGAGAATTGGGTTCAGAATTTGATCTGAGTGAGGTTTTAGTTGTCGGTGGGGAGAAGACCTTTGTCGGCGAGCCCATTGTTAAGGGTGCGTTTGTGACGGTTGTAGTCACCCGCCAAGAAAAGGCACCAAAGGTAATTGTTTTCAAAAAGAAGCGCCGCCAGGGCTATCGTCGTATGCGTGGACACCGTCAGCTGTACACTGAGCTTTTTGTGAAGTCTATTACGACCCCCGAAGGTCAAACAGATGGCGTCGTGGGTGATAAATCAGCTCAGGTCCATGATCCTGCAAAAAAAGCTGCGCAATTGGCTAAAGGTCAAGAATTGCGTCAGGCTAGAAAAGAAAGCGGCCCAAAGGGAAAACAGGCTAAGGCTGCAACAAAAAAGGTGGAATTGACGTCGTCGGCTGCCGTGACCAAAAAGAAGGTTCGAAAAAAGGCAGCTGGCAAGGCGAAAAAGATTGTAAAGAAGGCCAAAGTCACGAAAAAGGCCGCCACAAAAGTGGGTGCGAAAAAGAAGCAGGCGAAGAAAAAGTCCTAAGGGGGACTTTGTCTAGGTGAAGAGAGAGTTTTTTGATTGTATTGATTATATTTTAACCGAGGTTTGCTCAATGGCATCGAAGAAGGCAGCGGGTAGTACTAGAAACGGTCGAGAATCGCACAGCAAGAGACTGGGTGTGAAACGATTTGGCGGTGAATTTGTTCGTCCAGGTACGATTATATTGCGCCAACGTGGAACTCAGTTTTTTCTTGGTAACAATGTGAAAATGGGTCGTGACTTTACAATTTTTGCTTTGATTGAGGGTTTGGTGAAGTTTGAACGTCTTTCCAAAACCCGCAGTAAAGTGAGTGTGTATCCCAAGGCGGCATAGTTGTCCGCTTTGGAGATAATCTGGATCGAATAAGTAATCTTAATTCCTAAGAGAACTCCTTTTCTAGCTCCAGAGTAAGTCTTGGGCTTCTGGTCTTTTGTTGCCGATAGGCTATTTATGAAATTTATAGATGAAGTATTGATCGTCGTGGCCTCTGGCAAGGGAGGGCCCGGTTGCGTGAGCTTTCGTAAGGAATCTATGATTCCTAGAGGAGGCCCAGACGGGGGAGATGGGGGAGATGGCGGAAATGTCATTATTCGAGTCAATCAGCATCTGAATAGCCTCCTTGACCTTCATCATCGTAAACTTTTACAGGCGGCCAACGGTGAGCCGGGTCTGCGTCAAAATATGAGCGGCAAACGTGGGCCAGACCTTATCGTTAATGTCCCAAAAGGCACTATTGTAAAGGACGAAGATGGCAAGATATTGGCCGATCTTGGTACCATTGATGATTTTGTCATCCTTGAAGGTGGTTTGGGGGGCAAAGGGAACACTTTCTATAAGAGTTCTGTCAATCAGGCCCCTTCAGTTGCACAAAAGGGGCTTCCAGGGGCTCAGAAATTGATTAAATTAGAACTGAAGCTTCTTGCTGATGTTGGAATTATCGGATTCCCAAATGCTGGTAAATCAACACTGATCTCTGCTATTTCTGCAGCGAAGCCAAAGATTGCTGATTACCCATTTACAACTCTTTCTCCGAACTTGGGAGTTGTCAGATATGGGGAAGACAGAAGTTATGTCGCGGCAGATATTCCGGGATTGGTCGTTGGGGCCCACCTTGGGCATGGTCTGGGAACTCAGTTTTTGCGACATATTCAGCGCACACAGGTATTCATTCATCTTGTTGATATTAGTGAAATGAGTCAGCGCGATCCGATCCAAGATTTTTTAGATATCAACAATGAGTTGAGAGAATATGACAAGCTTCATGAGAAGGAAGATGGATTCATTCCGCTCTCCTCGCGACCTCAGATTTTAGCTTTGAATAAATCGGATGTCGTCAGCGAGGAGCAATTGAGTGAGCTTGAGGCTAGATTTAATAGCCTCGGGGTCAAACCGATGATCATTTCAGCAGCGACTCGACACAACCTAAAAGAGTTGGTCTATGCAGCTGGTAGCTGGGTTTTTAAGGAGAGAACACATGAACAGTAAATCCATTGGTGTTTTTGGGGGAACCTTTAACCCCTTTCATATGGGACATCTTAATTGTGCTGTGACTCTTGTTGAAGAACTGGCCCTCGATGAAATACGTATAATTCCTTCTTATCAGAGTCCTGATCGAAACCCAATCGAGGGACCTAGTGCTGAGGATCGATTGGAAATGGCTGGGTTGGCCATCAAGCCGTATGCGCCATTCTTGATCTTAGATGATCGCGAGATTCGTCGCGGAGGCCTCAGTTATACAGTGGATACAATTCAGGATATTTTGTCAGAGAGTCCCGGAACAAATCTTTTTTTGATCATAGGTTCTGACCAGTTTGAGAAATTTGATCATTGGCGTAATTTCGAAGAGATACTGGAGCTGGCGAATGTGGTCGTGGCGAATCGTCCCGGCTATGATTTCCCAAAATTGAGAGAGGATTTCCCGCCCGGTTTACGCAGCAAAGTAAAAAGTTTCGATGGGAAGATAGCGACTTTAATCTCTGGTCGGAGCATTGAGTTTCATGAAATTAAGGACGTTGATGTTTCAGGAAGCGAGATTCGTCGGCGTCTGCGAGCAAAAGAGCCTTTGGTGGGATTGGTGCCTGAGCAAGTTGAGAATCTTATTGTCGAAAGAGGATGGTACAAGGATCTTCATAGCCGTATCAGTGACTATCGAAGTTTTACTTTAGAAGTCGGTAGGATTTTAAATGAGAAAAATGCTGTCAACGTTGTGGGATTTGATCTTGGTTCCCACCATCACTTAGCTGATTTTGTGGTTGTTTCCTCAGGCAGCAACACCCGTCAAACCGTGGCCATAGCGGACTATTTGTCTAAACAGGTGCGCGAAAAGTTTGGCATTTGGCCACAGAATATTGAAGGCAGATCTGAGGGACGATGGGTGATTTTGGATTATGGTGCTCTCATCGTTCATATCTTTTATGATTTTGTTAGAGGCGAATATCGCATTGAAGATCTTTGGCGGGATAAAAAGTCCTTAGATTTTTTAAATCCCCATGCTGAATTTCACAAGGCGAAAGGAAGTATCCCTTCTGTATGAAGGGTCTATTTCTCCATATTCAAACAAGCCGCGACCTCTGGTTTGATGAGGCTTTGGAGAGATATCTCACCAAACTTAATCATTTTTTTAGCTTTGAGGTGAAGAGAATTCAATCGGACTCCTCCTCTCGCATGGATCGCTCTCAAAAAGTTAAATCTGAAGACAAATTGATTCTTTCTTCCATCAAGGCGACTGATCTCGTGTTGGCATTTGACGAAAAAGGCCGCACTTTTGTTGATTCACGGGCGTTCTCTGCATTCTTAGTTAAAAAAATTGAAATGGGAAAGCCTCGCATTGTTTTTGTGGTCGGGGGGGCCTTCGGATTGGGAGCTGGTTTGCGGGAAAGGACTAGCGATTTGATTAGTTTAGGACCACTCACTCTCAACCATCATCTCGCCATGATCGTCGCTATGGAGCAAATTTATCGGGGCCTTACCATATGGAAGGGTATCCCCTATCACAATGATTAGATGTTTTAATTTAATGGAGAGACGGCTTAGGTTTCTATATCGGAGGTTTGCGGCACCGTTAAGATAGGAGTTGATCAAAACACGGGCCGTATAAATGCACACCTCCTGCCACTATGAATCTTATTTTTCGTCTTTTGAGAAGTTGCGCTATTTGTGGCATGCCAGAACCGGTAAACGACGGGATTTGCAAGTTTTGCCTCCGAAAATTGAGGCTCACCATAAATGATTTGTCCTGCGGCCGGAGTCCCTTGAAAGGACTAGACACCTTGGCATTATGGGATTGGGGTTTGAAAAATGATCAAACGATCAGGCGCTTGCTCATGAGTTTGAAAGGAGGAGGTGGCCTAGAGGCATTTAGGAAGGGATTAGTGCAATGGCTCATAGCCCGTTCAAATTGGAATCCTGAAGAATCCGTAAAAGATTGGATAGTCATTCCGGCCCCACCACGTATTGATGGTCAGCTGGATCACGCGGTCAAATTGGCACAAGAGATCGCTCAGAGCCTTGGAATCCCATTGTCCCAGCAGCTGCAACGAGGAGGGAGCGCCGGGGTCGTTCATCATCAGCTCCATCGACAAGAGCGACATCGCTCTGCAAGGGCCAATCTTCACTTACGGGAGGGGAGTAAAACCTATAGCAGAGTCATATTTGTTGACGATGTCATCACCACGGGCGCCACTGCCAATAGGGCGAGAGCCCTCTTGGGATATCCGGAATACTTCCAAGTTTGGGTGCTCGCTAGGCGGTTGGAGTGAACTCTACCGAGTATCATTTGCATCTGAAAAACCTTGAACTGGACCTTTCATCCTCTCCAATTTGTTGTTAAAAGCATCCAACGAGCCGGCGGATTCGCCAAGTTGTGAGATATCTAAGGAAAACCTGAGAGGAAGCCGCATCATGAGAGTCATTGTATTGATTTTGAGCCTGATATCAGGGGCCTCTTGCATGAGCGCTCCTGCCAAGCAGTCTGTCCAAGATGAAATGTGGGATGATATCGAAACGACTTCGCCCTCTGAAAAAGTAGATTTAAATGCAGGAGAGGGCTCAGCTACAATTTTACCGAGGATAAGCGACAAGAAGAAGTCTGAGAATAAAAATGAAGAGCCAAGTCCAGGGATCAAAAAATCAGCTAAACGCCCAAAAGGGAGTAACTATAATCATCAACAGGTCGGAGAAAAAACGAAAGAATCCAGAACCTTGAAAACTTCTAAGAATAGCTCTCAGGTCGCGCCCGAAATCAATGATATCAAGGCCGTAGTCGGCAAGTACAAAGATGCTCAAGCAGTTGGCATGAAGGTTGAAAAGAAAATACATCTTGCTTTGTTGGATGAGACGAAGTTAGGGAAGGGGCGGCTCTGGTTTTCGAAGGGACGCCTTAAGGTGCAAATTGATAAACCGGAAGGGTCTTTGTTGGTTGTGGACAATCATACAGTTTGGCTCGAGTCGAGACTAACAGATGATCCTTTGAGTTTGGTGCAGGTGACAAAGATGAAGGCGTCACAGATCAGGAAGTCAAATGCCCTTTTGGCCATTTTGTTTGGAGACGAGGCCGTATGGAGCAAATTCGAAATTGTTACTTCTCATCGTCAAAATGGGAACTTGCACCTAGAGTTGAGGCCTCAGCCTGGGGCCAAACTCTTAGATGTAACAAAGATAAAGATAGTGGTGAAAGAATCGCTATCAGAAATTGCAGAGATCACTTATTGGGATGAATTGGAAAATGAAACCAGTTACAAGTTTAGCGATGTAGATTTTGATGTCAGCCTATCCGCTAAGGATTTTAAATATTCGCCTCCTCCGGACGCAGAAATATCTGAATTTTAAGAAAGGTAATCATGGAAACGTTGAATGAAAAGATCCAACCCAAGAGAGTTCATTTTGTAAGTCTTGGGTGTCCTAAAAATTTGGTCGATACAGAAATCATGCTGGGCACTTTGAAGAATGACGGCTTTGTCGTTGTAGAGAATCCTGAAGATGCCGAAACCATAATAGTGAATACCTGCGGGTTCATTGAGGAAGCAAAAAAAGAATCCATTTCGAAAATTCTCGAACTGTCTGAATTAAAAAAGAGCGGTCGACTATCGAGACTGGTGGTAGCGGGCTGCCTCACACAGCGCTACAAAGGCGAGCTAGTTAAGGGATTGCCCGAGGCGGACTTATTTGTTGGTTCAGGGGAATTTCAAAATATTTCGACAATCATAAAGAATTCGGAGTTGGGATCAAAACAAAAGACTTTTTTTAATCTACCAACTTATCTCCAGGAAGAGAGTTCACCAAGGACCAATTCTCAACTCAGACATCGAGCCTATTTAAAAATTTCGGAGGGATGTAAAAAACGATGTTCTTTCTGTGCCATTCCATTGATTCGCGGAAATCTCCAGTCGAGGACGCTCAAAGCAGTGGTCAGCGAGGCTAAGTTGCTCGTTGCAGGGGGAGTCAGAGAGCTCATTGTGATCTCCCATGATTTCACTGATTATGGCTGGGATTTGCGAAAAAATAACCCGTCAGATGATGTGACTAACTCGACAAACCTTTTAAGAGCCCTTTCGGATGAGTCCGGAGCCGATTGGATTCGCGTTCTTTATATGTACCCAGATGGTATTAATACCGAGCTACTTCAGCTTTTCAAAGAGCGAAAAAATCTGGTGAAGTACTTTGATATGCCACTGCAGCACATAAATTCCCAAGTCTTAAAGCGAATGAACCGGCGCATGACACGCGAGCAAATTGAACATTCTTTGGACAGGATCAGACAAGAGATTCCAGATGCTGTCATTAGAACTCAATTTATTGTTGGGTTTCCAGGTGAAACTGAAGCCGAATTTCAGGAGCTAAAGGCCTTTGTTGCAAGTCAGAAGTTTGATCGAGTTGGGTGCTTCCCTTATTCTCGAGAAGAAGACACGAAGGCAGGCGAAATGAGCGACCAGATTGACGAAGCAACTAAATTGCGTCGGGCGGATGAGCTCATGGTGTTGCAAAGAGAAATCAGCCAAAACAGGCATCGGGCATACATTGGAAAAACGATCAGAGTTTTGGTAGAGGGAATTAGTGAGGAAACTGAACTCTTACTTCAAGGTCGTCATTCTCAGCAGGCCCCTGATATTGATGGCTTGACCTACATCAGTGCCGGTGAGGCAACAGTTGGAGAGATTGTGTCTGTTTTGGTTACCGATTCTCACGATTACGATCTGGTTGGAGAAATCGTGAGCGACGAGAATGCCTACTAAATAGTCGAGATTCTTAGGATAATCATTGACATCATTGGTCATATCTGGCTCGATGGACATGGGCACGGGGGAGGCGTCATGTTTTCGGGCAATTTAATTGTATTGTTTGTATATACAGTCATCATTTTTTTTGTCGTTAACGCTTTAGTAAACTAATGGTGTGTCAATTGACCGCTGTGTTTATCAATTGGGCAGTTTTGTAAATTCTGTCGAGGCCGCTGTTTTAAGTTGAGTGTTTTGTGATACTCAGCTAGCCACAAAAGAGTCATTGTGGATTTAAACGGAACCAAAAGAGAAGTTAAGCTTGAGAATTTCTTGGCTGCCCCCGATGCTGATATTATTGGTGATACATATTTGCGCTGCGGGTGTTGCCGCGGGCATAGATTTTCCCTCCGCTTTCCGCCAAGCAAAGGTTCTTGACGTCGGTGATATGACTTTTTCGATTTCAGGCACCAGAACTGAATTCAACTCTGAATTCAATGATCGTGGCATCAGAGTTAATGGTCATGACCTGGTTTTGCGGGAGTTGACTTGGCGACAGTTTATTCAAGAGTCTCCAGAATCGGAGAGAGTTCAGCTTCGGGCCTTACAGGCCCAAAAAGGCAAACTCGAAGACGATATCGCAATTATGGAGAAAGTTTACTCAGTGGCCGAAAGAACATTGATTCGTCCTTTCTGGGCATTTGGACTCTCGGATCAATGGACTCTGGGAGCCAGATTGTCGATCGTGGCTGAAAACCGATTGGTTAGTCGACAAAAGGAATGGACGAGCAATGAAGAGAATCAATCGAGAGTTCTCAGCCGATATCAATCTGTTTCAGGTATAGGGCCGTCGGCCCCGGGGGACGAAGAAGAGGGACGACAACTTTTTGAGGGTCTGTCGTCTGGCGTTCGCTATCACATCGGGGATGTCGAAATTCTTGGGGCTTATTTGGTGAATCAAAGCCCAAATAGATCTTGGGTTTTGAGGCATGCTTTGGTTCTTCCAACCTCGCCCCCCTTGAATCCCTATAGTATTGACCCCTTCATGACCAACGAGGGACAGCTTGATCTTGGCTTAGACAGTCTGTGGCAGTGGTGGTGGGGTCCAAACTGGAGTGTGACAGCCTCTCTTGGTTACCTTCTGCAGCTACCAGATGTAATCGCAATGCGAGTGCTTGAGAAGGGGCGATCATTTGTGGACGGGGATATCGACTCGGATGTTGTGAGAAATCCGGGGGATGAGGTGAGCGCAGAGTTGATTGTTTTTCGAAAGCTGACCTCATCTTGGCTTGTTCGTACCGGATTTTCTTTTTCGAGAAAGGAAGCAGACCGTTTTTCAGGTCGTCGTTTTGAAGGCGGTCGATATGAGCTGCTGAGTGATCACACGGCGGCTAAAAGGCAGGAGGGGCGCTTTGGAATAACCTATGAACAACAAGGCCTTCGTGAAATTTGGACACGCAGCCTACGTCTGCTAGGTGCTCATTTCGATGCCTATGTTCCGTTGTGGGGAGCAAATTCCTCTGCAAATTCAGTATTTGAATTGGGAGTATCCTTTGCGTATTGATTGTAAACTGGCCAACTGCGCGTGTCTCGGATGCAACAGATTCACCGAGGGCTTGTGGGCAAGTTTATGACGACCTGAGCCTGAGAGAATTTATTGAGCGTAAATATAAATGTCTCGGTAATTGCGTCCGAGATCTTCTGAATCCATTCCGTACCCAACGACAAATCGGTCCTCAATTGTACGACCCACATAGTCGGGTTTGATCGGTAACTCACGTCTCGCCGGTTTATCCAAAAGTGCTACGATCTTTACCGAGGCCGGACGAGAGGCAAGAAGGCGTTGTTCAAGAAAGCTGAGAGTACGGCCAGCATCTATTATTTCCTCAACAATCAAAACATGGCGACCAGTGATATCAATGTTAATATCCTTAACAATCTTAACACCTTTGCCTTTTGGTGATGTGAGGTGAACAAAGTCTATAGTTTGTGGCAAACGAATTTTTCTCATTAGGTCAGCGACAAAAAGGACTGATCCTCTCAGAGGGCAGATCATCACAAGCTCAGTCTTCTCGTAGTCTCCCTCAATTTCCTCAGCCAGACGGCTCACCATTGCATCAATTTCTTGGGCTGTTATGAAAGGGATCATTCGCTCTCTAAGCTTTTTCATGGTTCCTCATTGACTTGCAAGGTCGGAATTATTTGTGAGTTCAACGGATTGGGCTTGTCTCAGGAGTCGTGTTGCCTCCGTGTGACTAGGATCGCGCTGCAATACGGATTCCCATTGAGCAACGCCTTCAGGAACTTGTCCTGAATCGTAGTACAACTGTCCCAGACGCACGCGTGCTGTGCTAAAAGCGGGAAAATCTCTGACTATAAGATTCAGTTCCTTGATGGCTCTTCCATAGTCTTCCAGTTTTACATAACACTCGGCAATCTTCATGGTGAGTTCAGCCTTCCGACTCGAAAGACTAAGTGCCTTATAGTATTGGTCAAGACCTTCTTTGATGCGATTGTAGCGAAAATAAAGTTCACCCAATTCATCGTGTTTTATAGCTAATTTTTCATTTATATAGGGATCAGAATCCGCCCTATGGCGGTCAAGCATGACCTGGGCTTCTTCAAATACCTTGCGTCCTTCATCATATCGTCCAAGGTCATTTAAGATGATACTGAGACCAATTGATGCATCAGTGAAGGATGGCTCGATTTCCAATGCTCTTCGAAAGGCACGAATGGCTTTATTAAATTTCCCTTGATCGTAATAGATTGTGCCTAACATGTGAAATATGTCGGCGGACTTGGTCCCACGCAGGATGAGTTGATTGAGAATAGGCTCTGCGGCTGAATACTTATTTATTTTGAAATATTCTTTGGCCGTAACTAACAAATCATCATGGTCGCTATTTTGTAATGTCATTGCCCAATTCTCTCTCTATCCTTTGTGCTTCAGTGGAGTTTGGATGCTGGGAAACGAGCATTTTATAGTATTTGAGAAACTTGGAATTGTCCTTCAGATGATGGGCGCTGACTGAAGCTCCGTAGAGAGCGCGAGGCTCGTATCCCAGCGCAGGATATTTTTCAAGGAGGTCTTCAAATCGTCCCAAAGCACTTCCGTACTGATCGCGAATGAAATAGAAGTCAGCTATATAAAGTTCTTTGTCGGCCAACATTTTTAAACACTTGATTTTATAGTCCTTGGCCTTTGGGGCAAACTCTCCGTTGGAATAGCTTTGCACCACCTCATCAAAGTATAGAATGGCCTTGTTCGCGATTGAAAGATCGCGATCGATCGTTTCGGGGAGTTGAAAAAAATAGCTGAGCGCCAACTGATAAGTCACGTAATCGGATCTGGGGTGACGAGGATGGAAATCCTTGAACATCTGATAGGCCGTCTGCGCCTCAATGTAATTTTCACGTTTAAAATGGATGTCCGCCACGCGAAGTTTGGCGTCCAAAGCCAATTTGTTATAGGGATGCTTATTTGCCACCTCTTGATACTGAGAGATGGCTTCTTCGTAGCGCTCGTCCTTTTCAAATTTCTGACCAATTTCATACGCTCCCTCGGGAGTATCCGAGCTGATCTTATCAGTCGAAGAGCACCCGAAGATTATGCCAACGAGAAGGATGGGCACCAAAGCCCCACTTTTTGTCATCATTGCGGCAGTCTAATGTTTTGGCCCATACGAAGTCAATAGTCTCAATCTGAGAGAGCTTGATTTCATGCGCTTGCTTCAGAATGAAGCCAAAAGCTGGTAGTTACAATTAGTTAGTGAGTTAGCTGCGAAAACCTACGAGATGCACATAGACGCTCGTAACTGTCACTTTCAGGGCGCTTGCGACAGGAATAGAAATAATCATTCCCAAGACTCCCATGAGTTGGGCGCCAACAATGATGGCTAGAATGACAGTTACGGGATGAAGATCAACTATCTTTGCTACGACCAAGGGGATGATGAAAAGCATATCAACAAGCTGGGTAATCAGATAAACTACAATCGTCAAAAAAAAGAAAAGAGATGACTCTCCATTGATCACGGCCATGACAAGCGCGGGAACCGCTCCGATAAAAGGACCGACGTAAGGTATTAAGTTTGTAAGTGCAGCAAATGCCGCCAGCAAGGAGGCATACCTTGCTCCTATGGCGAACAAGCCAATCCACATCAATAAGCCAACAAAAATGGATTCCATGAGTCGAGCTCGAACAAATTGGCCAATCTGATCATTAACCTGTGAGTAAAGGTTGAGAATCATTTCGAAAATGTTATTTGGAACCAATGACAAGATAATTTTCGAAAACCGCCTGCCGTCCTTGAGAAGAAAGAACGTAAGAAATGGGGCCAAAAGAAGCGTGGTGAATAGTTTCTGTAGAATGGAAGGAAGATCATCAAAAAGAGAACTCGTCCAACTGGTCAGGGTGAGCTCCACTTTTTGGCTGATATCAATATTAAAAAAGGTGCCAGAAAGCTTTACAAATATTGCCTCGCTATCCTTGATGAGCCTGGCAATTCCTTCGATGTAAATTGAGATCTCTGATTTAAAGCTAGTCATTTGATCAGAAATAAAGGGGAAAAGTGCAGTCAATAAGACGGCAAGAGTCAATGTCACCAGAGCGAAGATGAGAGTTACAGATAGGGTGCGATTAACTCCGCGGCGTTCAAGACGATTCACCAAAGGACTGAGTAAATAACTGAATACGAAGGCCAGAACTGTAGACAACAACAGGTTCTCGACAATAATCAAAACGAGGAAAACGAGGCCGACTGCCGCCAAAAAAAACAAGAGCCGTGTGATATTTTCTCTGCGAAGCTGAATCGAAGTTTTATTGGCAACCTTCATTGATCTGTCTGCTCATGGAAGGTCTGAATTTCCTGCCTCAATCGAGTGACCTTGTCAGAGGTCTCCTTGAGACGTCGTCCCAATACTTCACTCAAGCGAAAAAGAATTTGAACGCCCGTCGACGGGTTTCTTTCCGCGATCTCTATGAGATCCGGTTTAAAAAATCCCACGAGTTTAGTTTCTTCACAGGCAAGAGCCGTAGCTGTTCGCCGTCCCTTATCCTCTACGAGCGAAAGCTCTCCGAAAAAATCGTCTGGACCGAGCCGGGTGATATGCACAGAAGAGGCCTCTGGTTCAATTTGCTGCAGATCAGACACGAAAATATCAACGGAACCACTCACCACGATATACATACCGATTCCCAGCTCTCCTTGTTTAAAAATTGATTCCCCGGCATGGAAACTTCTGAGGTGAACAAGTTCTTTTAGAAAGCGCAGTTCTCGGGGAGAGAGAGATTCGAACAAAAAATTGCGACTTAGGACTCGAACGATATCGTTTTGTTGCGTCGAACGTTTAAAAATATTGTCCCATAAGGTGTTTACCATGGCTTTTTTCCAGAGTGATGAAAGAGCACAGATTTTTCAGTCCAGCCGGTGAGACCTCCCGGATAAGCCACCTGGACCCAATCCCCGGTGACCTTTTTGACAATAACTTCGTGGCCTTCCAAAATTTCGAAGAGACTCGCATCATCACCGCTAGGTCCGGAACGAATATCGATGTGCCCTGAAATGACCGTTGCGCGTGGGGAAAAATAATCGATTGCTCGAAAAAGAGTAAGTGTCACAAAAAGAAAAAAGAACACAGAAGATAGTATGCCCAAATAGGGAGTTGGTGGCAGCGGCAATTCCATTTTAAAAGCCTGACGTCTTTGGGCTGAGTATCGAATAAGGAAGATTCCTCCGAGAAGCAGCATAATTGCGGCTGCTGCCAAGGATTCATTCAGCGAAAACTTCAAAATAACTTCCTTGCGTATGATTTCCCAGCTTGAGAGGGCATCCGACTGAATCGGTCCCTTTTCTTTATTTGCTGTGGCAATTGCCCTTCTGGCCAATGAAAAATTTGGATCAAGATATAATGCTTTGCGCCAAGCGCCTAAAGCTCGGCCATATTTGCCAAGTTGATAGTCGGCCAGCCCTAGGTTGTAGAGGACGAAGGTATTGTCGGGTGATTTTTCAAAAGATAGAAAAAATTGCTCTTGAGCTTTGGCTATTTGACCTTGTTGGTAACTTTGAATAGCGGCCTGATAGGTCTCTAAACTGGAGAGATCCTTGTTAATTTCAGCTTCGCTTCCAAGAATAGACCCAGGAGTGACCAAAAAAATAAGCAAAAAAATAATCCAAGGATGTTTTCGCATGTCCGGCCATTTTAAAGAGAAGCGTGGAAGATGTCCATTGAGTCTTTGCTAATTTGCTGCATGGCTGTGTGCCATATCTTGCTGTTAAGCGGTGCTCACGATTAGAATCAGAGGACTGTGTTAAACAAAATGGGAGTAGTTTGAAATGCTTATTGGAGAGGGTATTCAAAAATCATCTCGGATAAAGAAGATGATCCAGGAGCTGGTAGCTGAAGTTCGGACGACCTGTTCTCAGGTGAGCCATTCAAAAAATTCTGATCCGGATCTGGAAGTTTCCTATAAGAATTTGGTGGAGGAATTTGGTCGCTATCGAGGACGTGAACTTTTTTATCCTTACATCGGATCGGGAGCGGGTCGTGGTCCTTACGTAGAGTTACGGGATGGCAGTGTAAAAATGGATCTCATAAACGGGATTGGCATTCATCTCATGGGACACAGTCACCCTGACTTGATAGAGGCGGCCCTTTGGGGAAGTCTTTCAGATGTAACAATTCAAGGTAATCTCCAGCCCAACGTCGAGTACGGTGAGATTTCCAGAAAGCTTGTGGAAATCGCAGGTCGAAAGAGCCGCTTGAAGCATGCCTGGGTGACGACGAGTGGATCGATGGCGAACGAGAACGCTCTGAAAGCCTGTCGGCAGAAAACTTCTCCCGCTCGCAAAATCTTGGCTTTCGATGCCGCTTTTGCCGGCCGCACGACGATGATGGCTGAAATAACAGATAACCCTTCCTTCAAACAAGGGCTACCCTCCTATGATGAAATTTTGAGACTGCCCTTTTACGACAAAAAAAATCCTGCCAGCGGAACCTCAGCTCTGAATATTTTGAAGAGTCACATTGCCAATAATAAAAAAGATATTTGTGGATTCATGTTTGAACCTATGCAAGGAGAAGGCGGTTACAATGCGGCTCCAAGGGAATTTTTTATACCTCTATTCGAAGAGTGTAAAAGGGAGGGAATCCCTATCTGGGCTGACGAAGTTCAGACTTTCTGTCGTACCGGACAGTTCTTTGCTTTTGAAACCCTCGATATAGGAGATTACATCGACGTTTGCACGGTCGCTAAAACATTGCAGACGGGCGCTACTCTGTTTACGGGAGACATGAACCCAAAGCCCGGTCTCATCGCAGGGACATTTGCTGGCGCAAGTGTAGAGCTGAGAGTTGGATTAAAAATTCTCGAAATCATGGATACTGAGGGCTATATGGGACCCGAGGGGAAAGTCATAAAAATACATCGAGAGTTTATTGGAATGTTAAATAGACTCAATGAAACTTCTTGCAAAGGAAAGCTTCAAGATGCGGGAGGGATGGGGCTCATGGTGGCTGTCACCCCCTTAGATGGAAGCAAAGAACGGGTTGGAGATTTGCTCAAAAGGCTTTATGCCAATGGACTTATTGCATTTAATTGCGGACGAGGTCCGTTTCGGCTTAGATTTCTCATTCCGGCCATTATGACGAAAGAAGATATTGTTAACGCCGGGTCCATCATTGAGAAGTCTATTTTGGAGATGAATTGAGCTTTATTCAGTGTTGCCGTCATTTAATTTCCTTGGACACAAGTCCTGCTGGAGACGTCAGGGCGGCAGTGGACTATCTTGCTGAGGTCGGCAAGGATCTCGGTTTTCGAGCAGATATCCAGATGGAGTCACTCGGCGGTGTTGAACAAGCTAACTTGCTTCTTTTTCCTCGCGGTGGGCCTCCACGAGATAAATTAATGTTACAAACTCATTTGGATACGGTAGATCCCGGAATCTATTCCATGTGGACCAAAACAGGTGCCAATCCGTTTAATGCAAGCATCTATAATCGCGAACTTTTTGGCCTTGGTTCCGCCGATACCAAACTGGATTTTCTATGTAAAATGTTTGCGACAGGCGAATTATGCGGACGCGACCTTAAACGATCATTTGTGTTAGTTGGCACTTATGGCGCTCAATCTGCCATGGCAGGCGCCATTCGCTTGATTCGCAAAAGGAAGGTTGCAGTTAAATATGCCTTGGTTGGCGAACCTACTGGTTTACGCCTAATGGGTTCAGGTCAAGGGCTTGCAGTCGTCGAAGTCCGGGTCCCTTTTTCTGCGGAAGAACGAAAATATCGCCTGGACCATGATACATTTGAGAGCAGCTCGTCGCAAAGTAAAATCTTTTCGGGCAAGGCCGCTCATTCAACAGTTCCACATTTGGGAGAGAGCGCAATTGTTAAGATGTTTCAGTTCTTGGAATATTTGCCTGAGGGTATAGCGATTATGGAGCTAGATGGTGGATTGAACTATAATTCTATCCCAGCTAATGCTTATCTCGAATTTGATTTGGTAGGAGGATTGAGGAATTCAGTGGTTAATAAAATAATGAAAATTTGGAGCGTGGTGAAGGAGCTAAATGAGGAATTTCTCATGTATAAGGACGAAGGATTTGCATATCCCTACCCTTCACTCAATATCGGAGCCATCCGAACTTCGGAGGTTGGAATCCTTATCACAGGAAGTTGTCGGCTCCTTCCCAGTGTTTCTCAAGATGTTTATGATAGATGGATCAGTCAGCTACGCCTCATGTGCGAACAGGTCGGAGCTGAATTTATTCTTCGAGATTACAAGGCAGCATTTGTGGCTCCATTGAAATCGGAATTTAACTCTATTTGTCATGAGGCTTTGGCAGCTCAGGGAATTTCGGAGGACTTTGGCAAACTATCCGCGAGTACTGAAGCGAGTGTGTTTCAACGGCTAGGGATAGAGTGCTTGGTTTTTGGGCCAGGACTAAGCATTGGAAACTCACACGCTCCGAATGAATTTGTCAGTCTCGATGATTTGGATGTAGCCAGGAGATTTTACCGAGGAGTGGTTGAGAGGTTTTGTCTATGAATTTTGTTGTAAGGGTGGCGAATCAGGATGATTTAGCGGCACTTTTTGAACTTGCGAGTCAGTTTACTCTTCTTAATTTGCCTGCAGATAAAAAGATCCTGGCAAAGAAGATCGAAAACAGCCAATTGTCTTTTCGGGGAAAAAAGAAAATTGCTGACGCTGAATATATTTTCGTTGCGGAGGATCTTGAGAATAACTTTATTTCGGCCAGTTCCCTCATTGTAGCCAAAACGGGCACTCCAACTTCTCCAAACTATAGTTTTCAAGTTCTCAAGAAAGAGCGTTTTAGCCAGGAATTGGGAATTGGATTTATACATCAAATTCTCAGATTGCGAGTAAATACGGATGGCGCAACAGAAGTTGGTGGTTTGGTGGTGGATCGTAGCTATCGTAGGCGACCTGAAAAAGTTGGCAAGATAGTCAGCCTCACAAGGTTCGCCTATATAGCCATGTGCCCTGATCGCTTTGAAACCGAGCTGCATTCTGAAATGGCTCCGCCCTTGACGGATGAGGGGAGAAGTGAATTTTGGGAATCGTTGGGACGTCGTTTTACGGGGATGCCCTATAAGGAAGCGGATCTCCTGAGCCAGCAGAATAATAATTTTATTCACAGTCTCTTTCCAGAGGAAGATATTTATCTGTGCCTGCTAGATTCGAGAGCACGCTTAGTGTTGGGGAGAGTTGGGGAAGAAACTCAAGCGGCACTGCACATGCTGGAAAAACTCGGATTTAAATATAAAAATGAAGTGGATCCCTTTGATGGGGGCCCCCATCTGGGCGTTAAAGTGAGCGAAGTAAGCTTGATCAGGAACGGAAAAATGGCTTTGGTTGGAAAAAAGAAGCGAGTTTTATTCGATAAGATCGGCGTTGTAGGATTTGGTAAGGGTCATGACTTTAGGGGTGGCTTTTCATCATATTCGCAACAGGGAGACGCAGTTTACTTTCCAGATAAAACCTGGTCTGCTTTGAAGTTGAGGTTGGGCGCTGAGATTTTCGTATCGCCAGTTTAGAACTGAATCGGAGGAACTATGTCCACTCAGGTGAATCATAAGTATTTAGGGGATTTTATTGATGGGCGATTCCTTATTTCGGAGCGACCGGACGGAAGCTGGTCCAATCTGAGTCCTGCGAATCTGAAGGAAACGACTCTTGAGCTTTCCTTTCGCAATGACCATGTGGATGAAGCTTGTGGAGCGGCCAAAAAGGCCTTTCGTGAATGGTGCCATTTAAAGCTACAGGATCGTTTGGGATATCTTTTGAAATTGAAGGAGGTCTATATTGCCCACGAAGAACAAATGGCGGAAGTGATTGCTCGAGAAACGGGAAAGCCCCTCTGGGAAGCCCGCAATGAGAGCAAAGCTCTATCGAGTAAGATTGACATCACTCTCAATCATTCTCTTAAGCTGGTCCAGGATGAAAAAGTTGAAAATGCTCTTCCTCGGGTGGATGGGTTTATAAAATATAAACCGCGCGGAGTGATGGCAGTTGTTGGACCATTCAATTTTCCAGCGCACTTACCAAACGGACATATTGTTCCAGCGCTTGCAACGGGCAATACAATTGTGTTTAAACCCTCAGATAAAACACCTGCCACTGGACAGCTGATGGCTGAGATCTTCAAAAAGGCAGGATTTCCAAATGGCGTTTTTAATTTGATTCAAGGCAGGGGGGACACAGGGAAGCGGCTTGCAGGCCATGAGTTGGTAGATGGAGTTTTGTTTACAGGATCATATGAGGTGGGATTAAAGATAAAACAAGATACCATTCATCACTATTGGAAAATTCTTGCTTTAGAAATGGGTGGGAAAAATTCAACCCTCGTTTGGAAAGATGCTGACCTCAAGAAAAGCGTATACGAAACCCTTTTGGGTGCTTTTTTAACAACGGGACAGCGCTGCAGTGGCACGAGCAGAGTTATTCTGCATAAGGATATTTACGATAAGTTTCTGGATCAATTCTATCGTCATGCTAAAAAACTGAGTATTGGCTATTGGAGGGATAACCCGTTCATGGGTCCGCTCATCAGTTCAGATTCGGTAGACAATTATATTCGGTTTCAAGAAATCGCTAAACGTGAGGGCGCGGAAAGCATGATGAGAGGAAAGGTCCTGGAGTTGAATCATCCTGGCTATTACGTTACTCCTAGCATCAATCTGGTTGAGAAGCTGGACAGCAAATCGGTTTATCAAAAAAGCGAGATATTTGGTCCAAACGTGGCTGTTTACAAAGTTGGAGATTTTGAGGAAGCAATGGAAATAAACAATTCCGGAGGGTTCGGACTGGTATTGGCAATGTTCTGTAAAGACCGATCACTTTATGAAAGGGCTCTTTTGGAGGCTCGCGTGGGGCTCTTGAATTGGAATCGAACAACAAATGGTGCCAGTTCAAAATTGCCATTTGGGGGCATGGGTAAGTCCGGAAACGACCGTTCTTCAGCACATTTTGCAGTCAATTATTGCACGGTGCCGGTTTCCTGTCTTGAAGATTTGAATCCCTATGAGACGGGGCAGGATATGCCAGGAATGAATTACGAGTTCTCGCCGTGAAACAGATCATTGGTTTGCTTGTCTCGTTCCTTTTCATTTGCATGGTAGCTATTGCATGGAAGTTTTTTATTTTTATTAAAGGGCCTACGCAGAGCCCCTCTGATTCTGTTGTATTTGAGGTTTCCAAGGGGTTGAGTTTTCGAAGTATAGCTGAATTGCTAGAAGAAAAGGGAATTGTCACAGACAAAGATTTACTTATTATTTATGCACGGTTCACGGGCTATGGCAAAAGACTAAGGGCTGGGGAATACATGCTGGATAGAAGTTCGTCCCCTCGGACCGTTTTGGAGATTCTCTCTTCAGGAAAGAGCATTCAACACTTGGTGACGTTTCCAGAGGGAATCAATATTTTTGAAATAGCCAGTCAATTGGAAAAATTGGGATTCGGGTCGGCCAGAGATTTTGTTAAGCTCGCGCACGATAAAAAATTGATTTACCAACTTCTCAAAGCGGACCTCCGTTCCTTTGAAGGATACCTTTTTCCAGAAACATATGGTTTTACCAAATATACTTCACAGAGAGAGATCGTCGAGGTCATGGTAAATCGCTTTCTTGAGGTTTACTCTGAGATTTCAAAAGGGGCAGGAAATGCTATGGGTAGGCATAAAACTGTCACTTTGGCGAGCATTGTCGAGAAGGAAACAGGAGCCGGACCTGAGCGGGCCCGGATCGCCTCGGTATTTTTCAACCGTCTTCGCAAAGGCATGAGACTTCAAAGCGATCCGACGATTCTCTACGGTATTATGGAAAAAACCGGGGAGATGAAAATGAATATCACCCGAGAGGACTTAAAGGAGTATACGGCCTATAACACATATCGTGTCGACGCCCTTCCTGCTGGACCAATCGCAAATCCTGGTAAGGAAGCCTTGAGGGCTACTCTGAATCCAGAAAATTCAAATTATCTATATTTTGTTAGCCGAAATGATGGAACTCATGTGTTTTCGGAGTCTCTTCAAGACCACAATCAAGCTGTAAGGACTTTTCAGCTTGATCCTCAGCAACGCGAGGGGAAGTCGTGGCGAAATTTACGCGATAAAAAAAGTGCCTCGCACAAGTGATCTCAATTTTTAATTAGCCCTTCACTGGGCAGCTTCAACTGGCTTTTTGATCTCAGGAGCAGCAGGGGCAGTAAATTCATAACGAAACAATGTGCTCAAACTTGTTGAATCTGAGTTCGTCGTTGAGCGCAACTCAAACTGATTGCCATCATTCGAGAGTTTGTAAAAGAAAAACTCCCCTCCCTTTTTCTGGTAAAGCTTTTCTGGGGTGGGAGGTTTTTCATTATTGTCCAGATCTTCAACGAGCGGGGACCTCAGAAAATAGCCGTCGAAATCGACAACGAAGCTAGCGATGGAGTAAGTGGTTTTTCCAGATTCATCTAATTTCATCGATTTCATTCCACTTGTAGCCTGATTCAAGTGCAGTTGTGTTTCCTGCTTAAAACCTCTTACACAAACGATCGAGGACTGAGTTTGACCCGTCTTTTTGTCAATCTGATTTCTTACGTGAAACATCAGATTGTTGGTTTTATCAGAATAAAATAACTCTGCCTGTAGATACTTATATTCGCCAGCTGGAACTTCTTTGGACTCGGGATTTAGCGATATTTTTTGAACGTTGCTCTCCTGGATATCGACTTTTATCGGATTGTAGTCGCTTGCACATTGCTTTCCGCGGGGACGGCTGCGACCAGCACCACAAGAGGAAAGGAATGTAATGGCTAGGGAAAAAACAAGAACAGACCGAACCATGAATCGCCTCCAAGAGCAGAGATAATACTAGGCGTCATTTGAATGTCAAGGACTTATAAACTGGCCCACTTGATTGTTGTTCCAAACTCCAAGGAAGCCTGGCTAAACCAATCTCAGGAGTCCAGGATCTTCAAACATGCGTTCGGCAGCAGCGCTCCCTTTGTGAGCACTGCACCAAGCCGAACTCGATCCTGAATTCCTGAGACTTGCTTCAGCCAGCTCCCTGTGTCTTGGATACAACAGAATCACCGAAGGCTTGCGGGCCAACCGCTGTATTAAAATCGAGATCCTTCTTCTCGAAGCTTTCACTGTCATTTGTCATGGACGACAGATTATTGATTTTTGCATGAGTCGAATGCCGGCCAAGGGGAGGTCAATCGCCTCATCCGTAAAACCTGGTGTACAACGAAAGATTCCAGAAGCCTTAAGGATCATATGTCATGATCGCCATCCGAAGTTGGAATCCTTGGTTGGCCCGCAAGCCTTCGGTGATTCTGTTGTGTCCAAAAGACACAGGGAGCTGGTTGAAGCAAATCTCAGGAATTCAGGATCGAGTTCGGCTTGGTGCAGCGCTCACAAAGGGAGCGCTGCTGCCGGACGCATGTTTGAAGATCCTGGACTCCTGAGATTTGCTTCAGCCAGGCTCCCTTGGAGTTTGGAACAACAATCAAGTGGGCCAGTTTACTCTCTCAAGGGGATGAGAGTGATCTTGTTTTGGGTTCAATCTTTAGAGTAATGGGGTTGAACGAATAGATGTTCAGGTGAGCCATTAGGCTTTCGTCAAAGGTGGGAGCGACTATTTCTGGGATATTGTCGCTATCAACATCATGAATAAAGAGATTGGAAGTCACTTTTCCAAAACTAAAATAACCGTCTCGGCGATCGGGGAGCTGAATTCGAGCAAGGAGCGGCCTTGTGCCCTCTGGCGTTCGGCCATAGATTTCTAGAAAAATTCCCTCACTTGTTCTAATTTTGATCACTTTAGCAACGCCGCCTTCAGCAAGGAGTGGACCGGAGGCAGAGGCAAGTATTTGGCGGAATTCTTTGTTGAGAGCTCCGCGAATGTAGTTACGTAGAGACGGATGAAAGACGCAAAGGAGGCCAATCAAGTAGATGCTTATGAAAAACCCCCGAGAAGCAACGCCGATAATAGACTTAAATCGGGGTGAGGGGCGAGGGGACGAGGAGATAGGAGGTGCAACTGCGCTCATTTTGTAATTCTACTCCTCGTGTGAATGTGTATCTAGTTTCCAAGGCGCAACTGATCAAAAACTGGCCCACTTGATTGTTGTTCCAAACTCCAAGGAAGCCTGGCTGAAGCAAAGCTCAGGAATTCAGGATCGAGTTCGGCTTGGTGCAGTGCTCACAAAGGGAGCGCTGCTGCCGGACGCATGTTTGAAGATCCTGGAATGCTGAGATTTGATTCAGAAAGGCACCCCTGATGTTTGGAGAAACAATCACGCAGGCCAGTTCAAGATCTCTTTATAACAAACGAAATCTGTCGACCCTGTGAGTTGTGGTCTCTGCGATAGGAAAAATAGTTCAAGTCGGTCAGGGTGTCAGAATCCTGTGTAAAGACTAATTTTGCACCAGCTCTTATCAACTGAGCTTGCACAATGCGAGAGAGATCGATGTAGGACTTTTTCTGGTCGTGATGAGAAAAAATGTATTCGCTTTCAGGTATGGACAGTTGAAGTCCAATGGGTCGAATTTGCTCAAGAACCTCCGTTCCTACCTCAAAGGAGCAAGCCTTGATATGCGGGCCAATATAAATTTCAGAACCCTCTATCGAGAATGGATGAGGGGCCCCATTGAGAATACCTCCGACAACTCCGCGCCAGCCTGCGTGTACCGCTGCGATTCCATTTTGCTTACAGATTAAAATGGGCAAACAATCTGCCGTTCGAACAACTAGCCCCAGATTTTCACGGGATGTAAAGTGGGCATCGGCGAGCGGGGGATCTCGATGGGCCTCTGTCCACCTTGAGGAGTGAACTTGCTGAAGTTGATGAAACTGAACATTTGGGAAGGACTTCTCCAACAGTTCGAAAGTCCCAAATCGATTTCCAAAAAAGAGAGTTGCATGGAGTCCGTGGTAAATAAATCCTACAGTTTGAGATTCAATTCTGAGTGGTTCAAACACGATCAAATCCAGTTTGAATGTAAAGATCCATGAGATCTTCCGGCCAGGTTATTTGAAACGCCAGGAGTTTTTTCGAGCTTGGATGGACAAAGGAAAGCTCTCTGGCACAAAGTGAAATCCTCCCCAAGTTAAAAATCAAGGAACGCAATCTCGGACTCTTTAGTCCCTTAGCCCTCTGCAGTCCGCCATAGATAGGATCTCCCACGATGGGGTACCCGAGCTCTGACAAATGCACTCGAATTTGGTGGGTGCGTCCCGTTTCAAGTCGGCATTCGATCAGAGAAAAGCCTTGAGGTGAAGTTTTTAGAGTTCGATAGTGAGTGACTGCCAATTTTCCTTTAGGCTCCGAGATTTGAGGATTCTTGTCTGTGGAGGCAAATTTTTTTCTATCATTGGGATGACGGCCGATGTGAGAACGCAGAGTTCCGGCGGAAGGGAAGGGGAGCCCATAGACGAGAGCCCAATAAATGCGATGGACGGTCTTTTCCCGGAATTGCTTTGCGAGGAAGGCATGACTGCGATCATTTTTGGCGACCACAAGAATGCCACTTGTGTCCTTATCGAGGCGATGAACGATACCGGGTCGATGGCTTTGAAAGCCCGAGGCAAGACTATTGGTATGATACACAAGGGCATTAACCAGGGTATCTTGCTTGTGGCCATTGCTCGGATGGACCACGATCCCTGCGGGCTTGTTGATGACAATAACGTCTTTGTCTTCATGTAGTATAGCCAAAGGAAAATTAAGAGGTTCGAGTTCTTGGGAAGCAATTGGCTCAGAAATTAATACGACAATACAATCTCCGACTTTCGGAATAAATGAAGCTTTCAAAGACTTGTCACCTTTAAGTACCGAACCAGACGAGAACAGTTGGGCCACTTGAGATCTGGAAGAGAACTCCGGTTTGCTGGCAAGAATTCGATCCAGTCTCGTACCAGCCTGATCTTCAGAAATGGTTATTTCAAGATTCCGAACTATCAAATCGGATTCAGAACTTTTCATTGCGATAAAGTGACATGTAGGAGTCAGCAACGATTTTCTCGTTGAGTCCTAGAATTTTTGCTACCTGCACGACGAACCCGCGAGTAAAAACAGGAGCAGGAAGGGATTTGAAATTGTTTGATTCGAGAGCACTCAAATAGGTTCGACTGATGCGCGTCTCCTGGCTGAGTTGATCAAGATTCACCTGTTTATAAATCCGAACTTTTTGAAGAAAAGCTCCATCGAAGACCCTCGTTTGATTAATCTCATTTTCAAAGTTTGGATCTATTTGATAGGCGCTGAAACGTGTTTTTCCGAATCCCTCAGGAACACGGTCTGCCTTAGGCTTGGATGGCTGGAAGTTTTTTGATTTACAGCGGTCGGCTCAATGGCGGTAGCATTCGTAATTCCAACACTTGCTACCGGTGCAGCACCAAGATTTGCTAACGATGCCGATGCCGATGCCGATGCCGATCCAACTTTGAGCGCTTGCTCTGGAACATGAAAATCTGGCAATTCGTCGGATGGATTTGCCGGGCCGAATTGAGTCTGATCCTTTTCTGTCATTTGCCGAATTAATTGCTTGTCGTAATCTTTTCTCTTGGTTTGGTTGCTCAGGGTGGAAAAAGCTTCCTCAATTAGACTCATCAGGTCACGTGCTTCTTCACGAGTGAACATGGAGTAGAGTGCAGGACTTTCAGGGGAATAAGTGTTTCGTGCTCGATGGTATGCGGCATGAATTTGTTGCTGAGTTGCATCTGATGCGACTTCAAGAATTTCATAATAAGTTTGGTCAGCCAGTCGATGATTCATCTTCTTATTTTATACCACAGCTTTTTGTTTTCTTGGACCAACGATTGTTCGGGCAATTCCCAGCATCTGAGCATATATCCGGCTGTGAGGATATTCTAGCAGGAGATGTTTCTTTTTTCGAAGCGACTGCCATACTGCATTATCGTAGTCGATATGTCCTAAAAATTGAGCTTTGATTCCAAAATATTTCCTGCAGACGCTCTCTATAGAAGGTCCGAGCGTAACATCACTCATTGTGCGGACTTGATTAAGAACAATTTGAATTTTCATGCTCTCCATTAAGTTTCGAAGTCGCTCGCCATTTTCTGGATCCTGTTTGGACACATAGAAAAGGAGATCGGCAGGTGAGCGAATTCCGTTAAGAGATTTGTTCGCCATGAGTTGGGAAATCAGGTTACCTAAATTTAATTGGAACTCAAATCGCTTCATTTTTCTGAAAAACGCAGATTTGATAAATCTGTAAGCATTTTCAACGCTGGAAGGATCTGGAGTCACAGTGATCAATTGGTGCGTTGCCATCAAAAACAAATCCAAGGTGGTTGAGTGAGTGCCTGCGCTTAGGTCAAGAATGATAAAGTCGGCCTTCGTGTGAAAAATAGAAGACATCAGAAGTGTTTTCTGATCTTCGGTGATGTTTGCCATGTCGTAGGAATCGTTAGATCCACTGATAAACCGGAGATTTTGATGGCCGGTTTGAACGGCGAGGCTTTCAAAATTAGCTACTTTGCCAGTTAAAAAGTCATGTATCGAGTGGGGAGGTGTATCTTCTCCGATGCAAGTGTGAAGATTGGCGGCACCCAGATCCAAGTCAATCAAAAGAGTATCGTATCCTAGGTTTGCAATAAAAATAGCCAGGCCAGAGCTAAAAAATGACTTTCCTACTCCTCCCTTGCCTCCTCCAACTGAAATAATGCGAGAGTCGGAATTCATCATTCCTCTCAGATAAAAGACTTTGTCTTTGTCGTTACCCCGAACGTCGGACATTCAGTTTCTCAAATCTTTGGTAAGGGTTTAAGTAGACCCTTCTTTAGCTTCTCTTCGGCTTCAGACGCGCGAATATAAAGAGGTTTAACGGATTGCCAATCATTTTGGGTATCTCGTCTGGCTTGCAGATCCAAACGAGAGGAAAAAAACTGGACTTGTGGCTCGTCTGGCTGATGCTTTCGCGCGACATAAGACTGAGCATGTTGTGAGGAAAAAACTTCTGATAAATATCGAAGGCGTTCCCTACGACGAGCGAGGGACCATTGAAGAGTTGAGAGATCTGATCTAAGCCCACAGCACGAGGAGAGACCACTTCTCGGAGAGAGCCCGTTTCTGTCCATGTGTAAGTGGCTCCATAAATCATATTTTTGAAGGCATTGGCCAAACAGACAATGGGGAGCTCTTGTCGATGAGTGCTTAAAGCCAGGGCTTCTAGGCTAGAATACCCAAAAAGGGGAGTCTTGAAGGAGTAGGCAAATGCTCTCATCATGTTGATTCCCACTCTGATACCCGTGAAACTCCCAGGACCCACTCCCACTCCAAAAAGATTAATTTCTCTCAATTGAAGCGCATTTCGTTCCAGCAGGATTCTAACGGCCCCGGTCACGACTTCGCTATGTGAAGATTCGCGCTGCCACTGCTGGCAGTCTCTGACGACGGCGTCTAAATATTTATCTGAACATTCCAGGAGTGAAAGCCCGCCACATGGAGAGCTCGTTTCTGCAATTAGTACTAATTTCATAACCCACTTTGTTAACAGATCTAAGGAGACTTCACAAAGCTTGTTATATCGTTAAACAAGGATAGTACCATGAGAGAGATAAGAAGGATAAGCCCAACTTGTTGGGCAATCTCCATTTTTCTCATGCTCAGGGGGGCTCCTCGCAAGGCCTCGATGACAAAAAATACCAGGTGTCCACCGTCCAAAATAGGAACGGGAAGAAGATTAATCAGAAAAAGATTGATGGAAATGATGGCCATCATTCTCAAAAATGCCGAAATGCCCATTTCGAAAGTCTGACTCGCCACTCTGCCAATGGTAATGACCCCACCGATATTTTTATGCGAAACTTGGGCCGTAAGGATTCTGAGAAAGCTAACCGCTATAGCTTTGGTCCAGTCGATTGTTTTTTCAAATCCATAAGAGACGGCCTCTGCAGGAGAATTTACCCGAAACAGAGTGAGTTCGGCTTGGGACTCCAGAATTGCCGGAATAATTCCAACGGTAAAGCGATTCTCTTCTTTCTGATTGCGATTCATGACCTCAGTCATCTCTGGTGCGATATCAACATCAATTGCCTTGCCCTCACGTGCAATTGAAAAATGAATGAGCTTGTCCTCAGACTTAAAAGCTTTGACCTTTCCGAGAACCTGATCCCATTTCTCCACAGGGGTTTTGTCGAGGCCGATGATTTTATCTCCGTCTCTCAAGCCAGCTCGAGCGGCCGGAGAATTCTCCTTAACCTGAAGCAGATACAGATCAGATTCTTCGAGTCCCAAGACATCAAGAAGGGATTTGGATTCATCAACCGTTTTGGAAAGCTTGTGAAAATCAGTTAGCACAACCGTCCGATTTTCAATATTCGCTTTCGCTGTGTAAGGACGAACCACCAGTTCCAACTTTTCGCTATTTCTATGTGCTTGAAGGGTGGGTTCGAGCTCCCAAAAGGAATTGACCTTCACCCCATTTATGGAAGTGATTATGTCAAAAGTCTTTAATCCGGCGAGGGCAGCAGGTGACTGAGGCGAGGAAACCCCAACCATTGAAGAGCGCCCACTTGGATCAAGCCCAGGAATTCTTGGGACGAGAGTATCGAGAGTGAGTATATTGTCGTTGGGCACAAGAGCCGGAGAAGCCTTAAGCGAAACAGTCTCTCCGCCCTCGAATCGGATTACCTTAAATTGAATTTCACGGTCAACGGAGGCTTCAATTTTTTTGGTGATCTGTGACCAATAGGAAATGGCCTCCTCGTTCATCGAGAGAATCTTATCGCCTGAACGAAAGCCAGCCTGAAAGGCAGAACTTTCTGGTTCAACATCTCCTAATCGCGGCCCCGGGACAAGTTCACCATTGAGACCTACAGCCATAAAGAGTGGTATTGCAAATAGAAAGTTCATCAGAGGGCCTGCCAAAACGATCGCTATTCTTTGGATGACTGGTTTGGATAGAAAGGCCCGGGACTTTTCGCTTTCTGGTATTTCTGCAGTTGGGTCATCTCCGTACATTTTGACATATCCGCCAAGAGGCACAATCGAGATGCAGTAAGTGGTCTCTCCACGAGTGAATTTTAAAATTTTCTTGCCAAATCCAAGGCTAAAAACTTCAACTCTTACTCCACACCATTTGGCGACCAAAAAATGGCCGAGCTCATGAACGAAAATAAGAAGGCCCAACAAAATAAGGAAGGGCCCAATTGCAGAAAGTCCCGATTGTAACCAATTAAGAATTAA
This sequence comes from Bdellovibrionales bacterium, assembly GCA_016716765.1. Lineage (NCBI taxonomy): Bacteria > Pseudomonadati > Bdellovibrionota > Bdellovibrionia > Bdellovibrionales > Bdellovibrionales bacterium. The sequence continues at coordinate 104,809 of JADJVA010000025.1, read as the reverse complement.
ATCCATTTCGGTATTCTAAATGTAGGAGCGGCGACACCAAAGCAAAAACCGCCAAGCAAGCGAAAGATTCTCAGATTTGGAATGAAATTCAGGGAGTAACTCGCCTAAGGTACCCAAAAACCCATTCAACACAGCGCTTCCTAACTGAGTGATTGAGCCACAATAAAGAAAACAGGAGAGGCAAAATAAATTCCATCCAAACGATCAAGGACGCCCCCGTGTCCTGGCATAATACTGCCAGAGTCCTTGTGCCCACTGACGCGCTTGAGAAGTGATTCAAAGAGATCTCCGAATTGAGCAAAGAAGCCGCTTGCAATAGAGCCCGTGACAAACAACATAAGCACATGTTTATCAACAAAGTAAACTCCTGCCAGCCAGGCGACAAGTCCAGACCCCATAAGTCCCCCCCAGGCTCCGGCGACTGTTTTTTTAGGAGAAACTGAGGGCATCAGCTTGCGTTTGCCAAAGCAAAGGCCAACGAAATAGGCAAAGGTATCGCCGGAAAAAACCACAATAAGCATGAGTGAAAACCATTTGAGGCCATCAGGAAGAAACAGGATTTTAAGGGCAAAAATCGGCATTAGACCAGTGTAAACTAAACCTAAAATGAGGGAGGACGACAGTTTGCGAATCATTTCCAATGGAACAGTTTTGTGAAGTGCACTCAATAAGCAGGAGAAAAAGATCATCGACGTCAAAGCGAGAGTCGCCAAGCCTGTAACAGGTTTGAGGAGGAGTGCTGCAGAAATAAAGGCAAAACAACTACCAAGAAACAGAACTTTCAAAAATGGAGGTAGTTTCTCATCTGGAGGAAAGCCAATTTGGGTAAATTCATAACAGCCCAGCATGACAATCCCAAAGGAAATAACTGCGATTCCTGATGGGCCGCCGTAAAAACCAATAGCGACAAATGCCCCCCCCGCTACCAAAGCTGAGAGAATTCGCGTTTGGAGCCCCATAAAGTTGGAACTCACTTAAATTTCGCCTTTTAAACTGCGAAATGAGGCCTGGAGAGTTGAGCCTAACTGTTCACTGGTCTTACCAAACCGACGTTCCTTGAGATTAAAAGATTCTATTGCGAGATCCAAATCATTCCGAGTAAATTCCGGCCACATTTTGGGAAAAACCATGAATTCGCTATAGGCTGATTGCCATAAATAGAAATTCGAGAGGCGTGATTCTCCGCTTGTGCGAATGATGAGATCTGGGTCGGGAATTTCCGAAGATTCTAGCTGAGAGTGAAAGAGCTCCTCATTAACATCCTCGGGACGTAATTGTCCAGAGCCGACAAGGAAGGCGATTTTCTTCGCTGCGCTAGCAATTTCTTGTCGACCTCCATAGCTCAAAGCAAAAATCAAAGTCATTCCCGTACAATGATCAGTCGCAGAGATCGTCTGGTTTACGGCCTCCTTCACCTTTGCGGGGAGTCGTTCTAAATCGCCAATACATTTGAATTTAATATTATTTCGAACCAGTCCAGCTCGCTCACGATTGAGCCGACTAAATAGCAATTTCATCAGGAGATTGACTTCGTCTTTTGGTCTGAGCCAATTTTCACTGCTAAACGCAAAAAGTGTAAGAAACTTAACCCGCCGAAATGAGCAAGCCTCAATAATGCTCTTAGCTACCCGAGCTCCCCGCACATGCCCAAAAAAACGATGATGTCCATGGGCATTGGCCCAACGGCCGTTTCCGTCCATAATTATTGCGATGTGTGTTGGCAGGGTCACTCTAAAGGGCTCCAGATTTTCTATCATTGACTAGATTGTCATGAGTTCTTTCTCTTTTTCCTCGGATATTTTGTCAATTTTATCAACATAACCATCAGTCAATTTTTGTATCTCTCCTTCAAGGCGTTTCTGTTCATCTTCGCTGATGACTTTATCTTTGGCAGACTTCTTTACTGATTCATTGGCATCACGTCTTGCCATTCGTACAGCCACCCGGGCATCTTCCACAATCTTTTTAATAGTTTTTACTAATTCTTTGCGACGGGCTTCCGTTAAATCAGGAAGACGAAGGCGGATGACTTTTCCATCGTTTTGAGGGCTCATTCCCAGATCACTTTTAATAATTGAGGCCTCAACTTCTTTGAGAGTTGATGCCTCCCAGGGTTGAATTAAAAAGGATTTCCCGTCTGGGCAAGAGACAGCCGCAACTTGATTGAGCGGAGTGGCACTGCCGTAGTAGTTGACCTTCACAACATCCAACATTGACACCTGAGCTCGGCCGGTTCTCACTTTTTTTAGTTCACCAGCCAATGCCAAAAGAGCCTTTTCCATCTGATCTTTGGTAGATTTAACAATATTTTCGACCATGTTTCCCCCCAATTCTAAAAGACAGTTGTTCCAATGTTCTCGCCAGATATCACTCGAGTGATACTATTTGGCGCAAGTAAATTAAAGCAAACTATCGGCAATTTGTTGTCCATGCAGAGACTAATCGCAGTAGAATCCATTACTTTCAGACCTTTTTTCAAGACATCCATGTAACTGATTCTATCGAATTTTATAGCATCTGAATGAGTTATGGGATCTTTATCGTAAATTCCATCTACTTTTGTCGCCTTTAAGATGACGTCTGCATTAATTTCCATTGCACGCAGGGCCGCAGCCGTATCGGTTGTAAAATAAGGATTTCCTGTGCCAGCAACAAAAATAACGACCCGTTCTTTCTCTAAATGGCGAATGGCACGTCGGCGGATATAGGGTTCCGCGATTTCAGCCATCCCAATAGCGGTCTGTACACGGGTAGAGAGATTGTGCTTTTCGAAGACGTTCTGGACAGCTAATCCATTGATGACGGTGGCGAGCATACCCATATAATCTGAGCTGGCCCGATCCATACCACGAGCCGAAGCCGCAACTCCTCTGAAAATATTTCCGCCGCCAATCACTATTCCAATCTGTACCCCGAGAGCAGCGGCTTCAGAGACGTCAGCTGCAACCCTCTCAATAATTTCAAGATCTATCGAATTACTCTTGCTGGCGAGAGCCTCGCCACTGAGTTTCAACAAGACTCTTCGATACTTGCTCTTAGCCAATCTGTTACCCCTTCAGTTGTGCCGCGACCTCTTCAGCGAAATTTTCTGAACGCTTCTCTAAACCTTCGCCCAATTCGTAGCGAGCGAATCGACGGATCACGATATTTTCGCCAATTCGGGAGATGGTTTCTTGCAAATGCTGGAGGATCGTGACGTCTGGATTCTTGACAAATTTTTGTCCCATCAAGCACGACTCTGCGGCCCACTTTTTCATTTGGCCATCAATAATTTTATCCAGGAATTCGCGCTTTTTACCCTCTTCAAGGGCTTTATTTATCAGTACTTCTCGCTCCTTATTTTTAACTTCCTCGGGAATTTCTTCTTCGCGAACAAAGCAGGGCGCCATTGCAGCGATGTGCATAGCCACATCGTTCACAAATTTTTGAAATTCTTCGTTGCGTGCCACAAAATCGGTTTCAGAATTGATTTCTACAAGAACACCGATGCGGCCTCCCGCATGTATATAAGAAGTGACGAGACCTTCAGCTGCCAACCGACCTGATTTTTTTGCAGCCTTACTGAGGCCTTTCACTCGAAGCCATTCCACGGCCTTCTCAAAGTCACCTTGCGATTCTTCGAGGGCTTTTTTACAGTCCATCATGCCCGCGCTCGTTTTTTCGCGGAGATCCTTTACTTGAGAAGCACTGATTGTCATAATAGCTTTCCTCTTTTAAATATTTTCTACCTAAATCTCTTACCAATTCCAAAAATGGGATCCCCTCACTGCTGACAGATCATGAGAGGCCCTACATTTTGCTTCGCCCAAGTCCGAGGGACATCAGGCTGTGCGCATCTATTCTTCTGAGCTTTCAGGAACAACGGCCTCTTCGGGGGCAACTTCCAACTCGGCCGCAATTTCAACTTCATCAGCAAGACCAGCAGCGACAAGTTTACGACCACGACTGACTTTGACAACAGATGGTCCGCCATCAGAGGGAGAAGTATCCTTAACTGGAGCGACAGACGGAGCAGACGCTGTCGCCTTCTCTGGAGCAGATGCAGATTTGTCAGCAGTTGAACGAAGTTTTTCTTCCCAAAGCTTGACACCCTCAAGAAATGACTCGGCCACCATATTTGAAAAGAGCTTAATTGAGCGGATTGCGTCGTCGTTACCAGGAATGGGGTAATCAACTTCATTTGGATCTACATTGGTGTCTGCAATGCCGATGACAGGAATACCAAGCCGACGAGCTTCTTTAACGGCGATATGCTCCTTGTTGAGATCTACGACAAACATCGCCGAGGGAGAGTCCTTCATTTCACGGATACCGTCCAAATATTCCAAAAGACGAAGATAGTCCTTCTCTATTCGGGCCCGCTCCTTTTTGGAGAAAAAATCAAGTTCACCTTTTTCTCGCATGCGATCAATTTTTTTGAGTCGATCGATACTTGATTTAATTGTCTGAAAATTGGTGAGCATTCCTCCGAGCCAACGCTTTGTTACATGGTATTGTCCACAAAGAGCAGCGGCTTCCTTAATGGGCTCTACGGCCTGCTTTTTTGTTCCGACGAAAATTAATTTTCCCCCATTTGCACCCACTGATTTAACAAATTCAGCAGCTCTCCGAGCGAGTCCGACTGATTTTTGCAAATCTATGATATGGATTCCACCCCTGTCAGTGTAAACGTAGGGTTTCATTTTTGGGTTCCAACGCTGAGTCTGATGTCCGAAATGAACACCTGCGTCGAGCATTTCCTTCATTGTAAGATTGGCCATAGATATCCTCTCTGGTTATACCGCCCCCCTCACTGCCACTTGGGACCAAAGATACGAGGAGGTGTGTAGTTAAAAAATCTGGTTACTGTTAGCATAAGCAGCGTGGTAGGGCAATAGGGGTCTGTAAATAGCCTGAAGGTGTACAGAGTCCCGTTGGGGTTTTGGAAACACTCACATCGAAATAGACAACTTACCGAATTAATTAGAGAAACCACCTTGCGGCGATTCTGCCCCAAGGCCTGATTCGGAGCCCAAGGCCCATTCCAGGGCAAGGCGAGCGACCATGATTGAGCCCTGTAAAGGCGGAAGACCTGTCTGTGTATGATTGGCAAGAAAGAGGTGGGGCTGTTCGGGAACGATACCCGGAACTTTCAAGCCGAGGTCTACGACTCCATGGCTGCATTCATTGACGACAATTTTTTCGGCAGAAAGACTTTCAAAAAATTCAGGATAAGCCCTCTTAATTTGCTTCTTCATTTCTCTTAATAGATTAGCTATCGCTTCTGAATCTTCGGCGAGGTCAGTGTTGAGAAGCCCCATCCAAACTGAAGTTTGGCCAGAAGATTCATAGCGGGACTTGAAAAACCGTCCCAAGGTGGGCTCAAATTCATCTTTTGCCCCATAGAGGAAATGGAGGGCCGGAGATGCGGCAACACTGTTTGTCTTATGTAAGCACTGCAAATTTACTGAAGTGTAGAGACGTGACTTTGCAAGACGCTGACGTAAGCGATTTGAAAGTTGGTTCTCGGGAAAGAGCGCTAGGAGATGCTTCGCGACAGGGGTATATATGACCTTTTTTGCGATCAGGGTTCGCGCGCCATTGATGGTCACTTCCATCGAATTATTTGTCGCATTCAATTTTGTCACGATGGACTGTGGTATTTTCTCTTCAATGAATGTCTCAGCCAAGTGCTTTATCCACTCATCTGGCTGGCTCTTGAGCTCAATAAGGCAGTTTTGATTGTACTGGTTAAGTATTTCAAGGGAGTCAAATTTACGATCTCCAAATCCCATAAAGGTTTTCAAGGTTCCGCCCTCAAAAGTAAGGGGCGAATTTTCGAGTCTTGAGCCAAGCACTGGCCTTCCGAGTTGGCCTTCCAGCCATTTCAATAAATGCTCGGAATCCGGAGAAGACTTGATAATTCCAAGATTTGATTCGAAAATTTGACCATTGACATCAAATGGGCGAAAAGAACCACCCATGGTTTCATTCTCATCAATGAGACCAACTTTTAAACCACCAAATTCGAGAGCCTGAGCAATCAACAAACCGGACAGGTCACCACCTATGACAATAAAATCGTAGAGCTGGGAATTTGTTGCTGTCGCCATAGAGTCCTAAACTCGCTGAGGCGGGTTACCAATTCAAGGAATTTTATAAAGTCGCTCCGCACAAAAGCGAATAGGACCCCTAAGACATTTTTTCAACCGAGGTGATGCTTTGACAAATTTAGCCAAGGGAGGGGAGAGGCGATAGTAATAATAAATGAACCTTCGCCCAAATAGGCTATGACGAAGGACCTCGTCACGGTAGCGACGGAGTAAAATAACTTCGGAACAATGAGAATCGTCAAAAACCGCGGTGGCAACAAAGCAGGCGCCACGCAATCCCCCTGAGGCGCGAAGAAACTGTCTGATGATTTCGGGATTTTTAGCGGATCGAGAGAACGCCTCGGCTCGCTTTATGATATCTGGAAAGATCGTGCTATATTTGATAAATTCAGCTAATTTATTTGCTGTGCGCTTTTGTCGATCTCCATATCGCGGACTCATATCGTAAATTCGGAGTAAATCCCAATAGACAGAAGTTATTACAGTGACCTCTTTTGATCTTTTGGAATTATTGAAAACATCAGGGCTCAATTCCCCCATTTTTTTTTGGAAAACAATCTCGACTATACGCAAATATTTCTCATAAGAAACGGCTGCTTCGGAATAGGCTTTTTGATGCATCAATTGGCGAGCCTGTTTCACGAGACCAACACGGCTCTTCCAGAGTACTGCTCGATTTTGCTCACGTGCCTGAGCTTCCATACGTAACTTAACGCCTTTGGAAACTCTTCGAGTGAGTTCTTCATAGCAACTTGGGCAAGCTGACTCTGGAATCTGTTCGCCCTTTGAATCTGCAGACAAAGCAAGCCGCATGCCGGGCTCAATTCTGAAAAGCTCGTCACTCGGTGATCCACATCTTGGGCAAGCATCAGCGCTAATAGAAGTCTCGATTTTTTGAGTTCTTAATTTTATTCTATAAGATTATTGAGTCGGATGGAAAGGGAGAATTCACTCAGAGCAAATTGACAGGATCGATATCAATTTGAATTTTGACGCCGCTCTGGACCCAACTTTCGTCGCTCAGAACTTGTTTGCAAAAGGCACTCAACAAGGCAACTTCTGGACTTTTGATGAGGACTTGGAATCGGTATTTACCCCGTAACTTTGCCAATGGAGCAGGTGCCGGACCCAAAATTTCAATCGCCCTGTAGGCATGTTGTTGCGTGCGAAGAAGTTGGCAACGTCTGCCCAAGACTTGGGCGACGGCTTCTGTTCCTTCAAGGCTGTTGCCTTGGATTCGAAAGGATGAAAGGCGACTGAAAGGTGGATAATGAAGGGAATTTCGCACCAGGAGTTCCTCCTGAGCAAATTGGTGAAAATCGCTTTTGATCGCGTGAACAATACTTGGATGGCTGGGGTTGTAGGTTTGAATAATTACTCTGCCCGGAAGATCTGAGTGTCTTCCTGCTCTTCCTCCCATCTGCAGTAGGAGCTGAAAACTTCTCTCTGAAGCTCGAAAATCTGGGAGGTTAAACCCGACATCGGCCATCACTAATCCTACAAGATTCAGTCCCTTGAAATCCAGGCCTTTCGCGATCATTTGGGTGCCGATCAACAGATTGACCTGACCCTTCTCAAATGAAAAAATGATATTCTCGAGATCTTGTCGATTCTGAATTTCATCTCGGTCAGCTCTCGCCACCTTTATTTCAGGAAAAAGCAGACGAACGTCGTGTTCGATGAGTTCCGTCCCCAATCCAAGAGGACCGATATCGAGTGAACCACATTTCTTGCAGTGGTCAAAAAGCTTTTCGTGATAATCACAATAGTGACAGACGAGATGATTTGTTCCGTGAAGAGTGAGAGAGATGGAGCAGTTAGGACATTCATAGGTGATGCCGCAGGAGGGACAAAATATCGTTTGAGCGATTCCTCTGCGATTTAAAAAAAGGGCGGCCTGATCGCCCTGTTCAAAACACTGAATCAGCGATTCATGCAATTTGTGACTTAACCAAAACGGCAGCTGACCTCGATTCTCATGAGATCGCCGTTGTTCGCGCTCCTTTTTCATGTCGATGATTTCGATAAGGGGCATAGATCGCTCGGCGACCCTTTTGCTCAGTGAATGCAATGAATAGCGGCCAATGAGGGCGTTTTGCCAAGATTCCAGACTGGGCGTAGCACTTCCTAAAACAATTGGGCAATCGTGGTATCGGGCCAACATGATGCTCGCATCTCTTGCTTGATACTTAAGGGAATCATCCTGTTTGAAGCTTGCCTCATGTTCCTCATCGACGATAATAATTCCTAAATCATGAATGGGACAAAAAAGGGCTGAACGAGCGCCCACAAGGATCTTCTTTTGTCCTGAAATGATGCTCCACCACTGTTCAGTGCGTTCGCGCTTTGTCAAATGGGAATGAATCACTGCTACCTGATCTGGGAAGCGTGCGGCAAATCTTCTTAATAGTTGTGGCGTTAAGGATATCTCAGGAACGAGGACGAGGCCCTTTTTTCCATCTTCCAGAATCTTTGACAACAGTTGAAGGTAGACTTCTGTTTTTCCTGAGCCTGTCACACCATGAAGCAAGTGCACATGAAAGCCCTGCTTGAGCCGTATTGCGTCAGTCACCTTGCGCTGTTCCTCCGTCAAATCCAAGAGCATATCTTCTGAGTTTTCGGGGACAGGGGATTTTTTTTTTGATCCACGCCCCTCTTTTTTGAGTGGAGGAGAGCAAAGAGCTGCAATCTGGCCGACAGGAAAAAAATAGTATTTTGCTAACCACTCAACCCATTTAAGAGTGGGTTCTGGAATGGGGGGGAGTGTTTCGCTCACGGATTGGATGTTTTTGATTTTGAATTTCTCTGAATCTAATTTGACCGCTGAACTAAGAATAACACCGGAAACGGAGCGTTTCCCAAGGGGTATTGTAACGTGCTGACCTCGAGACGGTATTTCGGCGAGGCTGGAATCAATGGAATAAGTGAGCGGGGGGAGAGGGGCATCGACTGCGACCAAACAGTGAGACTCGGATTTGATATTTTCCATTTGGGTTCTATCGAAACCGGCTATAGAAATTATCTACAGGGCTTATATCTGAGGTTTTATTTGCGACAGTAGGATCCTTACCAAAATCGAGACTTGAAGCTTCAAAAAGTCTCAGGACTTCCTTGGTATTTGGTAATGATTTTACGCTAATGACTCTAATTTGGGCCAACTTATCTTCCCACCGAACGGTCTGTTTGGTAGCCAAAGCAAATCGATTGGCAAAAATGGAATATTCATCAGCGGAGATAACAGCTTGAGACGGCAGCCTTATCTTTCGAACATTAAATACGTCTTGCTCAATCCAAAGGCCAGGTCGGGCCGATGAATCACCTTGTGGTGGCGCTTGACCGATACCATAGGTGATGACACCACCGACCCTTGAGAGTCGCAAAAAATCCTGTTTGTTTCGGTTTTTCGTGGGATCAATAGGCGAAAGTTTTTCTTCCAAGGCCTCTGTTGGAATAATTCTCTCAGAAACCATTCGAGGACGAATATGCTTTTGAAAGCGAAAATACAAATAGGGTTCAAACCAGTTATCGGCGGGACGCGATGACTTTCGGATTCCATTGGAATCCACCGAGTAGCGGTTTTGCCCATCGTAAATAAAGGTATAAGAAAGGTTCTCTGCCTTCTTGCGACCCCTGGCTTCGAGGCGCATCTGTTGGGAATCCTTCACTGACCAAACCTCGCGCACAAGGTATGTTTCCTCACCCTCCTGAAATGATACTTCTTGTTCAACTCGGTAGATGCCGTGGCCATGATTTTCAGCAGTGCGAGAAAGGATCATCTTAAGGTTCGGTATATAACCCCAACCCAGTTGGGCAAATGAGATGAAGAGAACAGAAAAAAGGACTTGAAAGCATTTGTGGCAGTTCATGACAATCCTCATGATGACAATTTCTTGGCGAGCCCAATCAAATAGTCTCGAAGTGGCTCCCCGATTTCGTTGTGTTTTAACCCGAGCTCAATATTTGCCTTTAAGTAACCGAGCTTGTCTCCCGCATCATATCTTTGTGCATGGACTTTCATAGCGAAGAGGCCTTCGGACTTCGCCAATTCGGTCATCGCGTCCGTTAATTGGATTTCTCCACCCTTTCCATGGGAGAGATTTTGAAGGAGAGAAAATATTGAGTGGGAGAACACATACCGGCCAGGGAGGGCGAGAGATGAAGGAGCATTTTCCGGACTTGGTTTTTCAACAACAAAGTCCACTTTAAATTTTCCCTGAAATTGACCGGAATGGCCGATAATTCCATACTTTTCGGTTTCCGACTTTTCGACCTCCATCACGGCGACTGTGGAAATGCCGGTTTCGGTAAAGCTATTAATCAATTGACCGATGGCCGGAGTTTCAGTTTGGGAATTAATCATCAGTTCGTCACCCAGTAGAACTGCAAATGGAGCTTTTCCTATGACAGGTTGGCTAGCAAGAACGGCATGACCAAGCCCTTCCGCCTTCTTTTGGCGAATGCTAATGATGTTAGCGAGGGATTTAATTCTTTGAATTTCTTCATACCAATTGTCTTTTCTCGTCTTAACAAGACGGTCTTCTAGCTCATAGGAGGTATCGAAAAAATCTTCAATTGCAGTTTTTCCTCTGCCATTCACCAAGACAATATTCTCAATTCCTGAACGAACGGCTTCCTCTACAATGTAAAGTAGAATCGGACGATCAATAATTGGAAATAGTTCCTTCGGAATTGCCTTGGATGCCGGAAGGAAACGGGTTCCGAGCCCTGCCGTTGGAATCACAGCAATCTTTACAGTGTTTGGCATAGAGAGACGTAACCACAGCCTTTGTAGCTTGGCAAGAGTAAGGGGCATTTGGCCAGGCCCCGTCCTCAATTTAAGGTCTGTTTCATTCTGAGAATCTCTAAAATGGGATCATACAAATGAGATTGTCTGTCTAGAGGGTGGTCGCTGGACAGGAAGTAGGCAGGCCTATTTTAATCAGTGGCACTCACTAAAATGGACATAGATTAGTTTTTTCAGGTGGTTATTAGGCAGATTTGAACCTCCATTTGCTTTCTCTTTTCAACGGAATTAGGCACGAGAAGTGCTCTTTTGATTGATAGGTAAGTTGGTAGAGGGACAATCAAAATGGGTCCAGGTTGGATCAAAGTGAGAAAATTCGAAGTAGGGATTGTGAATCGGGCACTTTTTTGGTGTGGTCTTGCCATATCTTTGATGTTTGGTTTTCAAAATTGTGCCGATCCTTTGGATATCGCTAACTCAGATTCCTTGAGTTACAACAGTCAGTTGCCCTTTGCCTTTGACACAGAAATAGATACTTTGGCCTACATGTCCTGCTCCGGACTGGAGTCGGATTTTGACCCTCGCGCCTTTTTTACGTTTAAGGCTGGGGCGTATGGAGTTGGTTCTGGTATTCGTTTAACTCCCGAGTATCAGACTGCAACAAAGAATTTTACTGCAGGTCAACGAGCGGATAGTCTCAACCAGAGCGAAAAGAATACGGGAGCAAGCCTTCAATTTGCGGTTCGGCAACGAAACGATATTCAAGCGGTCTTGGCATCAAGTCAGACCCTTCAGGAAAATAAAGATTTTGCGAATATTTTAGCACCCCTTGATAGTCCCCTTATTGCCGAAAGGCTCGTGAGTTTAGGAGAGAGCGAGCGAATCAGTTATTTTTCGGGAATTTCGGGACTGACCGGTCGGATGGTTGAGGCCACAGTGCGTTTTTTGGATTCGGAAGTTTCTGCAGCATCCCTTCGTGATAATCTACGCGATGCTGGTTTGTTGGCTCTCACTTATACAGGTGATTTGCAGGCAGGCGGGGTTATTGCTCGTTCGCCAGATCCCAATGATCGGAAGAGAGGATTTGGGAAGGGATACCAAGTTGATTTCAGTATGGGGCTTGGGAATAGCTTTAACAGTGTAACGCCTCATCCCATTTTTACTCGTGGGATCCATCGCGTGATCAACAGCATTCAAGAAGTGGATCTATTGAAAAGAAGTCCAGCCGAAGGCAATTTACGTCCCTGGGATTGTCCAAATGATAGTAAATTTCTTATTGCTCGCTCAGAGGATGTCGATGCGGCTAAGGTTCGGTGTTCGCGTGTAATCGATCCACTGACTCCTTCCGACAAAGATCGCGCCACTTTACAGGCGATACGCAGGATTTTACGTCCGGAAGATTGGTGGGTAGATTTGGGTAATCGATGTGTCATTCCCAAACAGAGCAATGGAAACTGCTATGGTCGGTCGACCACTCAGACACCCATAAACATCAAATATGATGGAGGCGACTGCACGGCCACGGGACTTTCTTGTCCTCATTACGTGAGTGTCTGCACTCGTCAATGAACTGGCCCGCTTGATTGTTGTTCCAAACTCCAAGGGTACCTAGCTGAACTAAATCTCTGGATTTCAGGATCTTCAAACATGCGTCCGGCAGCAGCGCTCACGCTGTGAGCACTGCACCAAGCCGAACTCGATCCTGAAATCCAGAGATTTAGTTCAGCCAGGTACCTTATGTCTTGGACACAACAGATTCACTGAAGGCTTGCGGGCCAGCCGCTGTATTAAACCCGGGATTTTCTTATCGACATTCTGAAAAACGATCTGAACTTCGGATGGCGATCATGGCAAATAGATGCACCATGTCATTTTTTTGCTTAAATCCCAAGTGGATAGTTGACCTAAAGCATCAAAAGAGATAACCGGACGTGTCAAATAGCCTTAATTTTGGGGCTACGAACTGTCGTTTACTAATAAGGAGAATCTGTGAAAAAAATGCTTTTTTTAGCTCTTGCCGTAATTGGGGGCTGTTTCATGGTCAATTTTCAAGCCAGTGCATTGAGGAGGAGCGATTCGCCGAATACTGAGCCGAGGCGTCTCCAGCCAGGAGAAGCTTTTCTGGCCTGTTACACAACCGATGGGACTGGATATTATCATGAGCAGTTAAGATCCATACTTTGGTTTTTGAACTGGCACCTCAATGGCAAGGAAATAAATGTTTATCCCTACACTCTTGTTGGATCCGATCAAAACGATGATGGAAGTTATAAATCCACCGAGAGGAAAGGAGACCCAGTAATAGTTCGAGAGCCTTATCGGGTTGAATATATGCAACCTACTTTCCCGGATAAGATGCCACTGTTCTGTGCGGTAATTAAAAAAATATAATCCGGTATCAGTTGCGGCGCCTCCATTCGACATTAATACAGCGACTGGCCCGCAATCCTTTGGTGAATTTGTTGTATCCAAGACACAAGGAGCCTGGCTGAACCAAATCTCTGGATTTCAGGATCGAGTTCGGCTTGGTGCAGTGCTCACAACGGGAGCGCTGCTGCCGGACGCATGTTTGAAGATCCTGGATTCCAGAGATTTGGTTCAGCCAGGTACACTTGGAGTTTGGAACAACAATCAAGCGGGCCAGTTCCTGAATAAATGATGCAATTTTCTCATTGTTGGAGTTACAAATAGCCTTGGAATAGGGAGCATGTGTAGCGTCAGGTGGACCGTCTGGTTAGCATTTGACAAGTGCTCACATGCTTTTTGGAACTAAATGACTGAAAATCCTGATATGTGCGCTGGGCAAAGTTATCAACAACCAACAGATGTAAGTTCTGTCACGGGAAACACCGTCAGGTCCGTGTATCGAGTTTTGCGTGGCTCACCGCGAGGTGGGTTGCGAAGCGTAAACAGAAATCCAGCAGGCCGTAATGCGACAAGCGTGAAGGGATTGAGCCCCGTTAAACACTTTAGCCTGTGGTGGCCGAGCAACTATGTAGCAGCGAAGGCAATATCAAAGAATCACACAGCCAGTGTGATATGTGACACCACCGGGGTCCGAGGCCATGGCATGTTGGAAAGGCTGTTGATGAAACCCAGGAGATCTTCAGTGGGTCGCTCAAGGTTGAGCAAATATTTTCGGCAAGACGTGAGGCTCAAGTCGGAAACCATTCCCACTAAAGAAGTCAGATGTTTTCATAGTAGCGAGGAAGTGTGGTAATGCGCATGGAGCGAAGGGAAACACGGCAAGCGAACCCGTCGAGACTTGTACCACCGGTTCCCACCGAGGGACCATACAAGGGTTATACAGGGATCGACAGGATAGATGCTGCGGCAAGGAAGTTCGATCAAGGTCAGCGCTTCACACATGTGATGCACCATCTGAACGAACACAACCTCCGCCAGGCGTTCCGGCAGATCAAAGGAAACAAAGCTGTCGGAATCGACCAAGTCACAAAAGATCAATACGGCAAGGATCTCGATATCAACCTCGAAAAGCTCAGTGATGAGATTGCCAAGGGAGGCTGGAGACCTAAGCCATCGAGACAGGTTCTTATCCCGAAACCGCAAGGGGGAAAAAGGCCGCTCGCTGTTGGATGCCTGGAGGACAAAGTCGTCCAGCTTAACACAGCAAAAATCCTGGAAGCCATATTTGACCCGATCATGCATCGGCACTCATATGGTTTCAGGCGTGGAAGATCACCTCATCAGGCGCTTTCTCGTCTCTATCAGGAGCTCAACAAGAGAGGGAAGCATGCCGTCGTTGTGGAGATGGACATCGAAAAATTTTTCGATACCGTCGACCAAGACAAACTCATGTCAATGGTGGAAACCAGGATAAAGGACCCTTTCTTCCTTAGGCACATCCGAAGAACCCTTAGGAACTCGATCCTCACAGTCGATGGGGATCTCTCCAAAAGCTCGATAGGAACACCTCAAGGAAACCCTGTGAGTCCTATCCTAGCAAACATCTATCTGCACTTTGCCCTGGATCAGTGGTTCGAGAGCAACTGGCAGAGGTGCGGCGAAATCGTCAGGTATGCCGATGACGCCGTCTTTGTGTTCAACGACCTCGAGAAATCGAAAACATTTCGAGACGAACTGGAGCAACGACTTGCAGAATTTGGTCTGAAGCTCAATGCCGACAAGAGCGGAATCCGAAAATTTGGCCCTCGAGATCAGACTGGAGACCTTGCCTTTGTTGGTTTTAGCCTCTACTGGGGGAAAGCCTGGCTTGGGCGACGATTTCTAAAGGCAAAGACCAATCCCAAAAGATTGGGCCGAGCAATTCAATCCTTTAAGGAATGGATCAAAGAATGTCGCCATAGATACAAGCTCGATGTTCTCTGGGAAAAGGCTCGAGCGAAAATCATTGGGCACTATAACTACTACGGTGTAAGCTACAACCTGGCCAAGCTCTCGCACTTTTACTTTGCGTGTATTGGTCTTCTGTTCAAGTGGCTCAACCGTCGCAGCCAAAGACGCTCATTCACCTGGGAGTCATTCAATCGACGCCTCATGTTCAACCCGATCCCGAAACCCTCGCTAGGAAGTATTGTGATTGATCTTGAAAATGGACTCGGTACAGTATCGAAACGTAACCCGAAGAGCCGGATGCGTAAATTGCGCACGTCCGGTTCTGTGAGGAGCGGAGGTAGGCAACTACCTCTGTTTACTTGATGACAAAAGTAAAATTGAATGAAGAGTCTTTTGGTTTTTTGATTTTTAAAATCACGCTGCTTGTTTGTTTTTTGGGCTTTTGCAATCCTCTTGCGCGCGCACAGTATTTTACAGGCCCCATCTCATCAGCATTGGGAGGCACGGGTCGCGCAGCTACAGAAGCTGAGGAGGGGCAATTTCTGAATCCCGCCATCCTTCCCCACGCAAGAGAGTTTTCTTCGGCCATCTTTTATGCCGATGGAGAATTGGGCAAAGGCTTCGGCGAAACAGTAATGGGCATAGGATTTATCGATAATACAGAAGGGGTGATTGTTCCCGGAGGATTCAGTTATCTGAAAAAAAGACGGACCTTTCCGGATAAACTTCCTGTGGATGAGCAATATGGACTGGTCGCCATTGGTGGTTTTCTTGCCAGGCATTTTACAGGCGGACTTTCCGTTCACTATCGAGATATTGTTGAGGAGGGTGGATTGGATGCTTCCGTTTGGAACAGCACTCTCGGGCTTTTGTTCGCTCCACGACCAGACTGGGGAATAGGATTAACCTGGGATCATTTCCTTACAAGGGAAAGTGATAAGTTGCCCACGCATCTTCGGGATATACCAGAGCTTGGACTTGGCGCGGTATATTTTTACAATGAAATCTTTCGATTTAGATTTGATGTGGCGAAGGCCTTGGAAAAGCATATTCAGAAAAAATATCGATTTGGTTTTGGGATTGAGACTTTCACTAGCAGCTTCCTGGCCGTTCGAGTCGGAGCGGAGAGAGATGAAATAGCAGACAAAACTTTTGTCTCGGCGGGTTGGGCTTTTGCTGGCCCAAGATTAAAGTTGGACTATTCCTTTAAAAATGACGTTAGGAATGGCAACGGGGCGATGCATAGCGTTGACTTCCGAGTTCCATTTTGATAGGATTCGCGCCTCAAACTATTTTTTACCAAACTTTACCCCCACTGGAGGAAAGATGGCTTCTCCCACGAAGAAGACAACACGAATCAGAAAGCAGAAATTGGCAGCCAAAGGCCGCAAACGTAAGGCAAAACAAAGAACTCAGGGGAGCACTAAATCAAAAGCAGCGCTTTTTGGTGATAAGTAAACAGGCTCATTCTATTTTTCTTTCTTATTCCATTGAGGCATTTACTGAAGGGAGAACCCGGCAGGTTTTCCGTCTCACTTTTTTGGAGATTGGGAGTTTTGCGTCAGCATAAAGGTCACTCGATGGTATGTTCTTCCTTCTTGTTGAGGGAGATACCTAAAAAGAGACACAGCATGAGCAGCTTCTTGGTCGAGAACGTCAAATCCTGATGAGCGGGTGATTTCAATGTCGGAAACACTTCCATCTGGGGAGATGTTGTAGGTCAGGCCCACGGTGCCCTCCCATCCCTTCTGTCGCGCAATTTGAGGATAGACAGGTTGTTTATTCCCTGGACTTTGTTTCAAATCAGAATTGAGTCGGGTTCCTGCGGGAAGAGCTTCTTCTTCGTTCGCTATTTCAGCCTCATTTCCGCTTGCTGCTTTCTCTTCAATTGGACCGGCGTTCTTTTCAAGTTCATTTTCTGCAGGGGATTCATTTGTTGGATTCTCTTCGGTAGCTTCTTTTGCCTCATCAGCGGAGGAAGAGGTTTTGGAAACCTCCGAAGGCGCTGCGGGGTTTAGCTTCTTTTCTGCTGGAGCAGTCATACTGGTTTGTACTGATGGTGTTGGTTGCGTTTCTTGTGTTGCTTTCGTTGGTTGCGTTGGCTGCGTTGGTTGTACTGGTCTCTCTAATTTAACTGGGGATTTGGTTGGATCGGGCGATGGCGCTAGTGTCACTTCCTTCTGAACTTCCGGTGCGCCCTCAGTAATCTCTATTTGGGTTGGCCCATTTTTGTTACCTTGAAGAAAACCCATTTGGGGGGGGAGTACCAATATTAAATAGAGAATTGATCCGTGCAGAGCCAAAGAAATCGCAATCAATCCAATGGGGTAGGTCCCTTTTCGTTTTGGCATTAGGTTCACAGTGTTCATGGCATCATCCTTTAAAAATGAGGGCGTACTTGGGCCAGAGGTAAGCTGATTCAAAGATCGTTCCAAGATTGAAATCCCAAGTGAATCAAAAAGACTTGGAGGTAGGGCCAAGGCTACAAAATTTCGTAGGACAATTTAGCGAGAAAAGAGAATTGTCGTTCGGGGTAACCCACTTGACGCTCGACTGGTTTATCCAAAATATTGAGTCCGGAGATAGAGGCATTCCAGCCTTTATGGTGCCAAACTGCGCCAACATCCACGAGATAGGTATTTCCAAGGTCGACCACGGGACTTGAGCTGTTCAATTGATCAGGATAGGAGCCGATATACGTCACCTTTGCCCATCCTTGCCACTCATGTCCCAAGGGGACCTTCGTTTCAAGTGTACCAAGAAATTTTGGAACAAGGTTCAGGCTTCTTTTTGAATCAAGGTTCTCGCTTTCAAGGTAGGTGAATGAGAGAGTCGTCATTTGAAATTTTGTCGAGAGATTTATCTGGCCCTCGGTTCCAAAGACGACAGCGCCGCTTCGATTTTCGGTACGGTATTTTCCATCGATAAATTCATATTCAAAATAATTCTGATGGATTGTTCTAAAAATCGAGATGCTGTGATCCAAATTGCAATCGGGGAAGAGCACAGCCGGTTCTGCTTTTGTAGCATAACCAATTTCGAGCTGCTCACTTTCTTCGGGCTGCAAACTTGGGTTTCCAAGACAAAATGAATTATCACAATAGCGATCGGCCAAGGTGGGATTTCGATACCCTTGACTGAACGTCACCCACTTGCTCAGGGTATTTGTATTTTGAAACACGCCAAAAGAACTGGTCAGTTTCTTGAATTTTTCGGAATATCGAACTCCTGGCTGTATCGATAGCTCAGATGAAATAGGGATTTGTAAAGTCCCACCGCCTTCAATTTCATTTGAATGGAACGGTCCCTCAGATAGATAACTTGCCTGATACTCGTCGTAGAACTGATCGAGAAAAACTTGTGAGGCCCAATCTGAATTTGTTATGCTGGAAAACTGAAAGGATTGGAAAATTCGATTTGTCCGCGTCGCGCTAAACGAGGGCATATCTAAGTCATATTTCTGATCAGAGCGTATTCCTGATAGGTTCCAAGAAAATGAGTTTATTGAATTTAGGTCGCGATTCAGAGAGAGTCCAAAAAGACCTATTTGGTTGTCAATCAATCCACTTGGAGGGGTTAAGCTTGTTGTTGGAGAATCAATTCGGGCAGGGTAATTTCCTTTTTTCTCGGCATAAAGGGCGATTTGTTTCACTTTCCATTTTTTGAGTGAGGTCTCATTGCTAAGAGTGTAGCGATTTATTTGTTTGTCGTTATGAAGGCGCGTTCCTGTGACTCCGCTGGAGATGGCTTTGAAAGGATAGTTTCCTTTGTCAATTTGTCTCATTGCGGAGACCTGCCCTCGTCCTTGTCCAGGTAACGGATAGGGGAGAATTCCCTGAGCGGTGGTAACTCCAATGCTATCAGTGCTCATTTGGATTTTCGGATGGGACTGAATCTCAGTCCGGTTATTGATCACGCCTCCCAATGCGGATCGTCCATAAAAGACTGAGGCTGGCCCGCGGATAAAATCGCTTGATCCGATTATCTCTTCGGGTATCAACAGACCACTGGGACCCATCCCATCGCTTAAATTGAGCGGAATACCGTTAAGCAGTAGCAAAGTTCGATCACTTTTTACAGAACCCCGAATAGATATTGCGGGTATCCCCTCTTGGCGACTATCGATGCCGGGTTCTCCAAGAATTCGACTCCACCAATTGGAGTGGCCGTCTGAATCTTGGGTGCTTTGGCTCTCATGGTGAGGCCAAAGGCCGCTTCTTTCAGAAAACGCTTCGATACGCGGTGCTGTGATCAGGTCTTCTGATTCAATCTGGATATTCATTGCGTGCGCTGCGGATTTTCCAACAGAAAGGAATATTCCGATTCCCGCATAAACCACAAACATGTGAATGATTAAAGAACGAGATGAGTCCATATGTACTACCTGCTCGGGTTAAAAATTAATGGCGAGTAGTCGGACTTACAAAATTAAAAAACTTTGATCACCGTTGCGGCACAGTCCCGGATTTACACCGGAGTTCCCTCGAATCCACAGGGGGTGGACATTGGTAGAAAAATATATGACCGTCAAGGCTGACGGAATATTGGTTTATGTTCCGAGGAGGTCAGCGGGAACACTTCCTTCTACAACTGCCTTTGCAAGGCGTAGATGGTCTGGGTGTCCTACCAATTTTTCCACTTCCGACATTGGAAGTGGGTCAGGATGACTGAGTTTCTCTTGTTTTAAGGCAATAATTTTGGAATACGCTTCGTTTAAGTGGGTTTCGTCAAGCTCCTTGGCTGCGAGAGCCTTGTAGGTCATCTCTAGAGAGAGAGCTTGCTGATCAAAGTCATTGCAAAACAGCAATATATCACATCCTGCCTGAAGTGCTAAGATCGGCAGCGCTTTGATATCATAGTGTTTGGTCAAGGCCTTCATTCCAAGATCATCAGAAATGACCAAATTACGATATTTCAACTCTCCTCGCATAATCTCCTGGATAAATATCTTTGAGAGTGTGACGGGAAAGTCTGGATCAATATGAGGAAATTTAATGTGAGCCGTCATCACCATATCGAGGCGAGCACGAAAGGTTTTCTTAAATGGAATCAGGTCCACGTCCATCAGTTCGCTGAGTTGCGCCTCTTCAATTGGCAAATCATCATGGCTATCAATGAGAGTTCCGCCATGTCCCGGGAAGTGCTTAGCGCAAGGGATAACGCCACCTTTGATAAAGCCTCGAGCCAGAGCAGAGGCAATCTTGGCCACCACCTCGGGATCTGAGCTAATAGAACGGTCTCCGATGACCGCATTTTTGGGATTGGTTAAAACATCGACGCAAGGGGCGTAGTCTAAGTTAATCCCAACACATCGCATTTCTTCTGCCATCATTTGGGAAAATTTGAAAGCAACAGAAGTGGAGTCGAGAGTTCCCAATTTTGCAGCAGCTGGCCAGCGAGTGAAGGGCGGTTTCAGTCTTGCAACACGTCCCCCTTCCATGTCCACAGAAATAAACATGGGTGTCTTTTCAGGAAGTTTGTGCCGCAGATTCTGGATATCACTGCACAGCTTCTGAATTTGTCCAACCGACTCAAGATTTCGGTCAAAAAGAATAACTCCGCCAATATTATTATCGATGATAAATCGAGCTTCCTCAGGAAGCAGCTCTTTGCCCTTTAGACCGATAATAAAGTGCTGTCCAATTTGCTTTTTCACGTTTTCTCCTGAGCTTAGGTCCCGAGTAAAGAATTGAAGGATAATTTTTAATTCCACCATGTAATGCCTTAAAAGGCAAATAGTCCCAGATACAGAAATGGGGGTATTGAGAGTCTAAGATTCCGTTCGACGTGGGTCGAGGTAATCCCTCAAGCCGTCCCCAATTAAATTAAAGCCAAGCACAAGAATCAGAATAGCGGATCCAGGAAATAGGCTGATGTGAGGCGCCTCAGTAAGGACGCGGCGTCCAGCATTCAGCAAGGCGCCCCAAGTGGGACTCGTTGGAGGGGCCCCCAGACCCAGAAAGCTAAGGCCCGATTCCGCAATGATAGTTCCGGCAATTGCAAAAGTGGAATGGACCATCAATGGCCCTGTGAGGTTGGGCCAAATATGTATGACTGTCTGACGAAGTCGACTGCCACCGAGAGCTTTGACTGTTTGAATAAAATCGCGTTCTCTTAAGTGGAGAACCTCTCCTCGAACGAGACGAGCATATCCCGTCCAGGAGCTCAAACACATCGCAATAATTACATTCTTAATGGAAGGTCCTAACATCGCGATCAGGGCGAGGGCGAGAAGAAAACTTGGAAAGGAATAAACAATATTAATAAAGCCACAAATGAAGCCATCTATCCACCCTCCTAGAACTCCGGCCAAAGATCCCACGATAAGGCCGATGACCAAGCTCACGACGACGACGGTGACGCCCACACCCAAACTTATCCGTGCTCCATAAGCAACTTTTGCAAACACATCGCTGCCATTTTCGTCCAACCCAAAGGGATGTTTGATACTAGGACTCGCAAATCGCTCTGAAAGAGACATGTGATTGGGATCTTGCGGAGATAGGACCGGTGCAAACAGCGCAAGCAGAAGCACCAAGGAAACCATTGAAGCTCCACAGAGTCCTAGTCCCCTCGGGGACCTCATCCAATTCAAGAATTTCATGTCAATCTCACTTTAGGATTAGCGAAGCCGTAGGCGATGTCAGTTGCCGTATTTACCGAGACATAAATGAGAGAAATTAGAAGAACACACCCTTGAACGAGCGGGTAGTCTCGACTTTGAATGGCTTGAATGAGAAGCGTACCAATGCCGGGCCAATCAAAAATTGTCTCCGTGATCACAGTTCCCGTAAGGAGAGCTCCTACCTGCAAACCAACGATTGTTATCAAGGGCATGAGCGCATTGGCGAGGGCGTGCTTTCCGTAAATGTAGAATGGGGTTAATCCCTTTGCCTTGGCCACTCGGATGTAATCCTCGCGAACAACTTCCAACATAGACATGCGGGTCATCCGACTGATCACCGCGCAGATGGGGATGGCCAAACTCAAGGCTGGCAAGATGAGGTGATTAAGCCCTCCTCTCTCGCTGACCGGAAATAAATCCAATTGCAAAGCAAAGACCCAAATCAATAGCGGGCCAAGAAAAATTCCAGGAGTGGACATGCTCAAAAGTCCGGTCAAAGTGACAACGTGATCTGGCCAGCTGGATCGACGAACGGCCGCTCCGACGCCCAGTGGAACACCCGCGAGAAGAGCTAAAAACATGGCTGCACATGTAAGCTCCAGAGTTGCAGGAAAGCGTTCGAGAAGTTCAGTGGAAACAGGTTGTCGTTTGTGAAGAGATTTTCCAAGATCGAATTTGACCACTCTCTTTACAAACTCAAAATATTGAATATGGAGAGGGAGGTTGAGTCGCAGATCGGCCCTGAGAGCCTCCCTATCAATGTCGGAAGCCTGCTCTCCAAGCATGATATCAATAGGATCCCCTGGGACGAGGTGAATCAAAAAGAAAGTCAGGGTACAAACTCCGAGAACGACGGGGACCGAGGCGAATATTCTGTGAATGAGAAATTTTATCACGGCCCAATCCTTTTTGGATTCTCTGTGGGAGCGGGCACTTTTGATTGGGGAACTTCAGATTTTGTCGGAGTGATCGTCGATTCTGAAGAGCCCGCGAGGGAATGAGTGGTTCCCACGGGAACTTTCCCGAAAAGCAATTTAAGAGTACTGGCGGGCAGGACAAATCCCTGCGTGGCATCATTGGCTTTTTGGACCAGTTCAGTTGATATATTTTGTAGCGGAGATTGAGTGCCGAGAACTTCTCCCTTATCCGTGACAAAACTGATAAATTGAATGGACTTAAAGGTATTGAGAATTCTAAAAACCTTCTTATTTAGAAAGGTTTGTTCGTCCTTTATAAAGGCTTCGCCATCGTAGCTCTCAGCATCTTCTTCAGCAACAGCAGAATAGTTGAATTTCTTTCCGACTGAGTATGCCTTTTGAAGCATAAGATACCCCAGAAAGGTGCTCAGGAATGTGCCCTTTGGAATTTTCTTGGTGAGAGTTTGTGAGGGGCTTTGAGAGTGAGACCCCGGATCTTTCTGGGAAACAAGTGCTTTCATGATGACACCTTCAAACTTGGCATCAATCGTTTTGATCAGCTGGGGTGTTGTTACCGTGTACTGATAAGAGATGGGCTGGAATTTGTCGTCGGCAATGGCTTTGAGACTTTCGGAAATTACTTTAGGGATTGTGGAGGAATTGTCTTCTCCGCTATTCATTTGGATGAAATAGGTCGACATGAATTGCTTTTTATTAATATCAAATTCATAGCGCTGAATAAAAAAGCCAACTCGGGAGGTTCCTTTCATAACTTTGTAATAGCCCTCAAACATAATTTCTGCATGAGCCTGTGTTTGGTGTGAGGCAAAAAATCCGAGACCAAAGAGAAGGATTAAGAAGCGCAGTCGAATCTGGACCATGGTCGATTGTCCTCCCGAGTGATCTGTTCAGTCTGGCTCTGAGATTCGTCACTGTCAAAAAGTTTGTCATTAGGTTATCTCATTTGGTTCTCTTTTAGATCTTTTTCTTCAAATTTTTTGCTATCATTTGAATGAGCGGTTGTTTGTTGTCATTTGGTTGCGGAGGATTACTTTTCATGAGAACCACTCTTAATGAGAGAGGGCAGACTGCAATTTTTGTTGCAATGATTTTTCAGGTGCTTTTTGTCTTGTTCGCGATGTCAATTAATGTGGGCCTGGTTGTTCATGACAAAATTAATCTTCAGAATTCAGTGGATCTTGCAGCTTACTACGCAGCTCAAAAGCAAGCAGAAATTCTCAACGCTATTGGGCACTCCAATTACCAGATTCGTCAGTCATGGAAGCTCTTGGCCTGGCGTTATCGCGTCTTAGGTACCATGGGAAAAGACGAACATCCCGTTCGAAAAAATATTACATCTGATGCTCTTTATCCCGACACTGAACGTCCTACGACCTGTGTGACCTATTATCCTATCTGGAAAGGGGTTGCAGAAGGTGAGAATCTCTGTCGGCAGAGTTCAATCAATATTCCTCCATTGCCGAATGTGCCCGTGATAGCTCCCTTTTTGGGAATCAATGCCGTTATTTCGGCCCTTTCGATTTCATTGATAAATCAATACAATGGTCAGTGTCAAAGGCATGGAGCCTATAACTGGTGGTTTGCGGCCTCTTCAATGATGGCATTTCGGATTGATCAGTCCCATAGAAAGAGGACCATTTTTGGTCTTGCCCAAAATTTATCCGGTGGCAATCCGCAAGATTTTCTAGATATAAATGGAAATTCTGTTTTTGCGGGCGTAGCGAAAACCTTAGATAAAAATTTAACTTTTGCAAACAAGACTTCAGCGGGTGGAGTTCAGATCCATCTCTTTAACTCACTTCACAATGTAAGAAGAGAGGAATGGCTTCCTGAAATCCAAACGATTCCGACAATTATCTACACGGATGTCGACAATTCCTCAGGTTGCAGGTCTATGGCGACATTGGTCGAAACACCCCCACAGATTGCTGAGGCGAGAAATTACGCCCTCAATGTTCTCGGAGGAAATGAGATTTTGCCTTGGGTGCAGTCAGAGCCTCCCACAACACACATCATGCATATGTCGATGGGGGTTGAAAAAAACCCTTGGTTTATGGCTTACGTGGGAGTCATGGCCGAAACACGACCTCGCCAAATATTTTTTCCTTTTGGGCCAGCAATCAGTTTGAAGGCCAGGGCCTACGCCAAACCCTTCGGCGGACGAATTGGTCCTTGGTATCATGCGAGCTGGCCGCGTTCCTCAGCTGTTTCGGTGGGGCCGCGCACTGATCCTCTGGCTCCCCCGCGCACTCAGCAAAACGGCATGCTGGACAGCCCAAGTGATATCACTCGGTTGCCAAATTATTCGCGGTTTCCTGGAGATCAGTTGGGATTGAGATCTGGATTGGCTCTAAACGGCTTGAAGGATCTTTTGGCATTGCAAACAAGCTTTGATGAATACAAGCAAACCTTTCGAGGTATGGTACCGGGTGCTCCCAATGATCCGCTGGCTTGGGATTATGAGTTTGATCGGGTTCCACCCGTTCGGAGATACGAACTTTCAGCTATTGCTCCTGACTTGTTTGATGTTACCTACTACGGTATAGAGCCGAATTTTTCGGCAAATTATTTTTCTCATATTTTTCCCAATTTTTCAAAATTTCCATTTCCTCCGGAGACTATTTTTCGACCAGATTTGGGCTTTCGAGGAGGTGCTATCAATGCGTACTCCGTTCAGGATCAGATGAACGACGCCGCAGCTTTTGACAAGAGACGTTTTGATTCTTTTTATTTCGTAAGAGAAAAGACTCATCTTTTGACGAGTTGGGCTCCTGCAAACCAGTCCCTTAATTTTGATTTTCCAGAAAATTTTGGGAAATGCTCTCTTCCCGATGACGATATGACAGTTAAAGTTCCTGGGTCCTGTGCTGCTGGTGGAGGGAGAACGGGCTACTCTGTCAAGCTTGTGAGTCGCGATGCCCTTCATTCGGGAAACCACGCTATCGGCGGGGTCTCTGAACCGGCTGGGTCTATATTAAATCCTCCCCCAAATCAAGATGGCTGGTAGAATTATCAAGACTTTGAGATACAGCAGAAAAACTAGTTGCAACATTTCTGCAAAGCTTTTGAAAAAATCCGTTCTGTACGCAAACCCCTGAAATCAGGGTGAGAGACTAGACACCTTCTCTATATTCGATTTAGGTTTGTGCCAATTTGAGACAAGCGGATCTCATTATGTGAATAGAATGTCTCGAGATGGAGCTTTTTGGATTATACTGGCAGTAGGTCGACGTATCCTCAGTTGCACGCTGCTTGTCGTTCATTGCTTGACTGTAGCTAGATCAATCCATGAGTAGATGAAAGCTAGCGTATTCGATGACAAATCTGGGTAAGAAGGTAGGGATTTTATGAAGGTGTATTTAATATTTCCATTAATTAAGAACGTCTTATTAGCATTCCTCATTTTCTATTCATTGGTGGCTCACGCGACATCAGGCACCGAAGGCGGTGGTATAAATGAGGGTTCTAAAGAAGGCTCCAGTTCTCAAAATATGGGAACGATCATTAACTTGGCAGCTGGAGGTACCTTAGCGGCGATATGTGCGACCGAGGGAGGAGCTTGGGCCTGTCCAATGGCTGCGATGGCTTTTCTCCAAGCAGCGACTCAGGCTGCCGCAGCAGGTAGTTCTAATAATGTTACCGATGCAACTAATTATAAACCGCCAACGGATACTGGAGGTGGCAGTGCAGGAGGTGGCGACGGAGGAGGAGGCAGCGGAGGAGGAGGCAGTGCAGGAGGCGGCGACGGAGGCGGTGGTGGTGGTGGATTCGAATCAGGAGGGAATCCCATTATTGACAATAATTTGAGGGAATTGGAAAAAAATGGGTACAAGGTGAACCCAACAGCTGGAACAGTTACAACCCCTAAAGGCGTATTCCCTACAGGTGCCTTTAGTAGTGCAGATTCAATGGCTGCGGCTGGAATGGACCCCAGTCAAGTGGCTGCGGCTCGCAAGGGCCTAGAGGCTCTTAACAAGGAATTGGCGGAAAAATATGGTGAAGGCCCAAGTGTTGTGGCAATGGGAGTTGGCGGGGCCGGAGGTGGTGGGTCTGGCGTAGAGTCCGGCGACGGTGGAGCTGCGAGCGGCTCGGATCCCATGGCCGCCTATTTGGCGTCGCTAAAAAATAAGCTCAACCAAAAGCGAGATCCGGCCAGCGTTGCAGGCATGCAAAAGATGCTTGGTGGAGAGCCTATTGGAGTTAAGATGGATAACATTTTTGAGATGATTCATCGTCGGTATCAGAAAAAACGTAAGGCAAATGTGTTTATCGAATAAAATCCCAGCGAAAAAGTTCTCTGTTATTTGGTAGATCTTCAAAAGATGAGACAATTCGATACCTCGTGCTGAGGTGGAATCACAACTTCCGCCCCAATCACTGCTTTGTCCAGGCGAGTATTCTTTCTTATAATTGAGCGATCTCCTATCACGGCAAAATTTTGAACAGTGGCGCCGTCCTCGATAATTACGTTGTCACCGATGAGACAATTGCCGTGGAAAGTCGCAAGAGGTGAAATCTGGCTATTTTTCCCTAACCAGATCCCTCTTTTGTGTTCTGTCATTCCGGGATGATATGTTTTCATAATTTTACGCAAGCACTGGCCAAACAAGTTGTCTTGGTTGAGGACCTGGAGGCAATCCTTCGTGGCCGATAGAAAATCGGCTTCAGATCCTGTTTCAAACCAAAGCATTTGCTCATCAAAAATCCGTACAGGATCGCCGCTCTTGATTGTGGCCGTGAGGCAGTCATAAAGCAAATTCAGAGGGACTTTATTTGGAATGTGATCATAGATTCGATCGCTCAAACAAGCCAATCCAGTATAGTGATAAGCCTTTACGGCACCTGGAAGAGCCAACTTTCCGAATCCAATGACTTCATTGTGGTCATTAACCCACACTCCGCCAAAACGAGAGCCCACTTCGCTGTGGGTACAAACAAGAAGAGTAGCGATCGCCCCGGATTTAAGGTGATTTAGCCACAGGTTGCTTAGTCCGGAGGGGGCGATCATAACCTCATCGCCGTTGGCGATGAGAAAATTTCCTTGGCCACGAAGAAATTTCTCGGCCTTCTTAATGCCTCCGCCGCTGCCGAGTATATTCGGATATTCATATGTGAATTCTAGTCTAAAATTCTCCTCAAAAGGAAGCTGTCCTGTCGCGAAGCGAATCGATTCAGGTGCATGGTGCGTGTTGATGATAAGTCTTGTGACTCCTGCTTGGGAAAGGTAATAGTGAGAATAGCCGAGCAACGGAATATTCAGAAAAGGCAGAGACGGTTTGGCGCGATTGATTGTATGAGGTCTAAGTCTTTCGCCAAGGCCAGCAGCCAATATCATGGCATTCATATTTTTTCGAAATCCATTTGCAAAAGTTGACTGTCACCCAAGAGGTTTTTGAAAGATTGGTATTCTGGAAAAAAATCAAGATAATTTAAGACCGTATTGATCGTGCGATGGATGTATTTGAGGTATCGAGTATCTCCACGGATGTTGTAAAAACTTGAAAAACTGCCGCATGCCTTAAAACACCTTTGTACGCTTTGTAATCGAAAGACCTCATCAAATTCGTCTCGTGAAATCTTTTGCCCATAATCATTAAGGCACCTTGTCAAATAATATTGGAGCACGTTCTGCATGGAATTCTTGTCCAGATCAACGTAGGAATCATGAAGAAGACTGACTAAATCATATTGTATTGGACCAAGTCGGGCATCTTGAAAATCAATTACGCGCATCTTTCCTAATTTTATCATGAGATTTCGACTGTGATAGTCTCGGTGGGAAATAAATTTAGGTTGCTTATCGAGCTGTGAGCAAATTTCTAAGAAAACGCGCTGCAACTCCTTTTCTACCAGAGGGGAAAGAGGCATTTTTCCAAGCTTTTCAATGAGGTGCTCTTTTCCATAGTTCATTTCCCAAAGAAACTTAGCGGTATCGAAAGCTATCCCGAAGGCCGTGCATTCTTCTGTTCGATCTGAGGTCGCCGTATAATGTATCTTCAGCAACTCGTCCACTGCTTGATAATAATAGGGAATTGCTTTGTCCTGGCTCTGACTCTCCCAAAATTTTCTTTCGAGGGTCAGATCTCCTAGGTCCTCAAGTAGAACAAGGCCGTCTTTTCCTGAAACAGCTTTGACAGAAGGAACCTGAATTTTATTTTTGGAAAAATGGTTGAGGACCGACAGAAAGGGATATTTATTGTTATCAACAAAGGGCTCCCACTCCATCAGGACCCAAGAATGGTCATCGAGTATGATGCGGTAATAGCGTCTGCTGCTGGCATCCCCGGCAAGCGGAACCAACTGAAATTGTTCTGTTCCTAGGGAAATCGTCAAAAAGGCCAAGATATTATTTGAAACAGCTTCTGGAAATAAAGTGATTACGTTTTTCATTGGTGTGCACTCGTAAAGAAAAATAATCCAAATACCGAACTCATAGTATTTAGTTTTGCAAAAGATCAGCAGGGACACAACCTGAAAAAGAGGTTTTATCCAGAGACGTTATCTGGGTTTTGGAGCGCTCGCATCGATTGTTCAAACCTCTCCACTAGGTAGCGATCACGAAGGTATTCA
Organism: Bdellovibrionales bacterium; assembly: GCA_016716765.1. Classification (NCBI taxonomy): domain Bacteria; kingdom Pseudomonadati; phylum Bdellovibrionota; class Bdellovibrionia; order Bdellovibrionales; species Bdellovibrionales bacterium. The sequence continues at coordinate 75,523 of JADJVA010000025.1, read as the reverse complement.
AAACTCTGATTCATTTTCAATTGAAAGAGGCATCTTTTTTTAATCAAGTTTACGAGACAGTCTGGGAGTTTAACTTGGAGATCTGGATGACAAGAGTTCATTCCAAGGATAAACCGCGGCTGAATCGATTGGGGAGAGGAGGAGATGAAATCTGTCAAATCAAGTATTGCTTTATCTTTCAGATCTGAGAGATCGGAAATCAATACCGTTGTTCTGCTAAGGTCAGCAAAATCACATGTGCGAAAGCTCATGTCCGGGGACAAATGTTCAAAGTGAACAAAAAAATGATAATTTGATAACTCGTGCAGAGAGAGAGCCATTTTTTGAATATCAGAGTTGGACCGAGCAAGGATCAGAACAGGAATCATTCGCTGGACTTCGTCCATTCTTCGACCTAGCTGGACACCCATTTTTTGTGCTCGAATATCGGTTAATTCATCTGAAAATTGACGATGGCTCGACATCTGGAAGACATTGACAGGGGGATGACTCATGAGAATGGCATTCTCCAGTCTTCTGATATCTGAAAGATGGTCCATGCACTCAAAAACAGAGCCAAGGGAGAATTCCAATAGCTCCTTGAGCTGATCGACCTCCCTAGGTTTCAGCTGTTCCTCTGAAAAAACTTCTACGTATCCAAAGAGCCTTCCTTCTGATCTCATCGACAAGAGCAGAGACCCGTCAATGATGACATGAGAATTTTTCTCAAGGAGGGTGCGTACGGCCAAAGGCCGGAGTGGAATTTCATTGTGTTCAGCAAATGAATAATATTGGAAAGTGCAATTAAAGCGTTTTTTACAGATGATATTTAAGCGACTCAACAGAGAAGTGGATATTGAATCCAAATGTGGCTGAGAGAAGAATATCTTTGAGAGGCTACCATTGGTTTTGATCACTTGAATTGATTTATGCTGCTTAGCAGCATTTCTCCTTGATTGTTTCCAGAGCTTTCAAATAAAGACTCCACTATTTCTTTTGATTCACGAGAATGAAACATCGCAAGACCTGTGCCCACCGGGCAACTCACTGGGTGGATCTCGAAGCTTTCTCGAGTTCTCAAGGGATGATGTCAGGGGTAGTCACGTAAACATTTGAAAACACGGGAAAATATCCAGGTTTTTTGCCAGAAAATAGGGGGGCCTTATCAAGGGCAATGAGGATGAGCGTGAATTCAATGCCCCCATCAGCTGGGGGAACAAATTAACTTTTAATCACTCCAGAAAAGTTTTCTCAAATCATCTATTTGAGCATTTTTCGCTTATCGAGTCCGTACTTTTCGACCTTCATGATCAGTCCTGCGCGACTGATGCCTAACTCTTTCGCCAGTTTAGACTTATTCCACCCTGTTCGACGTAAGCCTTCTCTGATCATTTCCCTCTCGAGTTCTTCAAGAGCATCTTTTAGCTTTCCATGAACGCGAGCCCCTTGAATTTTACCTTTTTCACTTGCTTCCAGGATTTTTGGGGAAAGCATATCTGCCGTGATTTTTGTTTCGGATCCGCTGAGTACAACGACTCTTTCCATTTCATTTTGCAGTTCACGTACGTTGCCGGGAAACGCGTAATCGTAGAGCTTTTCCAAAGCACGTTTTGTTAAGGTCTTTTTCATTTCTCCATTTTGTGCCTTATTAAGAAAGAATTCGGCAAGGAAAGGGATGTCTTCTTTTCTTTCACGCAGGGGTGGCACTCGAATATTAATCACATTGAGCCGATAGAAAAGATCTTCCCGAAAGGTCCCTTGTTCAACCATGTCTCTCAGCACGCGATTCGTTGCCGCAACAATTCTCACGTCAACTCGTTTGTGTTCCAAGCCACCCACGGGAAGAAAGGTTCCTTCCTGAATCACACGAAGGAGTTTGACCTGCATGGTCGGAGAAGTATCGCCAATCTCATCGAGAAAAAATGTGCCTTTATCAGCAATTTCAAAAAGACCCTTTTTGTCACGGACAGCTCCTGTAAAAGATCCCTTTACATGTCCAAAGAGTTCCGACTCTAAGAGGTTATCATTGAAGGCGGAGCAGTTTTGAATAACAAAAGCTTTATCTTTTCGGAGCGAATTATAGTGAATCGCCTTGGCAATCAGCTCTTTTCCCGTTCCATTTTCACCTTGAATAAGGACCGTGCTGTCAGCAGTTTTTATTTTATCCAAGAGGGAGTAGAGACTTTGCATGGGCTTTGATTTGCCGATCATGTTGTCGTATTTGTAGCGACTACCCAATTCTTTATTTAGTTCCTTTATTCTGTTTTCGCGAGTCGTAATTTCAAGGTGCAAGGTGACAATTTCTTGCGAAACCAGTTCGACGAGCTCAAGAAAGTGCTCACGATCCTGATCCTCGACATAGCGAAGTTTGCTCAACGCAACGTCGATCGTGTCTCCGTTTGCACCAAAAACAGCCAGGCGTTCGCGAACTTCAGTCAAACGTTGGGAGCTGTTTTCATCTTTGAAGAAGCCCATTGCCACGACAGTTCCCATGAAATCGTGATCAATGAGTATTGGGACCACTGCAATATCAAACCCCGCCGTATCCCATTTTCGAATACTGTACCGATTTTCTGAAACGCGCAAATCTTCAATGGATTTCGCGATAGTTTCAGAAAGGTTGGTGGCGGCAGATTCCTTATTAAGAAAGACACTGACAGCTGGGTTCGTAAAATGAACGCCCTTGGAATCTACACCCCTGAGGTGTCCCCTCTCATCCGTAAAAATAAGATCAATATTCCACCAGGAACTCAGGATTTGTTTGAGCTTCTTAATGACGTGAATATGTTCAAATTCGTCCCAATTAATCATTTGACCCACCTCTTTGTTTGCTCAAATAGCAAAGCTTTTAGACAATGAAGTTATCGTCCAAAGTCTCGACACACTTAAGAGTGAAAGTCGATACATTGGACACTCTGCTGCTAACATATTGAAAGAACATGAGAATAAGCTGTGGGTCCGGCGACAAATTGGCCTTTGGTCCTATTGTCACTGATTCATAGCCAGACAGTGTTTCGTTGGCCAAACTGTAATTTTGAACTCAGCTTAGTAACTAGGACTGCAATTGATAAAAACGAAAGTACTCGCCCTGCTGTTTCAGCAAAAGATCGTGGGAGCCCTCTTCGACAATTTGGCCACCTTTTAGTACTAAAATTCGGTCGGCTTTAGCGATAGTAGAAAGCCTATGAGCGATTACAAATGCTGTTCGACCATGCATCAACTCATCAAGGCCTTTTTGGACAGCAACTTCACTTTCACTATCTAAGGCACTCGTTGCTTCGTCCAGAATAAGAATCGGCGCGTCCTTATAAATAGCCCGAGCAATACTGATTCGCTGTTTTTCGCCGCCCGAAAAAAGAGCTCCCTGATCACCCATGCGAGTTTGATATCCTTCACGGGTGCGTTGGATAAATTCATGGGCGTTCGCTGACCTAGCTGCCTGCTCGATTTCGGCTTCATCCTTTTGCAGATTGCCCATTCGAATATTGGAGGCAACGGTATCTCCAAACAAAAAAACATCCTGAGACACGAGTGCAATGTGAGCGCGTAAATCGCGAAGAGTCATTTTTCTAATATCGATTTTTCCGATTGAAATGACACCCTTGGTGGGATCAAAGAAACGCTCCAAAAGGTTAACGAGGGTTGACTTTCCCCCGCCGCTAGAGCCCACAAGAGCCACAATTTCTCCGCGTTTAATAGTCAGATTTATATTGTTGAGGATATTCTCCTTACCAAAAGAAAAGCTCACATTGTTAAACTCAATCTCCTTCCATTGCTCAGGGAAGGCAATTGGCTCTTGCGGATCGGCGACTGCATTATCGATCTCCATGATGTTTTTGAGCCGTTCAAGAGCAACGGCAGCTTGCTGTAGCTTAATATAGCCCTCTTGTATTTTTTTGACTGAATCTTGCAATAATCCTATTGAGAAAGAAAAAGCAAGAAAGTCACCGATCAAAAGCTTGGTCGCAAAAATTTGTTGCCCAATATAAATTAGGATCATTGCGAGGGTAATCGAGGCCAATGCCTCCGAGATCGGTCCTGCGAGTTCTTCTCGATGAATGATTTCCTTTTGAGTATCGAGAAAATGATCGGCCTGTTCATTAAAACGCCTGCGCAGTTCGGCCTCTAAGTTATATGATTGGACAATTCTGGTACCATCCAAACTCTCTTTGAGAGTCTTCGTTAAATCCTCCATTGCTTCTTGATTTTTCCGACCATATTTTCTGAGGCTTTTTGCCAAGGAGCGCATGACCCAAGTGATGATTGGTAGAGCGACTAAAATAAAGAGGGTCAGTCTCCAGTCGAGATAGAGAACGTAACAAAAAGTGAGAATCGCCATGAAGGGTTCTCGAAGTATATCTGAAATCTTATGGATGCCTCCTTGAATGGTTTGGATGTCACTGATCATGCGGCTCATCAGTCCGCCAGAACCCCTCAAGAAGCTTTGAAAGAAGCCAATATTTAAACTCAGATACTTATCCATCAAATCGCGTCGCAGTTTCACAGCTACCTGTTCAGAAGTAAATTTCATCCAAAATAGATGATAGTAGCGAGCGACTCCGCTGAGACTCCACACAAGGGCTATAAAGATTGGTATCTGAATGGCCCGTGTGTGATCGTCTTCTCTCCACGCGGATTCCAGTTGCCGAAGTAGTTCTGGCGAAGCGGCCTTTAGTCCGCTGACAAGGGCTCCAAGCAGTATAATAACGAAAACTCTTTTTTTGTAGGCAGCCAGTTCTGGCCAGAGCCGCTCATAAATTACTTTCATGAGTTTAATAGATCTTCGATTTTAGTGATGCTCGGTACGATTTCCATTTTTCCTTCTTCAGAACGATGAATAAAATCCAAGTAATGTTTTAAGTATCTTCCAGTATATCCTTTTGAGGATTTGGTCAATTCATCAGGGGTTGCTGCGGCAATGATATCTCCCCCGCCAATCCCGGCTTCAGGACCCATATCTATCACCCAGTCCGAGTGGCGAATGACCTCAAGATTGTGCTCAATAAGCAAGACTGATCCTCCCGACTCGACAAGGCGATTGAGAACTCCCAAAAGTAAATGCACTTCACGAAAGTGGAGCCCTGTCGTGGGCTCATCTAGAATATAGAGCGTTGATTTCTGACTGGTTGAATTAAATTCACGCGCAATTTTAAGCCGTTGGGATTCTCCACCACTCAAAGAATTTGCATTTTGCCCGAGGCGCAAATATTCGAGGCCAACCTCTCGGAGCACACTCAAAGGCCTACGAATGTTCGGAAAGCTGACAAAAAAATCCATTGCTTCAGCAACCGTCATTTCTAATATTTGGTGAATGTTGCGGTCTTTGAAGAGAATCTCCAGAATTTCAGGACGGAATTTTTTACGATCACATGCATCACAAGGAATTTCCAGATCATCCATAAATATCATATCCACGACTTCGTGACCGAGGCCTTTGCAGACAGGGCAACGGCCTCCATCTACGTTGAGGCTGAAGGCTCCCGCTGTCAGGCCCAAAGCTCTTGCTTCTGGCGTATTGGCAAAAAGGGATCGAATATGGTCGTAGACCTTAAGGTAGGTCACTGGATTGCTGCGCGCGGTTTTTCCGATGGGTGACTGGTCGATCATTAGGACGCCCTTTATAAAATTATCCCCGCGTAATTCCATGAAAGGCAGACTTTCTAGATATTCAACTCCTAAAGTTCTAGCCAGAGCCGGATAGAGGGTATTTGTGATCAAAGAGGATTTGCCTGATCCGCTGACCCCAGTGACCGTAACAATCCGATGGAGAGGTATTGAAAGATCAACATTTTTAAGATTGTTCCCCGTGCACCCCGTGACCTCAATTTTGTACTGATAGTTCTTAGGTTCTATTGGCCGCTCTGATTTTTGAAGACTCCAACTATTTGGCCCCTTCAGATAGGGCAGTGTGTTGGATCCTTCGAAATGATAGAAATCATTGATATCTCCAGAAAACAAAATCTGACCACCGAGGTGGCCTGATCCAGGACCCATCTCAATGACGTGAGAGGCGTTTCGTATGACGTCATGGTCATGTTCAACGACGACCAGAGTATTGCCTAACTCGTTAAGTCTTTTTAGGATATCGATCAATCTGTCATTGTCCCGCGGATGTAGCCCTACCGTTGGCTCATCAAGAACATAAAGAGTTTGGGAAAGACCCATACCCAGTTGATTGGCTAAATTAAGTCTTTGGTATTCCCCTCCAGAGAGCGTTTTGGTGGGTCTATCCATAGTCAGATACCCAACGCCAACATCCTGAAGAAAACTGAGTCTTCCTAAAAGCTGCTGGTGGAGTTCCTCACAAATTTCTTTTTGGCTAGGGGATAGTCGCAATCCATGAAGATGCGTGAGCAGGTCTGAGACGGTCATTGCACATAAATCAGAAATCGACTTACCTTCAATGAGAACCTGCTGAATTTCCGGTTTCAAACGAGTGCCCCTGCAGGAATTGCATTTAACGGCACTCTTGTATCTTGATAGAAATACCCGGACGTGCATTTTATATTTTTTTGTCTCCAAATACTCAAAAAGACCAGTCACACCAAAAAAATCTTTGGATCCCTCCCAAAGAAGTTTTTTTTGTTCTGAGGGAAGGTCTTTCCAGGGTGTATGTAAACTGATGCCGATCTTTTTGCAGTATTTGAATAGTACCTGCCGGTCTTTTGCCGCGCTTGGCATTGTGAATGGAGTTAGGGCTCCTTGGGAAAGGCTCAGTTCAAAATTGGGGATTACCTTGTGTATATCCAATTCAAGAAGGTTTCCGAAGCCGTTGCACTTGGGACAAGCACCGAGAGGACTGTTAAAACTGAACATGCGAGAAGTGAGACGAGGAAAAGAGTAGGAACAAATGGAGCAGGAAAGGTCCTCACTCACGAAGAGGTGCTTTCCTTCGGTGGATGCAATGAGGGCCCGACCCGAATTCCTCTCATTGTTGTATTTGAGAGAGGCGGAATAAGCATGAGAAAGGGAGTCGATAATTCGTCCTCTCTCTTCGGAGCCGAAAGCCAAACGATCGATGACGAGATAAAACTCTTCTTTGGGTGGGCCATATCGCTTGAATCTTCCCTCGCTCAGGTCAAGGACTTCTCCCAATTTATCTTGAAAGAATGGAGTCAGTTGGGAGCGAACGAGACTGTCAGAGACGGCTTTGGCTAGGACCTTTTTTGTGGAACCACTCTGAACGGATTTACCTTTTCGACGGGGGACTTTGGCTTCGGACTCGGCGGTTTTGGCGGGGCAGTAGATTCTTAAGACTCCATCCTTTATGAGTTGGTCATAAAATTTTTTCCCACTGAGCAAGCGGTTTTCTGGAGGAATGGGTGCCAGGATGTAGCCTCTTTCCCCCGCGAACGAAGTAAGAATCTTATCGGTACCTTCAGAAATGGAATCCCTCTCAAGAGCGAGATGGTGGTGAGGACAAAATGCCTGACCCAACTTTTCATAAAGGAGTCTGAGATAGTCGACAACTTCGGTGGTTGTTCCGACAGTCGATCGTGAGGATTTTACCGAATTTTTCTGTTCTATAGATATTGCGGGGGGAATGTTTTCGACACCCTGGATATCGGGTTTCGGCGCTTTATTAAGAAATTGCTTGCTGTAGTTACTAAGGCTCTCGAAAAAACGTCGTTGTCCTTCTGCATAGAGCGTTTCGAAAGCCAAAGAACTCTTTCCAGAGCCGCTTGGGCCACAAACTACGGTAAATGAACCAATTGGAATATCAACTTCGATGTCCTTAAGATTATTCTGTCGAACCCCCCATAAATGGATGTTCTTCATTGAGAGAGATCCTCTTTGATAAAATCCTTTTCTTCCTGTGAGTTATTCTTTGCAGCGGACTCACTTGGCTCTGTACCTTCAATGAAGGCTTGCCGAATAACGTTTTCTGATTGAGTTGTATTTGACGCCAACTTGCCGGTGGTATTATCGATGTTGGCAAATACAATTCCGTCCGGAATTGCGAAATTTCGAACGGGGAGGCCTTCATGGGCAATTTTCATGTACTCTGTCCAGATGGGGAGCGCGGCTCTTCCCCCTACCTCTCCTTTCCCGAGAGATCTTTCTTCGTCAAACCCAACCCAAACCCCGGTTGCAATATCCGGCGTGTAACCCATAAACCAAGCATCATAGTAGCCGCTGGTGGAGCCAGTCTTGGCGGCCGTTGGGCGTCCCAGGGCACGAGCGGCTCGGCCTGTACCGCCAGGCTCTTCAACAACCGCTTGAAGCAAAGTCGTCATGACATAAGATGTCTCTGGACGAAGGAGTTGATCAGGATCGTCGAAATAAAAAGGCGGTTCTTTGCGAAGGTCTATTGTCTTGCCAATATCTTCGATTTTCAGGAGATAAGAAGGCAGTTCATTTTGATTGGATCCGGTCTTCCCTAGATTGCTTTCCGGTATTTTTTTAGCTGTCTGTTTTGATTCCTCGGGGTTCTCGCTTGTAGTGCTGTTGTTTGAATCTTGATCATTGGGGATCACTTCACTTTGATATCGTAAGTAAGCGACGCGACGTTGCTCGAATTCACTTTCCTGAGGACCGAGCTCAGCTTCGAATCTCTCATCCAGGCCAATTTTTTCGAGCAAGATATTGCCTTTATTGTCTTCGACCCGATGAATCAGTATTGGAGATACCCGACGTCCTAGGCGTCCGAGAGTGGCAAAGGCTTTTGTCATTTCATAGAGCGTGACTCCGCTCGAACCCAGCGCCATTGTGAAATCATAATTCAGAGGACTAAATATCCCGAGGCGGTGAGCATATGCGGCCACCCATTCAACCGAAATCTTCTCGATAATTTTTACGGTGGGGACATTTAAACTCTGAATTAAGGCTCCACGAAATAAAGTCTCGCCACTAAATTTTTTGCTATGGTTCAAAGGTTTCCATTTTTTCTTGAGAATGGCATCTGTGTCCATGTCCTGTACTTCCGCATCATCTTCTTCGTAGACAATCGGAGAATCGATAAGTGAGGTTGCTGGAGTAAACCCTTTATCCAAGGCGGACGCGTAGACGAGCGTCTTAAAAGCGGATCCGGTCTGACGTGCGGCCTGGAGGGCCCGATTAAATTCTGAGTGAGTAAAATCCTTTCCGCCAACAAGAGAAATTAAATCATTATTGTTTTGATCGATAGAAACGAGTGCAGCCTCAGCAGTTGGATCTTGTTCCAACTCGATCAGACAGAAATTACTCCATTCTGGTAAATCGCTTGGAGCGACATAGTTCTTCCCAGCCTTTTTCTTCATTGAGTTGAGCAGCTCTGAGATTCGATCCGACCGGAATTTAGGGTCGATGACTTTGATGTCAATGAGGTCACCCACCTTGAGCGCGTCGCTGGCCTTAATAATTTCTGCACCCTCAGCTCTGATGCCGGGATCTGGTCGCCGCGCCCACCTCATGGATTGAAAATCAATCATTCCTCTGGATTCTGCAAATCTAACATGGACGAGGCCCCATTTGTCGTCGATTTTAACGACAATACCCGGAACAATTTGATTCAGGCTGATATAGGAAGGAAGATTTGGCAGGGGCTTTCCTGCTTTGTCTAAACCAGTTAAATTTAACTTTCCTTTGTCCTCGACGGAGCCGTCGGACCTAAGAGTGCGGATAGCACTTGCTTCATCCATGAGGTCATTGCGCGATTTAAGTAAAAAATCGGCGACCTTTTCAGTTCCTGTCAGATTTCCCTTTGGGCCACGAAAACCCTGGCGTTTGTCTAACTGGCGGAGACCTAATCTGATTTGATCCTGCGCTGCTATTTGTTTCTTGATATCAAGTCCGGTAAAAACCTTAATTCCTTTGTCCAAAACCGTTTCTTCACCCAGTTTCTTTACGAGCAGCTGTCGCACGGTCTCCAAATAATAGGGAGCAAGTTCCTTGTAGTCCTTTCGAACGTAGACTTCCACTGGAGCGGCCGCGGCCAGGTTGGCTTCGGCGGTAGTTATGTAACCCTCTTCCGCCATGCGAGATAAAACGTAACGTTGCCTCTCTTTGGCCGAGCCTGGGTTCGAAATTGGTGAATAGCGACTTGGCGCCTGAGGGAGGCCAGCGAGCAGGGCGATCTCAGGGAGAGTGAGATCTTTAACGGATTTACGAAAATAGATATCAGCTGCAGCACCAATTCCGTAGGAACCCTGACCCAAATAGATTTGATTTAAGTAAAGATAGAGAATTTCCTGTTTAGTGAGATTGCTTTCCATGCGGTAGGAAAGCATGACTTCCTTAATTTTTCGAGTGTAGGTTTTTTCGGGAGTCAAAAGGATAGAGCGGGCAACCTGCATTGTGATTGTCGAGCCACCTTGCACTTTGCGTCCGGCGCGTATGTTGGCAAGAAGAGCTCTTAGGGTCGAAATGTAGTTGATCCCGCCATGCTTAAAGAACGTCGCATCTTCGGCTGAGGTAAAAGCTTGAATAATCGCCTGAGGGATTTCATCGTACGCCAAGAGCATGCGCTTTTCGCGAAAAAATTCACCTATCTTCCCGCCTTCGCGGTCATAAACTTCCGATACCAAGAGAGGCTCATAGTCTTCAACTTTTATCATTTTTGGAAGATCTGCTGAGAGAGAGAGGACCAATATAGATCCGGCGCCAATCCCGATGAACAGTAATCCTAATAGAGCCGCGATGATTTTCTTAATCGACATATCCTTGAGCCTCCCCAGAAAGCGATAAACATGAGAGTAGCAAACAACAGAGCAAACAGAATTTAAGGGCCACTATAGCTTGTCAGCAGGAGGGCCTCAAGAAGGAGGCCGATTGCGCAGCGCAATGATTATTTAAATAAGGAGAACTTAGCGTGCTGCAGGAGCAGTGGCCCTTGCTGGAGGAGGTTTTATTGGTGTCGTTGGAGGAGTCGTCGTGGATTGTCTTTCCCTTCCTTGGCTCGTTGCGGGCGCTGCTGGGCTGGTTTGAACAGGCGAATTCTGTGGGGTGGCGGCCGTGGCCCCTCCTGATGATTTTTTGGCTGAAGAATAAGAAGAGCATTCTTCAGTTAACATCGAGTCCGAAATCGAAGTGGTGGGCTCCCATTCTTCATGAGATTTAACGAGAACCGTACAGGCCGACTTACAATAAGACGTATTTTGCGCGCCCTCCGAATCAGAATTGCATCCACAGCTCGCCACAACTGTTTCAGCTGAAGATCTGACCAAAGTGAGCGCACTCATTGCTTCGGAGATTTTCGTCCCGTCTGTTTCGACTTCACCTGAAGCGACCATTTTTTGGTTCAAGTAGGCTTGGGTTTGCTGAAGAACTTGCTCCGCAACAGCGGCTTTTTGATTCGCAAGAGCAATGCGCTGATTGTTGAGGATGGTTTTCTTGTTGGCATCCTCAATAGCGGCCTGTTTTTCAAGAGCTAACTGCTTTAACTTATTCTGCAACTTTGCAAGATCACGATTTGCATTTTCTACCACCCCTTTCAGGGCTTCAGGTAACTCTCGCTCATTGGCATCTTTGATTGTGGAAGAGATTTGATCCTTCTTGTCTCTAAGTGCTTTGATCGCATTGCTTGCGGCTGTCCGAGTGCTATCAAGGGATCGTTTGGCCGCCTGAGCAGTCGAAGTGTAGGCAGGGTCTGCTTTGCAACGCTGAAAATCTCTGTTCACCATGGATTGAGATTTCTTTCTGCTCGATACACCGACTTCGTTAAGTAAACTGTTAAAGGATCCTGTCGAATAAGTACTCTTGTCGATTTTAGCCTGCATAGCTGTCTGCAAGGCGGCAAGCTTTTGCAAAGCGGCCGCATGACACTGTTGATCGAGGGCGGCTAAGGCATTGAGGTAGGAACTGTACGCGTCATCGTATGATTTCTCGGCAGCAATGATTTGGTTCTCTATTGCAGACGATTGCTCGAGAAGCTGGGAAATTGTTTTTCGTGCTTCATTTTTTTCGTCCCTCATTTGGTCGTTCATTTTTTGTTTCACATCTTCGGCCGCATCCACTGTTTCAGTCATGGCTTTGTCTTTTTCAAGTTTGGTGTCTCGAAGCTGTGCCTCAATTTCACTGTTCTTTTCCGTCAAGTCGACAACTTCTTTTTTTGAATCTGTCACTTCCCTCTGAGCGTCTTTTACTTTTTCCATCCACTCTTTGAGATCAACACCGGCCATGGCAGGACAATTCTTGTATCTGAGGGCCGCCTTCTTGGGATCAGGTGTGTATTTGCCCGTTGACGCAGAAGAACCCTGGCCCATCCCCATAAAATCCGAGATCGAAGCTGGCTTTTTGTCAGGATCCGTCGAATCAATTTCCTCTGTATCGAGACTCGCGCAAACAGGATCTGTCGACTCTGTCCCTTGGCACTTGAGGCACTTGTCCACGTGAGCGAAACAGTCGCCATCGATCCCAGCAGCTCCACAAGCTGCAGCCAACTTGCCGTCATTTTCAGTGAATTTTTCGTAGGCTTTATTGCAATCCTGGAGTTCAGATTGATCGCCCATAATCTTTTTCTCGCATTTATCGGCCATTTTTGACAGGTATTCGTTCTTGCACTTCGCCTTTTCATTCGCCTCGGTAAATTTCAGACACTTATCTTCTGCAAGGGAGCTCCTACTTTCAGAGCTTGAACAAGGGTCGTTCTGATTCTGATAAATAACAGGTGGACTGGTTGTCTGCGAAGCGCCCTGAGCTGACAACAAAACCAGATTAACAGCAATACAACATCCAAGTGTCAGAACTTTAGGCAGTTTGAATGCGATCATTTTGATCTCCCTCAGTGGGTATAATTTGAGCAAGTTGGGTGCCAACATCATAATTCAAGGCTATTTGTACTCAAAAACCCGCAACTCACAGTCTACCTGAGAAAGAAAGGAGAACCAAAATGAGAGTGAATAAGGCTAGACCAAAGACAAAAAAATTCTGTGGTACTCGATGATCCGTAAACCCGGGTTCGCTAAGGTGGGTGACCATAATAGCAACTTTAGGCTTCTCATTACGCGATGAGCTTGCTCACCATTGCCAGGGACAGTCCCCAAAAATATGCTTGTAGGGTTTACTTTGTCATGAGCCCACAGAACACTTCAAATAATATCAAATAAAGCTCGCAATCACAATGGGGACATGAGGAAATGCCTCAGATATGATTCTATCTGTTAGAGGAAGAAATGAGCTCCTCTTCTACGTAAGTCTCGTTACATGACAGAAGGGCCTTTCCGATCAAATAGAATGATCCCTAGTCAATTGGATGCCATTTTTCCCTTTATTTTATTTTTTTACGGTGCTCTCTTGACAATCGTATTGCACCAGAAACACCTCGTAAACCTGGCCGAGAAGCGAATGCCTCACTCCGTGATTGAACAAATGAAGAGCCATAGGGTTTTGGCTCTTATATCTTTGATTCTGGGTTTTTTTTGGTCCCTTCAGGGCCTCTGGTTTTCCTAAGTCAGGAGTAAGCGAGGGGGGCAAGGAGAAGCGAGGCTGGTCGCAGAGTGCTCCTCAGTTGACACCCCTGGTTCATCTCAGTAAGTTCGATCGCGATGAAACAGATGACTCTAGATTTAAAAAACGTCGAAGAGAAGGCCCCTCAAAAAATGGAAGCTGAAATTGACGCTGTCGGTGCGCAGGTTGTCGAGCAGAAAGGACCTCAGGTCTACGCAGTTAGCCAATTGAATCAGGTTATTCGCCAATTGTTAGAAGGTCAGTTTGAGTTTCTGTGGATACAGGGAGAGATTTCAAATTTCAAGGCGCATCCTTCGGGTCATTACTATTTTAGTTTAAAAGATAAAAAGGCCCAAATCTCTGCGGTTATGTTCAAGGGTTTTAACCGGCATTTGAAGTTTAAACCAAAGGATGGAATTGAAGTTTTGGTTCGTGGCAAGGTCAGCGTTTACGAGCAGCGAGGCAACTATCAGATTTTATGTGAGACGATGGAGCCTTTGGGAGCGGGCTCTTTGCAGATAGCCTTTGAACAGTTGAAAATTAAATTGCAAAAGGAAGGTTTGTTTGATGTGGCTCGAAAGCGAAGCTTGCCGACCTTTCCTGAACATGTGGCGCTAGTGACAGCTCCGAGCGGGGCGGCTATTCGAGACATGCTCAATGTTTTGCGAAGGCGAAGTCGGGGACTACGTATCACTGTTATTCCTGCGATTGTTCAAGGGGGGCAGGCCCCCGAAAGTATTGTCAAGGGGATTGAAAATGCAAATCGTCTGTCCGATGTGGATGTGATTATTATTGGGCGTGGAGGAGGTTCGATAGAGGACCTTTGGGGGTTTAATGAGGAACAGGTGGCGAGAGCCATAGCTTCATCGAAAAGGCCCATTATTTCAGCTGTAGGTCACGAGATAGATTTTACGATTGCTGATTTTGTGGCTGATTTGAGGGCTCCAACTCCATCGGCCGCGGCAGAACTTGTTGTTAAAAATACGGATGATTTAATTACCGCGCTACATATTTGCAGTCGCCGTCTTTATCTTGCTTTGGAGAGGCGGTTTCAATTTTTTCGCCACAAGATCGAGAGTGTCTCAGGGCGTTTAACAGATCCGCGGAGAAAGTTGAGAGATTTGATTCTTCGCTGTGATGAGCTGACAGAGAGACTCGGATACGCAATGCTTCTCAGGTTGGAAAGATCAAGGTCTCAATGGGAACACCTTTCTACGCTTCTCGATTCATTGAGCCCACTGAGAGTGGTCGAACGCGGCTATGCTATCCTGAGAGGTCGTGATAACCATATTATCAAAAAAATTCAGGGCGTGGTTGTTGGGAGTCGGGTGGAGATTCAGGTTGCTGACGGTGTGATTGAGGCCGAGGTGAGTCGGGTAAGATCGGTTCAGATAAAAAGGGAGTTCACGTGAGTTTTGAAAAAAAATTGAGTCGGCTTGAAGCGATTATCAAAAAAATGGAAGAAGGAGAATGTTCTCTGGATGATTCTTTGAAATTATTCGAAGAAGGAGTTGGGTTGGCAAAAGAATGTCATGGGAAATTGAATGAAGCCGAACAAAAAGTGAAGGTTCTTCTCAGCGTCAGCGATCAGGGGCAGGCAGAGTTCGGAGAATTTAATATGGAAGGGGATGAAAAGTGAATAAGGAGACCTTCGTTTCCATGGAAAAAACTAGCTTTGAGGATTTGTTTCGCAAGGAATTGCAATTTATTGAGAATCACCTGCCTCACTATTTTGCTGAAACGAGCGAGCTATCGAGGGAGGGCTTGAGCCAACTCAATGAATCAATAAATTATTCCCTTTTGTCTGGCGGTAAGAGGTTTCGCCCAGTACTCAGCTTATTGACTGCCGAAGCATTAGGAAGTTCGCCGGATAGAGTTCTGCCTTTGGCAGCAGCCGTTGAGTTTATTCATACCTATTCGTTGATTCATGACGATCTGCCTGCAATGGACAACGATTCGCTCAGGCGAGGAAAACCCACAAATCATGTCGTATTTGGCGAAGCAACTGCGCTATTGGCTGGTGATGCACTTTTAACCGAAGCTTTTTGTGTTTTGGCAAAGGGGTATCGAGACCGTCCTCAAGTTGGACTTAAGGTGATCGAGATGCTTGCAGGGGCCACTGGTCTATTCGGCATGGTTGGGGGCCAAGGCATTGGATATGTTGCCCTTGGTGGAGAAGAGATCAGAAGAATTGATGCGAAAAATTCACGAACTCAAAACTGGGGCCTTGATAGCTGTGAGTTGTGAGGCAGCTGCTCATATTTGTGAAGCTGGTAGCGAAGAAATGTTGGCTCTCAAAGAATACTCCAGAAATCTAGGATTGGCCTTTCAGTTGGCAGATGACATCATGGATTTCAATCCGAATCATCCTGAAAAGACCAGCTATATCAATGTTGTTGGAATACATGAGACACATGTCTATTTTAAGAAGGTGACTGAATTGGCTTCGACTGCCCTTGATGTCTTTGACAGCAAGGGAGATAGGTTGCGTCGATTGGTAAAATTCAATGTGGATCGAGTTGGTCTGGCGAATTCTCAAAGTGAGGAACAGACCTTCAACTAAGGTTGGTCCTGCCATTGACTATTTTGGTAAATGACACGTTTTTCCTCAGTTTTAGATTGTCCATTGAGGGTTAGCATTAGAACGTGTAGCTGTGCTTCTGTTCCTTCAGAATTGAGAATATATGAGACATTCAAATTAACAAATCCTCTGTTTTTGTCATTTTTGGACCAAGCGCGACAGCTTTGAGAAAAAATATTGGGTCTCTGGCAGTAGAAATTGTAGGACGGATAGTTTGATTTAATAAAGGCAACTAGTTGTGCTTCTACCCTCTTTTTTTGTGCAGCTTCATTCACTCTTTCATTTTGCTCAGAACTATCTTTTAAAGAGGGGCTTAATTCGGCAAGAGAAGGTAGATTAATTTTTTGGAGGAGATCGTCGTCCTTGAGAAAAGCTTGAATCATTGAACGACACTGTTCTTCGGTGATCATTTCAGGCATATCTAACTCGCCAGGATAGATCATCAGAGTGCATCCTAAGGCACTTGATGGTCCGAATGAAAGATAGATATTGTTTGCTCGGCTCTTTTCAGATGGTGAAAATGGTATGACCTCCTCTTCTGCGTGGAGATAGTTTCCGTATTTTATGAGCAGTGTCTTTGGATTTATGGCAGAAGAAATGGTGAGTCGGCGAAGCTTTCCGGTGTATCCCATTGTTCGATAATCTAGGTTTATTGGTTCGTAACCAGACCAATATTTTGATGCAGACCAGACCTCGGTCGATTGATTGTGAAGAGTTTGATTTGATCGTTGAGTCAGAAGTATATCAAAAAGCCCCTTCCCCAGATTTACTGATTTAAGACTTCGAAAAAAAACCATCCGATTTTCATTCGGCGAAAAATAGCCCTGATCCAGAAAATTGAGGACAATTGTTTTTCCACCCAAGCTACCCTTGATAACAGGATCTTTTATAGCGAGCGCTTCAGTTTGGAATTTGAGCGTTAGAGGCGCTCCGGGCTCAATTTCATTTGTGTATGGATTGAGCTTGAGAGAGCAAAATCCATTGACGGTAAATTCGCTGGTTGAGGTTGATAAATTCCAATAATGGAAAAAATTTGACCCGTTTCGTATGGAATCCACGTCCCTTTCTTGTGCGTTATTGCTATGCAGAGTGCAGATCATCCCAATAATGGTATTGAGATTTGCCTGGTTTGCGATGAACGAACCGGGGAGTCGTGAAACTCCATACGATGGTTTAGCAATTGAAAAAGGAACCAAAAAAAGATAGGAAACCAAACACGTTATCGACCAAGCTTTTCGTTTCATCGGCGTATCCCCCCCTGCCAAATGATGGTTTATGCCTTAAGTCTAAAACCGGCCCTTCATATATCCAAATATTTCAAATCAATAGAAAAGTTTACATAATTTTTTTTGGATGAAAAGGAACGAATTCAGGCTTGTTCAAAAGGTGCTGTTTGATTTCATATCTCCAAATCCTGAGTCTTCGCTTGGCCTGTCGGACTGAGCTGGTGGGTTCGCTGGGAGTCTGTATCCTTGCCTTCCTCTGTCATCTGGACAGTAAGAGCGCTCAGGAGATTCTCCTCCGATAGAAACATAGCTGATCGAGGTCCCTCCCGTGTTAGTCCACCTGCCGACTCCGTTCTTATCGGCGACATAAACAGGTCGAGGAGAGCCGCCGGTTCGCGGATTTGAAAAAATCACTGAGGTCTTTCCATTGTTGTAAAGATAGCTGGTATCTGAGACGTAGCAGTGGCCATTGTTGTCAATGGCCACAACGGGTTGTTCCGAGAGAGCAGAGAAGCTTGCCTTTTGCATGTTGCTCGGTTGAACATTCACAAATCCCTGACACCTGGTGCTGCCATCGGAGGTCGAAAAAAGAGTTCCATTGTTGTGACGTTGTTTAATGCTCTCCAAGCAGCGCCCTATTCCTGCTCGGGTGCTGCTGGGGGACCCAAAGATATTTGCAAATCCAGATTTTACCTTGCTCTCATAGACCTCCAGCATTTGCAAACGACGCTGAGCCCACTGCCGGCGCGGGTTGCCGGCGTTAGATCTTACGGAGCTATTTTGGTAGCCTCCACTTCCTGGCCGTGGGCAAAATAATTCTTTCGCTGTATTCATATCAAGTCCGTAGATTTCCTCGAATGGGTTGGCTCTATTTCCAGAAAGTTCTGCTCTTGTGAGATCTCGTCCCATTTGCCATGAGGTGGTCAAGCGAGCCTGTTCTGGAGTCAGGGCATCCCAATCGTACTCGTTTCGACTGCAGTGCCCGAATGCCTGAGAGTAGTTTAGCGCCAAATGGGCCATGTCTTTTGGGTTGGGAGTGCCTCGTCCCATAGCTCTGCTACACTGGTGAATCATCGTTGTGAGAAGAGATAACCATTTTTCTGAAACACCAGATTGGGACGAGTAGTGATTTCCCGATTCACTTTCGGTATAGTATTTCTCTGCGATGCACTTGGCGCATTGCATGCCTCGGTCAACGAGGAGTTCGTGGGAAGGATCACAGCCAGTGGTGGCACTGAGGGTAATTCCATTTGGATCCACGGGAGGTTCCGCTGGTGGAGGGGGCTCGGCAATAGTCTCCGGCGCCCTTCGCGCAATTTGAGGCCCTGTTGGTGGCGGTGAAGGTCTGTTTGGCATTCCATCCGGATAGCCTTTTGTCATGATCTCTTTGTACGTGTCTACAAAACGCTTGTATCTGCCGCCATCGAACTCATCTGTGTCGGAGTTGTATTTACCTATAAGAACCTCGCATTCGTCTCGCTGAATGACACTGCCCACTCTCGGAGGCTTGCCTTTTTCTCTCACTTCTTTTAAAAAGGCGCGTCTTTTGGTGGCCCAGGGGCCTTTTTCAGTCTCGACACTTTTGACGGCTGTTGCTTCATCTAGCTCTTTGACGCAGTGATTTTTAAATTTTCTAAACAGTGCATCCATTCCCTTGGCTTTGACATTGAAGCCTTCAAAATCTTGCAGTTCTGGTACTTGATCGAAATTTTTTTGACTTTTCTGGATATCTGCCGCCAATTTCACGAGATGAGACATCACCCGCGGATCGAAGGCCCGAATTTTTAACTCTCCCACGAGTTTCAAGCGCTCTTCAGCTGATTTTCTCATCCACTCAGGAGTGATATTTTCCTTTAAAAAGGCGTCGACCGAAGACTTGTGACTTTTTTCAATGTCACGAGCCTTCTTATCGCACTCCGCAGTGGAAGTAATTCCTGGAGTGACGCACATTTCAATCCCGAAAGAAGTAAAACTGCATTGAACATAAGCTTCGCCAAAATTCTTTCCTTTAGAGTAATCACTTTTCCATTCTTGCTGAATTTTTTGGTGCACGGAGGTCGAATACAACCATAGGCGCTCGCCGTTGTTGCATACTGAGAGAAGTGACCACCGTAAATGCAGCCTTCATCTGTAACTTCCTTGTTGAGGTTGCGGTAAAACTTACTTTTGTCTGCAGCAAAGACGTCCAAGCCAAAAATAAGGGCATAGAATTCGGATTGGCCCCGTGAGTTTTGGGCCACTTCAAATTGAAAGGCTCCTTGCACTTTCTCCAATTCAAGAAGGGTTTCACGCATCAGTTCTATGTACTGGATGCGCGAGCGGTGATCAAGGAGACCCAATTGCTGAAGAGTCAAGGCCGCATAGGCGCCGTTCGTATTCTGATCCCTGTCAAGAATGGCAGGGGCTCTGCCGATTGTTCCGGCTTCGGCCAGCGGAGCCACGAGAATAAAACTGTTTGGCATTATAAAGATGTAGAGCAGGAACACGCATGCTTTTATTTGGCTCATTTTCTCTCCCCTTGACGCTCAATCTTTATTATTCGCTGGTCTTTTGGTAGGTTCTATAAAAAACTGCATTTATCGACTCTAGGCGGGTGTCTATTTTTTGGAAAAATCTAAATCTAAATCAAAATCTAAAAATATGCGTTTGGATTTATGGCTAGTTGGGCAAGGACTGACACCATCCAGGACCAAGGCACGGGAATTAATTAAATCGAATCAAGTCGAAGTTTGTTGGAAGGGGCGATGGACTCTTGTGAATTTGCCTCATTGGGGAGTTCCATCAGGAGAGGATTTTTTGGTCCGACTTGTTTTGCCAGATTTACTCAAATATGTTTCTCGTGCTGGATTAAAATTGGAAGCAGCCTTAAAGCATATAGAGCTATCCGTTGAAGGAATCACAGCACTTGATATAGGTCAGTCAACCGGCGGCTTCACGGACTGCTTGTTGCAGGCAGGATGCAAAGCCGTGGTTGGTCTCGATGTGGGGCATGGCCAACTTCATCCAAAAATTAAAACCGATCCTCGGGTCGTGAGTTTTGAAGGAGTCAATGTAAGGGGAATTCACCTCTATCCGGAGCTTTCCTCACGTTTCAATCAGGGTTATGGGCTCGTTGTAATAGACGTGTCTTTTGTATCCCTGACTCAGGTGATACCCGTAGTTGCCAAATTGATGAACAAAGGGGAGAGGATGCTGGCTTTGGTAAAACCTCAATTTGAGGTTGGAGCCCATAATTTGAATAAACGCGGAGTGGTAAGATCCCAAAGCGAATATGACAAGGTGCAGGTAAAAATTCGAAATTGTGCCGAATCTGAAAATCTGAAAGTGCTAGCCTATTTTGAAAGTGGTTTGATAGGAGCCGACGGAAATCAGGAGTTTTTTATTTTTCTTGAGAGGAACGGGAAGTGAATATTCAAAGGCTTTTTTTTCTGTTGTGGTTTTTTTCATTCTTAGGCTGTGGTTTGGTTAAAACTCGCGATCAGACAATCGTTCAGCAGCAGGAATCCCACAAGCAAGCAACAAAAGAGCAGCACATAGACGGGAAAACTGAGCACGAGGGAGGGGAGCCGAATTCAATTTCAGGAGCAGGCGCCAAAACGGGAGGACAAATTCCAAAGGTGGCTGTTATTTTGGGGCCTGGAGGGGTTAAGAGCTTTGCGCATGCGGGTGTATTAAAAGAGTTGATAAAGGCAAAGATTCCTATCTCCGCTGTCATTGGAATTGAATGGGGCGCCTTGGTGGCGGGCATATTCGCGCAAAATGGGCAGGTCCATGAGGTCGAATGGAAGCTTTATAAGTTACAGAAGGCTGATCTTCCTGGCAAAGGCTTGTTTTCTACACGTTTTAAGGCCGAGTCAATTAAGGTTCTGAATGATTATTTCCATCGAAATCTCAGGGGAAATCAGGTCGATCGGGCGAGAGTCGCCTTTGGATGCCCATCTCTCTCTCTGTGGAGCGGAACTCTCGTTTGGCAAGATCGAGGAGACATGATGGGAGTTATCAGCAAATGTTTACCCTATCCTCCTTTATTCAAGCCGAGCAGCCCTTGGATGGCGGCCGCATTTTCAGTGACAGATTCCGTGAAGTACCTAAAAAAGAAGGGCTTTGATGTCATTATTTTGGTCAATGTTTTGGGCTCAGGTGAGCTGTTGGCACAAGATGAATTATTGGAAGAGTATCAATCGGCATTGCTGTGGCAGGAAATACGTCGCTCCAATATTGAAGCGCGACAATACGTAACAGACATCATTGACGTTGAGACAAAAGATTTTAAAATGTATGATTTTGATAACCGGACGGGACTAGTGAATGTTGGAGAGTTGGCGGGCGCACGGCTGGCTCGGAAGATTGCGGAAAAATACGGTTTTTGAGGAGATTTAATGAGAAGGCCTGTTCATGATATGAGAATATTCAAGGAAAGAAGAGAGCGCTTGGCCCACAAGGTTGCGGGAGGGGCGTTGATTGCGCCAGCAGCGCCCGAATATATTCGTAATAACGACGTTCACCATCCCTACCGTCAGGACTCAAATTTGTTTTATTTAACGGGGTTCGAAGAGCCTGAGTCGGTATTGGTTTTTCGCCCGGGCAAGAAGCCCGAAACGGTGTTGTTTGTTCGAGATAAGGATGTTCTGCGTGAGACATGGGAGGGGTTTCGCTATGGTCCCGATGGAGTTATTGCAAATTTCGGAGTTGACCAAGCCTATTTGATTGAAGATTTTGAGAGGGAATGTCCGAAACTTCTCGCTGAGGTTGAGAGAGTTTACTACACGCTCTTTCATGACATTGAGTTTGATGAGAGAGTGAGTCGTGTGATATTGTCTCTCAGAGACATGAGACGGCGAAGTGGACTTGGGCTTTTGCCGATATCAGACGCTTATCCACAGATAGGCGAAATGCGTCTCATCAAGTCCCCATATGAGATCGAGACCATGGCGCGAGCTTGTCAAATTTCTGCTGAGGCTCACGTCGAAGTCATGAAATACGTTCGACCCGGGATGAATGAACGTGAAATACAGGGTCGTTTTGTTTTTGAAATAATGAAGAGAGGTGCTGCACGAGAAGGTTACGGAACTATTGTTGCCGGTGGAGCCAATTCCACGACACTTCATTATGTTTTTAATGACCAGGAACTGCAAGAAGGGGATTTAATGCTCGTTGATGCCGGAGGTGAATATTATTTTTACACGGGAGACATCACTCGCACGTATCCGGTCAACGGAAAATTTACCGAGACTCAAGGGAGAATTTACCAGCAGGTGTTAGATCTACAAAAGGAATTGATAGAGATGGTAAAACCGGGTCTGAAGTTTTCAAAACTCCAAGAAAGAACCATTGATAGACTGGTTGAAGTTATGATCGATGAAAAACTTTTAAGCGGATCAAAATCAGAAATCATCCAGACTGGTTCCTACCGAAAATATTATCCTCATGGAGTGAGTCATTGGTTAGGGATGGATGTTCATGATTCGGGAATGGTCGAAATTGGTGGAGAATCGAGACAATTGGAGTTGGGAATGTGTTTTACCGTGGAACCGGGAATATATATTCCTCGCAACGATGAAACGGCACCAAAGGAATTGCGCGGAGTGGGCATTCGAATTGAAGATAACATTGCTGTGACTGAGACAGGATATCGAAATTTGACTCATGCAGCACTAAAAGAGGTAGATGAGATGGAAGAAATAATTGGTTCTCTCCCTTTGGACTGAGGTGGATCAATCTTTTATCATAGGCAGGGCCGAAGAATCCAACTTGATGGGACTGAGTCGGTATTTTTGCTTTAATTTCTCGATGGCAACATCCCGATCGAGGGCATTCACGATGCCGATGAGGAGAACATCCCCATTGTTTCTAATCGTGCTTGTATCACCCCAGCTTTCGGTCCTTGCGAGGATGCGGCAGCCAATTCCTATTAAAGAGTCCAACTGAGCCGCTGAAGCTTCGGTTGTTCCGAGGATGCTTGTCACGTTGAGCTCACGGCAGATTTCCAACGCCCGACAACGCAGGATACTATGCAGTCCAATCCGAGAGTAGCTCATATCACAAGCAGCTCGAGCGATCAGGCCATAGGGTGGTTGCAGTTCTGTGGGAGTTGGAAAGAGAGTCGACAATTCCAATTTTTTCTTTGATCGAAAAAGGGAAAGTCGCAAACAAGATACAATTTTCTTGGAGATCTTGTCCACAAAGCCAAGATGAACAGAATTTTGATCAGTTTGATTCCATTTTAAGCAATCCGATACGACTCTTCTCCCGTAGTATCTGAGGTACTCTTTGTGCCTTAGCCTGACAATCTGATCTGAATGGACAGGTTCCAAAATTGAGAATTCAATATTGTCGAAGGGGGGCATAAAATTATTTCCTTATCACTCAAATTGGAGCATATTCATTTTTGAATATTTATTGTTATCATGGAAGTCTTTTTCGTATTTCAACTCTAGGACTATTTGTGTTTAATGAACCATTTCCTTTAATTGATGGGGAACTAAAGTTAAACATACCACCTCGAAGATTTGAGGCCGATGGCGAAGCCTGGTCAAGCGGACAGATATCATCAAAGCTATGGCTCTGTGAGATTATTGAGAGGGAGTTTGAATCATCTCAACCAATTGTTTTGTGGGTCTATGGTTCATGGTATGGGATGTTGCCGTTTCTTCTTTTGACTCGCGAGAGAATAGGAGTTCGATCTTTAGGCCTTTTTGATTTGGATGCAGAGGCGCTGCACATCTCAAGAGGAATACTTGAAAATTGGATGTGTTTTGGTTTCGAAGTGAGTTTTTTTCAATTGGATTGCAATGATTTAAAAGGGGATGAGCCTTTTTACTCGCAAAATCCCAACCTGATTGTGAATTCTTCCTGCGAACACTTTTCTTCTCGCGACTGGTTAAAGAGCATTCCCGCCGGAATCAAAGTGCTCTTACAGTCAACGGATATGGAGCACCAGACTCACGTGGACTCCCCAAGGAGTCTTGAAGACTTTAAGAGGCAAGTTTTTCCTTTTGTTGAGATCTTATGGGCTGGTGAGAGAGTATTCCGTTACCCTGGAAGATCCTTTTTTAGATTTACTATTTTTGGTCGTCGATATTCAACAGATGATGCTGATACACAAAATGAAAATTCTGATTCAAGAAATTTCCTTTAGAGAAATTCTTCCGATTTGGGAGCATTGTCTTTGGCCAAGTCGGAAGAGCAGAATTGAGCCGACAAGCATAATTGATCACATGGGTGAACTCAGTTTAGAAATGGAAAGGCTAAATCCTGTTTTTTTCTGGGGAGGATTTAGGGGTAAAAATAATCAATTGGTAGCTGTGTTGAGTGCCTTTCCCACTTCAGAGGATCATTTTCGCTGCAGGGGACTATGGGTTCATCCGGAAGTGAGAGGCACAGGAGTTGGCAGAGAACTGATTCTAAAAGCCGAGCAGGAGTCCTTGAAATTGGGGCGGACAATCCTCTGGACTATGCCTCGCATGGCGGCCCTCGAGTTTTATCTCAAATGCGGCTTTACAGCAGGGAAACTGCTGTCGCAGTACGAATTTGGTCCCCATGTTTTAGCCGAGAAAAATTTAGCAAGAAGCTAATGGGTTCAGGGACGATCTCGCTTGTTGAGTTAGTCTCAGCGCGGAGCCTTGTTAACCCCGAAAAGAAAGGGAGGGAAGGCAGCCAGCGGAGCGGAATTTAGAATCCAAATACTTCATTTCAGCAGACTCGCAGTAAGAGACAAATGCCTCACGAGACTTCCAAACGTTGACAAAGCTGACGCTCTTAGAGTCTTTTGCGAGGACTCTTGAAGAGCGAATCAAAGATTTATTGGAAGCAAAGTTCTTTCTGACGGATAGGTAGTGATTTGCCCATGAGGAATCAAGATCTGGAAGAAGAATCTTCAGAAAAGGAATTGCTGCGGCGTCGCCGTTATAGGCAGAAAAGGCTTTCTCATCCAAGTGATCAAGATGGATGGTATAGTTGGTGACGAATGTTTCACCACCAAAAATTGGGGCAGCACTCCCGAAGAGTCCGATTCCTGGAACGGCCCCAGCCAACATAAATAAAAAAGAACGTCTCTGCTGTCTTGATATTTCTTCCATTGTTTGAATGCTATCACTAATAATTATCTTGAAAAGAAAAAAAAAGAGAAAAAAGATCAAGGGAGGGGGTGGGAGGAGCTGTCATCTGGACTAAGATCCAAAAGGATTGAGCTTTTCTTAAAAGGGATCATCCGCGACAGGCAAATGGTAAAACCAGCCCTTGTTTTTAGCAATTTCAACGAGACGCAGCTCGTCTTCGAAGAGTTCTGGGTTGCCGTTGGAAGCCGCCATAGCCAATCGCACATGGGTTGCTGATTCAAGAAGAGCGAGATCCCCCGGAGTATTTCCAGAACAAAAGAAGGGTCGAATTCCGCTTGTGGTCCTCAAAAGTCCTTCCACCTTCCCTTCCCTCCATGTGATGGGTCCGTCTTGTTCTGTGGTGACTAGACCTGCGCCGTCGATTTTTGTCGTTATTCCAAGAACCCTGTCGGGCGAAATTCCGTAAATAGCTGCTGCAGGTTCGACAGACCACTTGATGCTCGCGGTCACAACATAGACTTTAACATCTTTGGAATGGAGTAGGTCGATAAGCTTTTTCTGTCCGTTAAAGATCGGGAGAGGTGAGTGAGCTTTTACACACTCTTCACTCCACTTGCGAACCTGCGTGAGAGGCTGACCCGCATTAATTTGAGCTAACCACAGGTAAGCGACTTGTGGAGAAACCTCTTTTTTTAATCTGAGATAGTGCTCCCAGGGCTCAGGAGGAAGATTTTTTAAGAGCTTTTGCTCAATTTGATGGAAAAAAAAGTTTTCTCCCATATCTGTATCCCAAAGGGTACCGTCCGCATCAAAGGCGGCAACCAAGGGGCCACTGGTTTCACTGACAGCCTTATCAATAGCGTCAGAAATCTTTCGAACCAAACTCACAGAGAGATCATTCATGAAAATCCTCGACGACGACCGTTTAACATTCAATTATATTCAAAATACCAAACTCCTGAAACCTGTCACCTTCAAAGGAGACCTTGCATGCAGGGGCTTTCGTTTTCTGAAAGACAGCAGTTTATTGATGAGTTCTCTCATGAAATCTACGATTTGGCCATTATTGGCGGCGGAATCAATGGGGCTGGAGTGGCTCGCGATGCGTCTTCCAGAGGTATGAAGGTCGCTTTGGTCGAAGCACAGGACTTTGCTTCTGGTACCAGTTCACGATCGAGTAAGCTCATCCATGGGGGGATTCGCTATTTAGAAAATCTTGAATTTGGTTTGGTTTTTGAATCTTTGCGAGAGCGAAGAATTCTGATGGAAATAGCCCCTCATTTGGTTCATCCCCTTCGCTTTGTTTTGCCCCTTTATAGAGGTGGTCGCGTTGGGATGTTCAAAATGGGTTTGGGAATGTGGCTCTACGACACTTTGGCCCTTTTTGAAGTCCCAGAAATACATGAACGTCTCAACAGCAGTCTGACTTTAAGCCGAGTTCCCTCTTTGGAGTCGAAGAATCTTTTGGGCTCTTACGTTTATTCAGATGCGTATATGGATGACGATCGTTTGGTTCTTGAGACGCTGAGATCGGCCGCGCATTGGGGAGCACGTTGCGTTAGCTATGTGAAGGCCACCGGGAGGATTTTAGATTCTCGTCATTTTCAAAAACTGATTTGTAAAGATTTGGAGAGTGGGAAGGAAATTATAGTCAAGGCAAAGCACATAGTGAGCACGGTTGGGCCTTGGACAGACCAGGTGGGAGAAGCCCTGATTCCAAAATGGCGAAAAATTATTCGTCCTTCGAAGGGAATTCATCTGACTCTAGCGCAGGATCGCTTACCTCTATCGAGTGCCGTGGTTATGGCGGCAGATAAGCAAAGCCGCATTATCTTTGCGATTCCTCGGCGTGACATGGTGATCATTGGAACGACAGACACGGACTATTTTGAAGACCCATCAAACGTCAGTACGCAGAGGGCGGACGTTGATTATCTTTTAGGAGTTATCAACGAGTATTTTCCCGGCATAAATATTTCTTACAGTGATGTGATAAGTAGCTATGCAGGAGTGAGACCTCTGGTAGATGATGGTTCAAGCACAGAAGGCAAAACTAGTCGTGAACATTTAATCCTTCAAGACCCCTCAGGAGTTACTTTTGTCGCCGGAGGTAAATACACGACATATCGTCATATGGCTGAGCAAACATTGGAATTTATTCTTGGGTCTTTGTCCTCAGAAGACCAGGCGCGATATGGGCGCAATAGGACAAAAGAGCCTCTCAATCCCTTGATCTCAGTTCAACAGTATGAGGGAACATGGAGAAGTTCACTGAAGTACGCCAGGCTTTGGAAAATTCCAGAGTCGGTGGGTCATTCTTTGATTTTGCGACACGGCTTGGAGGCAGAGCGTTTGGCTGAAATCTATCGGAGTCTCCCAAATTCAGAGTCGCCCGAGACCAGGATGTGGCAATGCGAGGCGCAGTTCGCCATTCAGAACACGATGTGCTTTCATTTGTCAGATTTTATATTGAGGCGCACACCATTGTTTCTTGCTAAACGCGACCATGGGGAATCCTTTATAGGGCCGCTTTTAAAAACTTTTTCCAATGCTTTAGACTGGAATGATGCTAGGCGAAATAGAGAGGTCCAGGAATTTCAACTGGAACTGAAGAGAGAACTCTTTTGGAAAGATTAAAAATCTATTTTTTTAAGGAACGGATAAGCTGGGCGATTTTAGAAAGACTGTTGAGTCCGTAAAGAGTCAAAAAATTCAATAACTCTGGGCCTCCGGAGGCGATAATTTTCAGGTATCCTCCAGTGAGTATTCTCATCACCGAACCGCAAACTCGAATTTGGACATGACCGAGCAAGATTTCCTTAATGATGGTTATTCCAAATTGACCGACACTTTCATCGGTGTAATGAGCCAATTGGCGAATGGCTTCAGGCCCAACTGTGAATTCAACATCAGCTGTTGGCACCTTTCGCTTCTCGAAAAAGACCTGATCCTGTTGGTAAAACAGAGCACATTCTTCGCGTTCATCAAGTAGAAGGCGGATTTCATGCCCAGGTTTAAGATGACGGAGAGCTTCTTTGGGTATTGGATTTGTCGTAAAAAACAGATGAACAATGGAAAATGGGTCCCTCGAAGGCATTGGCTCTCCTTTTTGCAAAGTGATCTAGCCAGTTCCCAGATCTTTGCATGCACCCTTAATTTGCGATTTTCTCGGACCAATCCAAAGAAGTCAACACGGCATAGTAACTTCCTGTATTGACTCTCGTTTTGTGTCTGGCCTAGAGTAGGAGTGGTATTTCTGGATGAGCTTCAATCAATTCAATAAAGAGTGGCACCATGGGATTTGTGGATAAGATTTCTGAGTATTTTTCAAATGATATAGCCATTGATTTAGGCACGGCGAATACACTCGTATATGCACGGGGGAGAGGGATCATTTTAGATGAGCCATCGGTCGTTGCCGTACAAAAAAACTATCGTGGCATTCAAAATCGGGTGTTGGCAGTAGGGAAAGAAGCCAAGGATATGTTGGGGAGAACTCCCGGATCTATCGTTGCAATTCGACCTATCAAAGATGGAGTCATTGCCGATTTTGAAGTGACTCAGTCAATGCTGAAATATTTTATCACTAAATCAACGGGAACAAAGAAAAGTCTTGTTCGTCCGAGAATTATTATTGCAGTGCCATACGGTATTACCCAGGTGGAAAAACGCGCAGTCAAGGAATCGGCCCACTCGGCTGGGGCCCGAGAGGTTTACTTGATTGAAGAGCCAATGGCCGCAGCAATTGGTGCTGGACTTCCTATCACTGAACCGACTGGAAATATGGTCGTCGATATGGGAGGTGGTACGACAGGAGTGGCCGTCATCTCGCTCGGCGGAATTGTCTACTGTAAATCCATTAAGGTAGCTGGTGATAAATTTGATGAAGCGATAATTAACTACGTTCGTCGTCAATTTAATCTTTTGATTGGGGAGAGAACGGCAGAGGAAATTAAAATTAAGATAGGTAACGCGTATCCGTTCGAGGACGAGAGAATTCTCGAAATCAAAGGTCGTGATTTAGTTGCAGGGGCCCCTAAAACTATTGAAATCTCTTCTTCTCAAGTAAACGATGCTTTGATGGATCCTTTGAGTGAAGTCGTTGATGCGGTGAGAACAGCACTAGAGAAAACACCGCCGGAGTTGGCTTCTGACATCGTTGACAATGGAATTGTGCTGACGGGCGGCGGGGCCCTTTTAGCCAATTTAGATGTTTTACTGCGGGAGAGAACGGGCCTTCCCGTATCAATTGCTGAGGATCCGCTCTCTTGCGTTGTTTTGGGCTCAGGAAAGGTGCTGGACGAACTAGATCTTCTTAAGCAGCTGACAGTGGACTAAATATGGATAGTGAGGCGCGGATTCGATCCTTGGCGCTATTTTTCTTTTTTGCCGCTTTAGATGAGAAATTTTCCAGAATAGCTGCAATTAAAGCGCTTCATCGATGTCAGAATCGAATGGGACGCGGGAATTTGCCCAATGAGAAATGGCCCTCGGTTATTGTTCATGTCACTCATTCGTTTTTTAATAAATTAAAACAGACAAAAAGTCGTCCTGCAGCTATTTCCTATGAGGCTGGCTGGCTCATTCCAGAGGGTGTCGATCTTGGTCCGTGGATGGAGTTTCAAAAAGAGGCGGATCTAGACGAATTCTTGGCTGTGCTTTGGTCGAAGGTCTTAGGGATTTCAGAAGATGCCATTTCAGAAGGACTTGGTTTGACAGTTGGGACCATTCGCCATCGAGTGGCAAGAGGTCTAGTGATCTTGGGTGCAGTTCGTCGAGGGGAATTTCGCCAATGAAAGGTGACAGCCAAGATTCTATTTCCCGCCCCAAACGGAAGCTCAGTCGTTTTCTTGCACGTAAAATGCTTTATGACTATATAACCGGGAATCTTGATAGCGCCAGAATGGCGGCGGTTGAAGAATTCGTTTTACAAGATTGGGAAACAAAACGCGAATTAGAGCATATTCAGGAGGGTTTGAAATATTGCAGTGAACTTTCCTTCACCAAAATATCGCAGCCCTTGATACAAGAAATAAGAGATCATAAGGATCTATGGGGAAGGATGCGAGAGGGCCGTCTTTGGAAGGATTGGCCGGATGCTGTAAAATGGGGAATTGAGGCTATTGTTATTTCTTCAATCGCTGGTTTGGTAGCCATAAAAATTCCATGGGGAAGAGTTGGCGAGCTATTACCCAAAGCTTCCGACAAAGTTATCTTAGTGGAAGTTGAAAAGTCCGACAAAGGAAAGCAGGAAATAACAGCCAAAGGCAGCGAAGGCTCAGATCAGGGCGAGGGGCATGTATCGACCCCACTCAGTGCGACGACCCCTCCAGTCAAACCGCTCAATCTTCCGGCAGAAAAGGCGGAGCAGCGGGACAAGCCAGACAAGCTTGCGAAGCCTTCGTCATCAGTCAAACCGGTTGTCTCTGTGGCGAAGACAGAGACTTCTCGTAAGGCAGATTCAGAAGCAAGGAATTTAGAAGATGAGGAGGTTGATTCTTCTGCGCCAGCTGACGTTGACAGCGAAGATAGAGCTCAGAGCTCCACCCAGAGTGATAAGCCAATGAAGAATTTTGTGTATAGAGCTTTTATGAGTTTAGATAAATTGGAGGACGGGAGCTCTCAGATAGCGAGCGAAATTAAGCGGCTTGGTGGAGTAAAAGCGGGTCAAGTCGAATTGGGTTGGAAGAAACCAAAGGGAAGTTATTTTCATTTTTCAATACCTGAGTCCAATTATGAGGAGCTTTTAAAAATATTGCGAACCTTTGGTCCAGTCCGGATCGACAAGGAACCTCACTGGCGGGTGGTGCCACAGGGACAAATTCGATTTATTCTATGGGTTGAAGATAATAAGGTAAAGTAGTGCATTGACTCATTAGCTTAGCTCACTGGCCGCAACCCACTTGGATACGAATGAGTGCAGTAACGAGAAAGCCCAAAAAATCTCTGCGCACGCTTTTGATTTTGTCTTTTCTTCTCTTTTCCATAATACCACTGACGTTTATCACGGGATATTCTCTCGTCAAATATGAGCAGGCAATTGATCAAGAATTGAACCAGCGCTTAACCGGAAATGCTCGAGAGATCAGCGTCATTATCTCTGATTTCGAAAATGGACTGCTCGTCCAAGCACGCCGGCTTGCACAGTCCAATGCTCTTATTT
Source organism: Bdellovibrionales bacterium (assembly GCA_016716765.1). NCBI lineage: Bacteria > Pseudomonadati > Bdellovibrionota > Bdellovibrionia > Bdellovibrionales > Bdellovibrionales bacterium. The sequence continues at coordinate 44,152 of JADJVA010000025.1, read as the reverse complement.
TTCAACTATCTAAAGGATCCTATTCGCCGGCCCGTGATTTAGTTATTGAAGCCATGAAAAGCCACTACGCCAATCGGCTCTGGATTCATGATCGGCAGGGGCGTCTCGAAATAGCATTGTACCGTGATGGACAGGGAAGAATTCAAAGACGTCAAAATATAGAAGGGGGTCCGGTTGAGCTTAAGAGCGAATTTCTCGACAAAGTGAAAGCCAAGGATGAGGTAACCTTAGTTGATTTTCGGACACAAAAGGATGGCAAGGGTCGAGTCACTACTCAAAGCGTAGACTTAACTGTTTTTCTAAAAATTAAAAACTCAGTGGGACGAACAATTGGTTACTTAGAAGAAGTGATCAGTTTGGACGAAAATTTTCGAACAGGAATAAAAAATCGTCTTGGTTTGGAAATTTTCTTTTTTGAAAATCACGGAGAGGAAATCTTCTCGAGTCATGCCGATTTTCGTCTCTTAAGGGCTGGATTTTTCGCAAATTTCTGGCTGCTGGTACGTCGACATACTTTGATCTTACGGTTCAAGGTGCTCCTTACGGATTTCGGATTCAACCCATACGTTGGGGAGATTCGGAATTCTTTGTGGGGCTGGGGGCTTCAAAAAGCGCTTCGCGTTCCATTCTGCAAAATGTGAACTATGCCTTTTTTTCGGTCGTTGGAACGATTGTTTTGTTACTTGTTGTTCTGAGTATTATTTTCTCTAAAATTTTGCTGAGACCTCTCTATGAATTGTTGGAAGGACTTCGAAAAATGGATATGAATCGAGGTCGAATCGAAGTGAAAGGCGTGGGAGACACCGAACTTGGGCTTTTGGTCGAAAGTTTCAATGATATGTCTCAACGGGTCTATCAAGTACAAAAGGACTTGAAGGCAAAGATCGATGAGCTTGAAAGTGCCAATAGTGAGATCAGAGAAACTCAGGCTCGACTCGTGCACTCCGCAAAGATGGCAAGTCTGGGTCAGTTGGTTGCTGGAGTTGCTCACGAATTGAACAATCCCATAGGCTTCATTTATAGCAACATGAGCCACCTCAATGAGTACTCTGAAAAACTCATAAAATTGATTGAGATTGCCCAGAAGGATCCACAAAAATTGAAAGGTGAAATGAAGCGAGTTGATTTCAATTATATTGTTGAAGACCTTCCTAAGCTGATTCACTCCTGTGAAGAAGGGGCGCGCCGGACAAGAGATATCGTCCTAGGACTCAGGAGTTTTTCTCGCTTGGAGGAAGGCCAAATCAAGGAGGCAGACATTCATGAGGGAATCGAAGAAACATTAAGGCTTTTGACTGGTGAATTCAAAAATCGCATTAAAGTACATAAGAAATTTGGAAAGATTCCCCATATTATTTGCTATCCCAGTCATCTCAATCAGGTTTTTATGAACATTCTGTCCAATGCGGCCCAGGCTATCGAAGGTGAAGGAGAAATCTATATTGAAACAGGAAAGCTTGATTCCAAGCGAATTTTTATTTCGATTCGGGACACGGGAAGGGGAATGGCGCAATCTACCGTGGACCAGATTTTTGACCCCTTTTTTACGACTAAGTCGATAGGCAAGGGCACGGGATTAGGACTCAGTATCTCTTATGGGATAGTTCAAAAACATGGGGGTGAACTTCTAGTGGAATCCGAATTAAAAAAGGGGACCCAGTTTAAGATCATTCTGCCTCGACGGGGAATTGAAAATTAAATCAATCGAAGATCGCATGCTAGAGAAAGACGCTAATTCGCATTTTCTTATCCTAATTTGATCCAAGCCAACAAACCCTTTAAGGATAAACTTTCTAGTTTTGGCCTTTTGGATTATAATATTATTGTCGAACGGGTTGGGCCTTTTTGAGAAGGCCCTCCTAAACGTGGAACGTGAAGGGCGGAGTTTTATGAATAGAGCAGTCCAACTGGGCGGGCGATTTTTCATTTTGGCCGCAGCGGTCGTCATTCTCTCTGCTTGCGACAATACTATTATGGGCCATATTGGTTTGGGTTCGGGAATTGAAGTCAATCCGGTACTCAATGATTTCTCAGGCCAAGGTTCTGATTTCTATGTACCTTCGTCTTCTCACTCGATGAGCTGGTCTTTGGCGCATGGCAATGCGGAGAGCTACGAAGTGAGACTCTTTAATGCAAGAAATTGTGGTGGAACTCCTCAGCAGGTTTCATTGACCAATGCCAGCCAGTTTATTCTTTCGGGCCTTCTGGATTCAGAGGTTTACTCAGTCCAAGTGATCGCACTAAAAGGAACTTTGGCTAGCCCACCCATTTGTTCCACTAATTTGGTGGTAGACCTCCAGAAGCCGCAGCTAACGATCACTTTGCCATCTGCCCCAGTCACGCAAGGTGGGACTCAGTTTGAATTTTCCTGGACATCAAGTGATCAGGGAGTGTCCGGTCTGCACCCCGCGATTCCGTTTAAAGTGGAATTATTTACTGGTAGTGGTTGCTCAGGAGTTGCGCAAAATATTATTCAGCAAATCGCTACGACATATAGCTGGACGGGCCTTATTGACGGAGTATATTCGCTGCGGTTGACTGCATTTGATTTAGCCGGCAATGCTTCCACGCCTCAATGCACGTCCTCCGTAACCATTGGCAATAATTTGGCAACTTTGAGTCTTTCCGAAGCTTCATCATCAGTTGGTTACACTCGGAATTTGCTGATTACGGCGGCCATCGGTAATGACACAGCTGCGAGCAAATGGTGTTTGAGCGAAAGTCAGACAACTGTTCCAGCCAACGGCTCGGCCACCTGCACGGGTGGAGAGGGACCCTCAAATAATTGGTACTTGGTGCGTCCAACCACTTTGTCTCTTGGTGGGTCGGATGGACCTAAAACAGTTTATGTTTGGCTTGCTGATGTTGGAGATGCGGTGGGCAGTACTGGTGTGACTCAATCCATTATTTTAGATCGAGTGGAACCAGCGGGCACTTGCAGTGGGATTTCGGCAGAGATCAGTTCCACTTGGGTGGCGGCGACAGCCGGTTGCACCGATGCGACCAGTGGCTGCAGAACCACAGAATGTCGATTGGATGGGGGGGCCTGGAGTGGAAGTTGCGAGTTTTCAGGCTTGAGTGAGTCAGCTCACAATATTCAAGTGAGAGGCACTGATAATGCCGGTAATATTCAAACCTCAGGATATGGCACTTGCACTTTTACAATCGATACAATACCTCCTACGGCTACTCTTTTGAGCACTCCTTCTGACCCGAGTTCAGACACCATTTTGAATGTGACAGTGGCGGGAGCTGGGGTGACTCACTATCGTTCCAAAGTGGGAATAGGAATTGATTGCAATTCACCTTCTGGTTATTCAGTGGAAACAGCCATTGCCACGCCTATTACGGACTCAGTGGGAATGGTTGGAAATTACAATCTTTGTGTGGTGGGAAGAGATTTGGCAGGAAACTATCAGGCCTACCCAGGGACTCAATATAGTTGGTCGAGAGTCAGCAATTTACCCCCTGTGATCACGGCTCCCGCTAATCTTGTTTTCCCTATGGACGGAACTAATGAGCCTGTCATAGCCCAGACATCTTTATCATTGGTGGCAACAGCCATAGATCCGGAATCCAACAATCCTATCGTTTGGCCCACTTGTATTTATCAAACTATGGGACTTCACCCATCTGATCCCAATTACGCTGGACCTGGCACTAATTGCGGTTCTCTGGCCTCCTACACGTTGACTAACGGAGTGTATTTGACCGGCGGAACGGCCAGCTTTTCTAACGGCATTCTTTCCTGGATTCCCACGGTGACTCAAAGAGGAACTTATCAATTCACTGTGACAGCTCAGGATTCTCTTGGAAATTCATCTAATGAAAGCTTTTATATATCGGTGCGAGATCGATTTTCTTCCAGCCAGTTTGTATATGGCTTGGATCCACTTTTCTCCATTGATTCAACCCCGCTCACAGGTTTGGCCTTGGTCCCACGATTGGACGGAACAGCCAATGACGATCTCAGAGATTGGCTGGATTTAAAATCAGGGGCAGTTGTTAGCTTGGCCAATATGTCTGCCTCTCCTTGGAAAGGGGATGGCACTCCCGCTTCGTCTTATGCTCTTGGTTTTAACGGATCAACAAATTATCTCAATTTAGGTTCGGTGATGAATTCCTTTACCAAATTGCGTTTCTCGACCTGGGTTAGGCCGAGCAGTGCTGCTTCATCCACTATTTTGTCAAACTCCAGTGCCAGCAAGGGATTTGAAATTCGTCAGGGAAGCTCGATTGAAGCAGGCAAAATGGTCCTGTTTTTTGGTGATTCAGGGACTATTAAAACTTACCGCGAAGAGGTGATGTCGGACTCCCCCACTGGCTATTGGAAGCTGGATGAGCCCGAAAGCACGAGCGCCTCCACCACTGCCATCAAAGAGATTTCAGGAGCGAATTATTGTGGAGGAAATCCCTGTCATTTGGAGCTACCACCAGATACTAGCCATCCTGACCTCGGTCAGCCGACGATGAAGGTATTGTTTGGGAGTGCCGTATGGTTTGATGGAGGCGATGATGGTGGTAGTGATGTGTTGGGTGGATACGGGTACGGAGTCAAATATAGTTATTCGGATTGTTCGGGTGCTGACGAAGCTTTTACCCTTGAAGCTTGGATCAATTTGGCTTCCGACTATTCAAGCGACGGGGCCATCATGGCTAGTCACAACAATGGAAATGTCACTCGCGGATATGTATTTGGAGTCAATGCCGCGAAAAAACTTTATATGAGGCTTTTTGAGATGGAAAGCGATTCTAAGCGAATCGGCCGTCTTTATAATACGGCTCTGGTTGTCGGAACTTGGCATCATGTGGTGATGACTTACAGTGGGTCGGAGACCAATGCCGGCATTCAGCTCTACCTCAATGGAGTTCGAGTCGATGACACCAATGACAGTGCCGGAGTGTATACCGGCAATCGGTATTGCGTGGATTTTACTATTGGTCGGCAATTGGGGGGAGCTAATTTGGGATTTAAGGGATTCATTGACGAACCAGCTGTGTATACTGGTGAACTTAATCTGAATCGCATTCTCGCTCATTACAATGCAGCCACTTCCAATTCTTATTTGATATCAAAAAATGATTTGAGCACTAGCTACTGGAATCAAATCGTCACTCTTTTTGATGGCACTATTGTGAGTTTTTTCTTAAATGGTCAGTTGGAGGGTTCTGTCACTCCCCCTGGCGGTTGGGATCCCAATGGGGCCTCTGCTGTCCATCTAGGGAATTCCAATTTGAACACCTCCTTTTGGGGTGGAGATTTAGGTGGTTTCAAACTATTTGGTTCCAGTGATGGTTCGAGCGCGGGATCTTCCCAAGTGGTGGGAGCTGATTTTCAACTCGAAGCCAACCGGTATCGTTCGATACCCATTGAAAATATCAAGACTTCCAATTTGCTTTTGCATTTGGATGCGGCCAATGCCCTACAAGCACTCAGCTCATATGCCGCGGATACTGGCTGTTCTTCCAACGCCACGTGGTCTCCAGTACAAGGGTCCATGAGCGGTGTTCTCTGGTTTTTTGATTCTTGCGGGACCTACGGTTGGAAAGGGACAGGCACATCGGTAAATCCTTATCGGCTCATATTTGACGGCGATGATTCGGGAGTGTGGCTTGATGATTCTGACACCTTTTCTTTCACCGATGGAGCTGGCAATGATCAGCCCTTTTCTTTGGAAATATGGATTAGGCTCGTCAATTCCGCTAATACAATTCTTGTGACCATGGATGATTCCAACTATCCAGCTGCGGAGTACTATCTTTATTTAGATAGCAACAAATACACCGCACTGGACCTAGTTGATTCAGACGCCTCTGCGGTCAGAGGTCGTAGAGGGTCTACTCAACTGTCGACCAATACTTGGTATCAATTGGTGGCCACTTATTCCGGCTCTGAAACCGAAACGGGTATTAAGCTCTATGTAAATGGTACCGAGCAATCTTATGTCAGTACCTCCAACGCCAATCCTTACGATGGAATGAATAAACTAGGAAGTGTCTTAAAGCTGGGGCGAGAGTTTAGCACTAACTGGACCCTAAGCGGTGATATGAGCATTGTTCGCGTTTACAATGCAGTTCTCACACCAACTGAAATTGTTCAAAACTGCCAGGCACAACAAAATCGATTCACAGGATTGACCTGTGCTGTGCCTTGATCAGGGTTGGTTGTGCAATCTTTTTTCAACTGTCAATAGATTGTAGCGCTTCATCGAATTCATTCCAGAAAAACCTTTGAGATCAAGTAGCTATGAAAAGTACTCTGGCCGAAAGTTTGCAGCTTATATTCATTTGTGAGGTTAACGATGGCCACGGCAAGGAATCACAAATCGGTTAGAACAGGGGCAAGCAGATCGGAGTCTTCCCGTTCTGATTCAGAGGAGGGTGGAAGGCTTCAGGGTCTTGTTCCTTTTATAATTATTTTGGCTTTGGCTGCAGTACTGTTGGAAAAGCAAGGTGTTTTTAAGCAACAAAAACATTCACTCGAGAAACCAAAAAATGTTGCGGGTAAAAAATTGGATCGTCTCGATGCCTATCTTGACAAGCAGATGCAGGATGTGGCGAAGATGTCCGAGCTAAATGCTCTGAGAATCGAATTGGATAATCGTCGTTTGGCACCAGCGGCCGTGATTGATGCTTCTTTTATACATTCAAGAGAAAGACAAGTTGATCAAGGATATATCGGCGAGGTATCTGAGGACAATTCGGGCAAAGTGTTTGCCGATGTCAGTGGGACTAAGAAATACAATAGCCATGGGGATCCTGTTCTACGGATGGATTCCATTTTGCAGCATAAGCTATTTACATTGGACTACGACAAAAGAAGTCGCGAGGAGTTTGTGAGGCAGTTAATTGAAAATGCAGAGAGAGATGGCTTTCATCTTTCGATTAACGATAAACTAGAAGTCGTTGCTATTCAGCCGATTGGGACAGATGTTCCTCTGCGCCTTCCTAGGCGCGTCGACGGCTCTGTGAATAAAAGGCCCGATCCATTCGATCCGCGTAATAGCGGATCTCATTGAGCCAAAGATCGCTTAAACCATTTGTTCTCTCGAAAGCTAGTGAAGCTATGGCGAGTGACGATGATGTGATCGAGCACTGGAATCTGCACGAGACGTCCAATCCTCTGCAACTTATGGGTCAGGCGAATATCGTGAAGGGATGGAGTTGGATCTCCGCTGGGGTGATTGTGGCTAATTATCACTGTTGAGGAATTGGTGAGACAAGAAAATCGAATGATGTCCCGAGGGTGAACCAAACACGAATCGACCGTACCTCGAAAAAGACATTTTGCCGAAATAATTTTTTTGGAAGAAGAGAGCCCCACAATCCAGAACTCCTCCACTTCAGCGTCCATTTTGGACCTAAAAAAACGAGCGGCATTCTCGCTGGTGACAATTTCCACCCCTCCCCCTTGCAGTTTGAATCGCTTGCTTTTGCTCACAAACATCTCAGGCATCAGTGCAAAAATTGCGAGATAGCCCTCACCAGCTCGAATTCACACCAGGTCTAGCGCAATGCGCTGAGCGGACATGGCCGGAAACTCGAGTCGTGTATAAAGCGCTGTTTTATGGGCTTGCTTCTGTCTGGGTTTTCTCTCTAAGATGATTTATCTTTTTGAGGAGTTTAATCATGAAACGGAAATCCTATTCACTCGTTGCACTTTCGGCGTTTTTTATTCTTAGTTCTTGCGGGCCAAAAGCCTTTGTTAAAGGCGAATATGATGAGGATGTGAATCGAACCAACTTACTCAACGATCAGTGGTCAGAATCCGATATGCAGAATGCAGTTCGTGACTTGGTGTCTAGCGCGACTGGTCATTACTCTATATCCAGTGCAAAGCGCCCACCCGTCGTGATGGTCACTCAACTTCAGAACAAGACTAGCGAGCACATTGATACTCAAAGCGTTATGGATATGGTCCGAGTGGAACTCTCTCGGGGTGGTCGCGTGGCCTTTGTCGATAAAGAAGCGCGGGAGGACATTAAGGATGAGTATGAGTATCAGGACTCAGGAATGGTGAATCGAGAGACCAAAAAGTCGGCTGGCGGGCAAATTGGTGCGGACTTTATTATCAATGGTCGTTTGGACTCCATTGTACAACAGGCCGGCAAGGACAAATCGGTTTATTACAAAATTACTCTGAATATGACCAATCTTAAGTCAGGAATTATCGTTTGGTCAGATTACAAACAAATTCGCAAAGTATTCCAAAAGCGCCGCGTTGGCATGTGATAGCGGGAAAAACACGCGATGAGTGATATGAAATTGTCAGTCACACGGGCGAGCCTTCATAGAGGACTCGCCCTTTTTACTTTGAGCCTGATTATTTTTGGCTGTGCTACCTTTGATTATAAGGCAGACCAGGCGCAAGAGTTGATTCGAAATAATAAGTTGGACCTGGTCATTAAGGAATTCAAAGAAAAGGCTTGGAAGGATTCAGATGATCGATTGGTCTATTTATTTGACTACGGAATGGCCGCTCACATCGCTCGCGATTACGAAGAAAGTACCAAAGCTCTGCTTCTGGCCGACCAACTCTCTGAGGTAAAAGATTACCATAGTATTTCACGTATTGTTGGATCACTTTTGCTGAACGAAGGAATGGTTCAATACAAAGGCGATGACTATGAGAAAATATTGGTCAATGCCATTTTGGCAGTGAATTTCTTGATGCAAAATCAGCATGATGCGGCCCTGGTTGAGACCCGCAAACTCAATCAAAAACTCTATAACTACAAATATGAGGCAAAGAAAGATTATGAGCAGAACCCATTTGCATATTACCTGGCGGCAATGATTTGGGAATCTGATCGTAAGTGGGACGATGCCTATATAGATTATAAAAAATTCCAGGAATTGCTTCCGAACTTTCCTTACATCAACCAGGATCTCTATCGAACAGCAAGTTTGTCTCAAAGAACAGAAGACTTGAAGCTTCTCAAGAAGGTTTACTCCGAAGCTGAGTCCAGAAAGCAGTGGAAGGACAAGAATTACGGTGAAATTGTACTTATTTACCAGCAGGGGTGGAGCCCGCGAAAACGTCCTGACCCCTCCTCGCCCAGACTACCAAAGCTTTACCCTGTGAAATCACGAACCACTCAGGCCAAAATGTCCATTGAGGGGGTCGGCGAGGAGAGAAGCCGGCTTGTTTATTCTGTTGAGGACACTGCCATGAAGACGTTGGGTGATCAATATGCGGCCCTTGCTGCCAAGAGGGTAGCTGGGCTGGTCAGCAAGGCGGTCGTTTCTGACCAGATGCGACAGAAGAACTCAGCACTTGGGGATCTGGCTTGGATTGGAATGAATATATTAGACCGCGCTGATACTCGGCAATGGTCAACCTTGCCTGAAACATTTCAGGTGGCTCGAATTTGGGCAAAGGAGGGCATTTACAAAGTCAAAGTAGAGGGACTCAATGACGCCGGCGCGGCCACAGGCGAAGAAATGGCTCCAATCGAAGTTTTTGTCAAAGCCGGGAAAAAGGTATTCATCAATTGGCGTTCTGTCCGCTGAGCTCCTCGAGGAGCAGCCATCAAAAATCACCATGCTCTCTGTCCAAAAATGAAAACCCGGCATTTTGTGCCGGGTTTTGGCTCATCTGAATTACCAACTCTAAATCTAGAGAAGATCTTAATTGTTGAGACTTTTGTTGGAGTTTGGAAGATCAGGAGTGATTTCACTCAAGTTGCCACCATAAACACTACTTTGAGTGGCAGCACTTGCTGCGGTGGCCACTCTCTCTTCCAAAGATTGCTTAATATCGTCGGTAGAAACCTTGCTGATTTCCACAGGTTCGATTTTTTCGGCGACTGCTGGAGTAGGCTGTAAGTATGCATAATCCTTTGGAAAGGCTCCCAATTTGGCGAGATAGGCAGAAATACTGCCATTTCCATTTTGGATAATCTCACGCAGAGTAAAAAGGGGAGCGTACTGAGAAGCTTTCTTCTCCGCTTCAAAAATGATCTGCGTTAAAGTAGCTGCTGTAATATCATTTTTAGTTTTATTGTCGATAACCATCACGTCTTCACTGTTGCGAATCATCTTGGCGATGTCGTCCAATGTAACGTAGCAGCTTTGCTGCGTGTCATATAGCTTGCGATTTTGGTACCGTTTGATGATTTTAGTTCTCACATTTGCCTTGTTAGCCATAATTTCCTGATTCACCAGACTGCCTCCCTCTGGAAGTATTTCCCCACTCAGTTCAACCATTAAGACCACGAAGGTCTCCTTGCCAGCCTCCTCGCTGGCGCTCCGGCTCAACTCCCGCACGTCGTTTTCGCCTTTAAGCGCAACCGAAAGTTCAAGACGAGCCGAATCAACGGGCGGAACATAGCCCTGCCCGCCACAGCCTGTCAAGCTTGGGAATCTGGCTTTTTCATTAATACCACCTATTAATGACACGAAGCATTGATTAGGGGTTGTTGGAAATTGGTGCCCGGGAAATGGACACGAAAACCACAACAATATCTGAGTCTTATTTTCTATGAAGCTAGAGCCTAGCCACCTGGACTAGGGGTTGGTGGCAAGGTTCTGGGGCGAACTTTCCTGGGTTTGAATTAAGCAACTCACTGAAGTTTCCGAAGAGGGGAGGAAGAACCCAGTAGGCTGTTTGGGCTGGCTTGGAAAGGCAAGGAATGAGGGATTTGGGCACAAACCTATTTTTGGCGCTGATGGCGAGTGCCCTTACTTCATCCTGTGCAGTTATGGCTCGTCGAGGCCAACAAGAGGGCCTTTTAAGGGAGTCGAATCTTACAAATCTCAATCCGGCCCCCAAAGCCTTTGACCCTCCAGACGACAAGGGGGGAGATGCCCCTGGTATCGACAGCGCGTATTTGCAAAGTCAGTCAGATTACCACTTTACTCTGGGCGAGTCCTACGGACTCGAAGGAAATTCTGAGCGAGCCATTGAGGAATTTAAGATCACTCTGGCCTATGATCCCAATTCCGTTATGGTGAGACTTCGATTGTCGATTGAATATGTTCGGCAGGGATTGCTCAGTGAAGCGATTGAACATGCAGAGATAGGTGTCAAACTTGATCCTCAGTCAACTGAGGGAAGGCTGCTGCTTGGAGGACTCTACTCGTCACTCAAAATGTATGAGGAATCCCTGAATCAATATCGTACCATTCTGCTTTTCGACAAAAAGAATATTGATGCGCGAATTTATATTGGAGCTATTCTCGCTGAGCAAAAAAAATACGATGAGGCTATCGCACAATTCGAGGGTATTTATCCTTATTTTGATAAATCTGAGAAATTTAAGGCACACTATTACGTTGGCAGGATAAGGACCGAACAGGGTGGCAAAAAAAATCTGAATCTTGCGGAAAAAGCCTTCTCCAGCGCATTGAGTCTGAATCCTTCTGACGTGGAGTCAGTCCTAGCGCTGTCGAAGGTATATGAACAACAAGGAAAAGCGAATCCTTCGCTAAAGCTACTTGAGTCCTATCAGGAAAAATTCGGTCCAAATCAGCGTGTTGCTCAACAATTGTCGAATTTGTATTTAGACAAAGAACAGTACGATGCTGCAGCCAAACAATTGGAATTCATGGAAGGATTTGAGCCTGATGACTTATCAGTGAAATTTAGACTTGGCCTTTTGTATGTTGAGAAAAAGAATTACTTGGCCGCCGTTGAAAAATTTCAGAGACTGCTAGAAATTGATCCTCAGGCAGATAGGCCGCGCTTCTATTTAGGAGCTGTTTTAGAGGAGTTGAAGCGTTACGACGAAGCTGTTGAACATTTTCGCCAAATTCCTGCAAGCAGTGGCTTCTATTCAGATGCTGTTATACATGCCGCTTATTTGAGTAAGATGGTTGGAAAGTATGACGCAGCGATAGAGATCATAGAATCTGCCCTTCAACAGAGGGACGATCTGCCCCAATTCTATGCTTTCTATGCTTCCTTGCTCGACGATAAAAAGGCATACGAAAAGGCTATTTCTATGCTGACGGGAGCTGTTGCCAAGTTTCCAAACCACACGCAACTTCTATTTTTTCTAGGCTCTATGCAGGATCGCGTAGGCAATACAAAGCAAACCATAGAGGCAATGCGAAGAGTGATCGACATTGATAACAATCATGTGCAGGCCCTCAACTACCTTGCCTACACATTCGCTGAGCTCAATCAGAATTTAGAGGAAGCCGAGTCATTGGCACGCAAGGCACTTGGTTTTGAACCCAAAGATGGATATGTCCTTGATACGCTGGGTTGGGTTTTGTTTAAACAAGGAAAAGTAACGGAGGCGATACCTCTGCTTGAAGCGGCACATAAAGCCAAATCAACAGAAAGCATTATTGCCGAACACCTTGGAGATGCTTATTATAAATACGAGCTTGTTGAAAAGGCTCGCAGGATGTATCAAAAAGCTGTCGAGATTGAGATAGATGGTAATAAGATCGAGAAGATTCGGAAGAAAATTGCTGGAATTGATAATAAATTGGAATCGCCAAATGTTGAGACTCGCCAACCGGCCTCCGTTCTGGATAGCAAGTAAGAAGATCTTTTTATTTCTAATTAGCTTAGGAACGCTTTTTTTAGTTTCAGGATGTCAAACGGCTCCGACCCGATTTGAGGGTGCGAATGAGGGATTCTGGAAATCAAAGGTCCTGATACGTGACAAAAAACAAGATAAGTCATTTATTCTTAATGTTAATGTGAACGCTAAGTTAGGTGAGCACTTGAGAATGGATGTCACAACACCATTGGGTTCTCATGTAGCTAGCTTTGTCATGAATAAAAGCCAGGTGAGTTATTTTCTGGTGAACCAGAAGAAGTTTTTTGTCGGGAAAAGTACACCGCGCTCATTGGAGCCAATCATTTTGGCACCACTTGATCCGAACTTGATCTATAATCTTCTTTTTGATTTGCCGGTTGGTGGTTCAGGCTGGAATTGCAAGAAAGATAGCAAGGACTTCCTCCAGTCCTGCAAAAAGGAATCTGAAAAGTTAGAAATGACCTGGGAAGATCGCGTGATGGATAGGAAGATGGTAAAAATTGACCATCCAAGAGCGCAGATTCAGATCAATTTCATTGAATACGTTGGCAAGGTTCAGAATAAGAAGGATCTTTTTGCTCTGGAGGTTCCGAAGGGATTTGAAGTTTTGTCATTTCAATAATGTTCTCGACAAAGGACCAGAGAACATTTCCCTAAGTCTCAATTTTAGACCAGTCCATTTTTTCATAAGAACGTCTAATTCAGCAACTTTCGTTGTGGATCTGTTCTCAATCCGGCATAATGAAGGGGGGCTCACTGGTGCAGAGTGGGTCAAATTGAGAAATCTCATCCACCGGAGGAGAAGACGATGTCGACTGGGTTGGGCGGAAACAATTTGAATATTAATGACTTGATTAAATCGCATTATCGGTCTGATCGCTACAAGGATTTGGCATGGTCGGGTACTCTCAATGATTACTTGAATTTAGTAAGAGAGAATCCAAAGATTACTCGCAACGCCTTTCAGCGCATGTATGACATGGTGGTGGAAGCTGGGGTGGTCGATTACATGGATGTAAAAAAGCAGATTACTCACTACAGGTTCTTCGATGATGAGAAGAACGGTGGGAAGGATGCTGTTTTTGGGCTGGATATTCCGTTGATGAAATTGGTCAACGTTTTAAGATCCGCAGCGCTTGGATATGGGACTGAGAAGCGCGTGATACTTCTTCATGGGCCGGTAGGAAGTTCTAAGTCCACCATTTGTCGCTTGTTAAAAAGAGGCATTGAAGAATATTCCAAGTCCGATAGCGGTGCGCTTTACACTTTTGAGTGGGTTGATGAGTCCGGTGCACATGAGGATATTTTTGGTCGGGGAGTGAGAGTATTTCCAAGTCCTATGCACGAGGAACCACTCCTATTAATACCTGAGGAAGTTCGTCCTAAGTTGATTGAAGAGCTGAATCGGGGGAACAAATCTGATTTCAGAATCGGTATTACAGGAGATCTTTGTCCTCCGAGTCGCTACATTTATAAGCGATTGTTAGAGAAATACGGTGGTGACCTCGCCCGTGTGTTAAGTCATGTGAGAGTGAGAAGACTTGCGCTGAGTGAGGCAGATCGAGTGGGAATTGGCACGTTTCAACCAAAGGATGAAAAGAATCAGGATAGCACGGAGCTTACAGGTGATTTGAATTATCGAAAGATTGCTGAATACGGTTCGGATTCTGATCCTCGTGCGTTTAATTTTGACGGAGAATTCAACATTGCCAATCGTGGCGTGATTGAATTTGTCGAAGTTTTAAAGCTTGATGTGGCTTTCTTGTATGATCTTTTGGGGGCCTTCACAGGAGCATCGAGTTAAGCCGAAGAAGTTTGCTCAGACATACATTGATGAGGTGATCATTGGACATACCAATGAGCCAGAGTACCGAAAGCTTCAAGACAACGAATTTATGGAGGCCCTGAGAGATCGGACGGTAAAGATTGATATTCCGTATATTACAAAATGGAAGGATGAAATTAAGATTTATAAAAAGGATTTTAATTCACAACGAATGCGTGGAGTGAGCATAGCTCCCCACACGGTAGAAATGGCCGCGATGTGGGCGGTGTTGACTCGTTTAGAAAAGCCCAAAAAAGCAAATCTTACTCGTATTCAAAAACTAAAATTGTATGATGGAAAAACTCTTCCGAGTTACACTGAGGACAATATTAAGGAGCTGAGAAAGGAAGCGAAGAGAGAAGGATTGGATGGAATTTCTCCTCGTTATGTACAGGATAAATTGTCTAATGCCATCGTCAGAGCTCAGCAGTCGAACCGAGGTTCGGTCAATCCATTTATGATGATAAATGAATTAGATAGTGGCCTTAGGCATCACTCCTTGATTTCTTCTGAGGAGATCAAACAAGACTATCGCGAACTCTTGAGCATCATCAAACAAGAATACGAAGAGGTCATAAAGGGAGAAGTGCAGCGTGCCATTAGTGCTGATGAAGGGGCCTTGGCTCGCCTTTGCTCCAATTACATTGATAATGTGAAGGCCTACACTCAAAAGGAAAAAGTTAAGAATCATTTCACTGGCCAGAACGAAGAACCTGATGAGCGTTTGATGAGGTCAATTGAGGAAAAAATTGAGATACCTGATTCTCGGAAAGATGATTTCAGACGTGAAATTATGAATTATATCGGAGCCATCTCTCTCGATGGCAGGAAGTTCGATTACAAAACAAATGAGCGGCTGCAGAAGGCACTGGAGCTCAAATTATTTGAAGACCAAAAGGACAGTATCAAGCTGACGTCTTTGGTTTCTTCAGTGGTTGATAAAGATACTCAGGAAAAAATTGATATAGTGAAAACCCGATTGATCAAAGAGTTCGGATATGACGAGATTTCTGCCACCGATGTTCTTCACTATGTTGCGAGTATTTTTGCTAGAGGTGATGTAAAGGATAAAAAATAAATTTGGAAGGTAAGCTGAGAAAATGGGTATCAAAGAAGATAACAACCGTTTTCGTGAAATCGTGCGTGGTCGCATCAAACAGAATTTTAAGAAATATGTCACACAAGGCGAGATGACCGGACGTCGGGAACAGGAGTTGGTTAAGATACCAATTCCTCATATCGATATTCCACGATTTAAGTACGGTCCTAAGCAATCGGGAGGAATCGGTCAAGGGCAAGGTCAAGCCGGCGAAAAGGTGGATGGGGATCAGTTGGGAGCAGGAGCTGCTGGCGAAAATCCAGGGGAACATTTCCTTGAGGTTGAAATTCGAATTGAAGAGCTGGCTGACATTTTGGGTGAGGAGCTAGAGTTGCCCCGTATTGAACCCAAGGGCAATAAAAACACAGATGTCACTTCGTTAAGGTATACGGGTAGATCGCCTGTGGGTCCTGAAGGGCTTCGTCATTTCAAGGCATCTTACAAGGAAGCCTTGAAACGATCATTGTCAAGCGGCACCTACGATCCTTTGGAGCCTTTTGTAGTGCCGATCCGGCGTGATATGCGTTACAAGACTTTTCGCAAGGTCATAAAGCCTCAGGCCAATGCGGTTGTCATTTATATGATGGATGTTTCCGGTTCGATGGGAGATGAGCAAAAGGACATCGTTCGGATGGAGAGCTTCTGGATTAATGCTTGGCTCAAGCGAAATTACAAAGGTTTGGAAACTCGTTTTATCATTCATGATGCTGCAGCGAAAGAAGTGGATGAGAAATCTTTTTTAGTACGAGCGAATCAGGAGGCACACTGATTAGTTCCGCATATCGACTTTGTCAGCAGATAATTGAAGCTGATTACCCAGTGGAACATTGGAATATTTATCCATTTCATTTTAGCGACGGAGACAATTGGAGCGGGGAGGACACGAGAGCATGTCTGGCGCTTCTCCAAAAATTTTTTTTCCCCAAGGTGAATATGTTTGGATATGGCCAGGTGGAGAGCAAGTATGGAAGCGGACAGTTTCTGAAGGATCTCGAAAAGGCTTTTCCAGCTGAAGACAAATTGGTGATCAGTAAGATTGAGAGCAAGGATAAGATTCTACAGTCAATTAAGGACTTTTTGGGAAAAGGGAAATAGCTAATGGCTAATATTACCCCTGAATTGGAAAGAGAGCGGCAACGAATTTGCAAAATTGCAAAGGACGTCGGCCTTGATTTTTTCGAAACAATATTTGAATTGGTCACTTATGACCAAATGAATCAAATTGCCGCATACGGAGGTTTTCCAGTCAGATATCCACACTGGCGGTTTGGAATGGAGTATGAACAGCTCGCAAAGGGTTATGAGTACGGCTTATCGAAAATTTATGAGCTGGTTATCAACAACGACCCTTGTTATGCCTACTTGATGGAGGGAAATGAGTTTGTCGATCAGAAGTTGGTGATGGCTCATGTTTTTGGTCACTGCGATTTTTTTAAAAATAACCAATGGTTTGCTCCGACAAATCGCAAGATGATGGATACAATGGCCAACCATGGCACTCGAATTCGTCGTTATATGGACCGCCATGGCATAGACACAGTTGAAGACTTCATCGATGTTTGCCTCAGTCTCGAGAACTTGATCGATAGGCACAGTCCTTACCGATTGAGAAATTCGAGTGGAACGGAAAGCGAACAGCCTTCTGGTCCAAATGAATCGGGAGGTTCTCGATTTACTGTTCACCGTGATTACATGGAGAAATATATTAATCCTCCAGAAATCATGGCAGAAGAGGCAAAAGAAAGAATGGAGAGAGCTAAGTTTGAGCATCGCCATTTCCCTCCGGAGCCTGTTCGCGATATCCTTAACTTTTTGATTCATTACGCACCGCTGGAATCTTGGCAGCAAGATGTGATGTCGATCATTCGGGAGGAGTCCTACTACTTTGTGCCTCAGGGGATGACCAAAATTATGAATGAGGGTTGGGCTTCCTATTGGCACTCTCGCTTAATGACAGAGAGGATAGCTACGGATTCTGAGATCATTGATTTTGCGGATCGGCACAGTGGGACGATGGCGATGTCGCCATCAGGATTTAATCCATATAAAGTCGGCATAGAATTGTTTCGAGATATAGAGGAGCGTTGGAATAAGGGCCAATATGGAAAGCAGTGGGAAGAGTGCCAAGAAATGGATGCCCGTAAGAATTGGGATACAAAAGAGTGCAAGGGTCGGGAAAAAATTTTCCAGATTCGTCGAAACTACAATGACGTCACGTTTATTGATGAATATTTGACAGAAGATTTCTGTGTTCGAAATCGCATGTTTGTTTACAAATTCAATAAACGTACGGGACAGTTTGAAGTAGATACTCGAGATTTCAAGGCGATAAAATCAAAGCTCTTGTTTCAGTTGACGAACTTCGGTCAGCCTATCATCAATATAGTCGATGCTAATTTTGAGAATCGCGGTGAGCTGCTTTTAACTCATTCATATGAAGGCGTAGAGATGCAGCCTGATTATATGCAGGCCACAATGAAAAACATGTTTACGGTCTGGCGGAGGCCTATCAATGTCGCTACAGTTCTGGATAGTGAACGTCGCGTTGTGAAATTCGATGGAAAGGAATTCAAAACAATACTGCTCTCAGATTTACCTGTCGGCGAAGCCAATGAAGATTCAGATGCCAAAAAGGCCTAAGATCTAATCCTCTTCGTTGCCGCGATTCTTCAAATGATCGTCATCGTCGTCGTCATCATCAGAGCTGCTGGCTCTGGCAAGACGGTCAATGTCTTCAGTTCGATCTGCCTCAATTTTGAAGAGCCAGCCATCGCCATAGCAATCTTCAAGAATGAGAGAGGGGTTTTCAATGACGGCATCATTGAGTTCAACCACTCGTCCTTTTAAGGGCGAGTACAGATTTAAAGGCCCCTGGTCTGTTTCCAGCTCACCACAAATGCCATCCGGGCTGACAATTTCACCTTCCTCAGGAAGGACAATACTCAAAATTTCCGAAAACTCATCGAGACCGGCCTCGTTAATTCCAATAGAAATAATGCCGTCTTCTTCAGCCTGAATCCACTCATATCCCATGTAAGTAATTACATCATCCATATGTCATCTACCCTGTCTCGATTCGCGTTATTTAAACTCAAAGAAGAGACTAGCAAAGGTCTTCATATCTGCCAAAAGAAAAACCGACTCTTTGAGAAGTCGGCCTTTTCTTTTGTGGCAAAAAGCTCCACTATGGAACAGGTTGTATGATCCTATAGATCGTAATACAGATAGAATTCAAAAGGAGAAGGCCTCTGCAAAGAGGGAATAATCTCTCTTTCGTATTTGTAATCAATCCAAGTCTGAATCAAATCCTTGCTAAAAACATCACCCTTAAGAAGAAAATCCATGTCCTCTTGAAGAGCTTTGAGGGATCGGTCAAGTGTCGCTGGAACGCTTGGGACCTTCGCCGCTTCCTCTGGTGGCAATCCATAGATATCTTTGTCTAGAGGGTCTCCAGGATGAATTTTATTCATAACTCCATCGAGGCCAGCCATAAGGATTGCGGACATCGCAAAATAGACATTGCAGCTTGGATCTGGTGTTCTAAATTCCAAGCGTTTTGCCTTGGGGTTAGGTCCTGAGTTGGGAATTCGGATTGCCGCAGAGCGATTGCGGAAACTATAAGCCAACTTTGTGGGTGCTTCAAATCCAGGTACGAGCCGTTTATAAGAGTTTGTTGTTGGGTTGGTAAATGCGCAGATTGCTGGAGCATGTTTCAAAATGCCCCCGATAAAATAGAGACCCATATCGCTAAGACCTGCATACTTGTCGCCCGCAAAAAGAGGCTCTCCGCCCTTCCAAAGAGAAACGTGAGTATGCATTCCGGATCCATTGTCCCCGTAAATTGGCTTTGGCATAAACGTGGCCGACTTTCCGTGACGACGGGCGACGTTCTTCACGATATATTTGAACCACTGCATTTTGTCGGCCATTTCGATCATCGAGTCATATCGAATATCAATTTCACCCTGACCAGCCGTTGCGACTTCATGGTGCTGTCTTTCAACGATCATTCCGCATTTTTCGAGTTCCAAACAGATTTCAGTGCGCAAGTCATGATGCGTGTCGGAGGGGAGAGCTGGAAAATAACCCTCTTTGTGACGTGGCTTATACCCGAGATTTCGACCTTCATCTCGACCCGAATTCCAGGTCGCCTCATCAGAGTCGACCTGATAGAACCCACCATAGGCAGTTTGTTCATAGCGAACGTCATCGAAGATAAAAAACTCAGCTTCAGGTCCAAAATATGCTGTGTCTGCAAGACCAGTTGATTTCAGGAAGGAGTTTGCCCGTTTTATGACGTTACGAGGATCTCGATCGTAGGGTTCTCCAGTTTCAGGAAGAACGACATCGCAAGTGAGCGAAAGAGTGGGAACTTGCATAAAGGGGTCAACAAGCGCAGTTGATGCGTCGGGCATGACGAGCATGTCGGATTCGTGAATATTGCGCCAACCACGAATCGAACTTCCGTCGAAGCCGAGTCCGTCTTCAAAAACCTCAACGGACAGCTCACCAATCGGAATGGTGAAGTGTTGCCACATTCCTGGCAGGTCAGTGAATTTAAAATCCACCATTTTACATCCACGCTCTTTTGCGAACTTTATGGCATCTGCTGGCTTCATTTTGTCTCCTTAGATTTAAACAGTTAATCAAATGTAACTAACTAGGTCATTCTTCATATTATGTGGCCATACGAATCGTGCTACAGGATGTCTGCGAACCTCCACAGTTCAGACAGCTTCCTCGTTTCTCTCGCCGGTTCTTATTCGTAAGGCGCCTTCAACAGGAAGGATAAAAATCTTTCCATCGCCAATTTTTCCAGTGTGAGCCGCTCGCTGAATCGTTTCAACCGCAGATTCAACAAGGGCATCGTTCAAAATAATTTCTAATTTAACTTTTGGGAGGAAATCCACGACATATTCTGCGCCCTTGTAGATTTCAGTTCTGCCCTTTTGTCGTCCGAATCCCTTGATTTCAGTTACGGAGACGCCTTCTATCCCAAGCTCGGATAGGGCTTCGACAACATCATCCAATTTGAAGGGCTTGATTATGGCCTCAATCTTTTTCATTATTCTCTCTAGGCGGGTTTGCGAGAACATACCAAAACAAATTCTTCAGTCAAACTGTAAATTACAAGTGATTAATGGTATTCCCGTTCCCTCAGGCCAAGCGCGGGGGAGCGGTTGGCGAAGGAAATCGAGCGAATCAATTTGGTAAAACTTTCGCGGCTAATTTTCGCTGCGATTAGGAGTGGCATGAAATACCCAGTGAATCTGTTTAATGTCGTGTTGATTCAACCTGAAATCCCTCAGAACACTGGCAATATTGGCAGAACCTGCGTGGGTTATCATTCCTCTCTTCATTTGGTAGGTCCCCTTGGATTCGAAATCTCAGATAGGCAGCTTAAAAGAGCGGGCCTGGATTACTGGCCCCATCTTGAATGGGCAGAGTATTCCCATTGGGGCGAATGGTGGGAGACAGTTTCGGATAAGTCGAGAGTGTTCTTTCTGTCGACGAAAGCAGAGAGGCCGATCTATGAGATTGAATTTCAGGTCGGAGACTGGCTGGTGTTTGGCTGCGAAACGAGAGGCTTGAAAGAAGAAATTATTACAACTTTTGCCTCCCAAACTTATCAAATTCCCATGCGTGGATCGATCAGGAGTCTAAATCTTGCAACCTCGGTAGCTGTGGTTCTTTACGAAGGGGTGAGGCAATTTGATTTCAAGTGATTCTGAGCTTTTTTTCGATGGAAAGCTGAGGCAATTGATTGACGCGCGAGGCGCCCTGTTGCCAGACCGAAAAATCTTTATGTACCCGATGTTGCCAATCTCCGACCTAGATAACATAATGGATCCCTGTTTATTATCAAACTTTAGGAATATGAGATGTTTGTAAAAACTTTATCGAGACTTTTTGGTACAAAACATGAGCGGGATATGAAGCTCCTTCAGCCGGTCGTCCAAGAAATCAATCGTTGGGAGCCTAAATTCAAGGCGATGTCCAATGATGACCTAAAGGCCATGACGCCTGCTTTTATTGAAAGAATCGCCAACGGAGAATCTCTGGATAGCGTTTTGCCCGAATCCTTTGCCGTTTGCCGTGAGGCTGCGAGCCGAGTCTTAGGCATGCGTCATTACGATGTGCAGTTGATAGGTGGCATGACCTTACATAAAGGGGCCATTGCGGAGATGAGAACGGGAGAGGGTAAAACCTTGGTGGCGACGCTACCTGTTTACCTTAATAGCCTGACAAAAAAAGGGGTTCACGTTGTCACCGTGAATGATTATTTGGCGAAGAGGGACGAAGAGTGGATGGGTCGCCTTTATAAATGGCTTGGCATGACGACCGGAACGATTGTTCACGATCTGGATGATCGGCAGAGGCAAGAAAGCTACGGTGCGGATATTACCTATGGTACAAATAACGAATTTGGATTTGACTATCTTCGCGACAATATGAAATTTGACCTACGTGACTATGTTCAGAGGGAGCTTAACTTTGCAATTGTTGACGAATGTGATTCTATTCTTATCGATGAGGCGAGAACCCCGCTGATTATTTCGGGACCCTCTGAAGACTCTACAGATAAATACTATGAGATAAATAAGATTATTCCTCATCTGAAATTAGACATTCATTTCACAATGGAAGAAAAATCGAAAACAGCTTCTCTGACAGAAGAGGGAAATAGTCGCGCTGAAGAAATGCTTGGTATTGATAATCTTTATGATCCACGTCACATCGCGCTCTTGCACCACATCTATCAGGGATTGAAAGCTTATCATCTCTATAAACTTGATGTCGATTATATGATTAAGGATGGAGAGGTTGTTATTGTTGATGAGTTTACTGGGAGACTGATGCCAGGAAGAAGGTGGAGCGATGGACTACACCAGGCAATAGAGGCAAAAGAGGGCGTTAGGGTGAAGAGCGAAAATCAAACTCTTGCGACGATTACGTTTCAGAACTACTTCCGAATGTACAATAAAATGGGGGGAATGACGGGAACTGCGGAAACTGAAGCTGTCGAGTTTAAAAAGATCTATAACCTTGATGTTTTCGTGATTCCAACAAATATGCCAATTTGTCGTCAAGATAAAGATGACGTGGTTTATAAAACCGAAACAGCAAAATTCAAGGCTATTGCTGAGGACATCAAAGAGAGAAATACAAAGGGTCAGCCTTGCCTTGTGGGGACAGTAAGTATTGAAAAATCTGAGAAGTTAAGTTCGGCCCTCAAGCGAATGGGCGTGACCCATAATGTTTTGAATGCCAAGCACCACGAGCGTGAGGCCGAAATTGTAGCCCAGGCAGGACGAAAGGGATCTATAACGATTGCGACGAATATGGCGGGTCGTGGGACTGATATTGTTTTGGGCGGAAATGCAGAGTTTTTGGCAAAACAGGGTGGATTGGTAGAGTCATCTGACCAGTACATAGAAACCTTAGCCAAGTATAAAGATTTGTGTGGAAGAGAAAGATCAGAAGTGGTTGGCGCCGGGGGATTGTACATTATTGGAACCGAAAGACATGAATCTCGGCGGATCGATAATCAGCTTCGGGGTCGCTCTGGCCGTCAAGGAGATCCTGGAGAATCCCGTTTTTATTTATCTCTCGAAGATAACTTGATGAGAATTTTTAATGGTGAACGAATTCAAAAAATAATGAATACCTTGAAGGTTCCAGAGGATGAGCCAATTGTTGCTGGCATGGTGACAAGGGCCATTGAGGGAGCGCAACGGAAAGTTGAAGGACATAATTTCGACATACGTAAACATCTTTTGGAATATGACGATGTTATGAATAAGCAGCGTCACGCAATTTACACGCAACGGCGAATGCTTTTGGCAGGAAAGAACATCGAGCGAACGGTTTTGGACTTCTTGGGCGAAGTCAGTTCTCAAATTCTAGATACCTTTGCCAATGAAAGAGTGAAGACCAGCGAATGGGATCTGGAGGGGCTAAATACTGCTTTGCGTCAGCAGTTTGGGGTTACCTTTGAAAAGGAACAGCTCGCGAACCTTCCGAGTGACACGCTGACAAATGTGGTCAGTGAGGCAGTAAAGGCTGTCTACGATCGACAGAAAATCCAGCTTGGTGAACATTTTGAGCAGATTGCCAAAATGATCTTGTTGCAGACAATAGATCACAAGTGGAAGGAGCATCTGCAGAGCATTGATCGCTTGAAAGAGGGGATTAATCTTCGCGCCTACGCGCAGAAAGATCCGGTCATCGAATACAAGAAAGAAGCCTTCACGGCATTTGAATCGATGAATGCAATGGTCATGGTGGAAACCATAGAGAAGTTACTGAAAATTCAGGTGGTTTCACCTGAATTGGCAGCTGAGGAGTTCTCTGAGGAACGTGCCCGTGATTTTAATGAGTCAGAATTTAGTTATGAGGGACCAAAAGAGGAAGCGATTGGAAGTTTTGGTGCGCCAACCGCGGGCGCAGGACTTCCTTTTGCACATCCTGACGAAGGTCGAGGTGGTCAACCACCTCGGGGGCAGGAGATGTTTCTGTCCCGTGGGGGTGACTCAAATGATTACCCAAAATTAAACCGTGCTCAGCGCCGCGAGGCGGAAAAGAAGAACAAGAAGAAGCTTAAATTTTAAAACCAAAGTAGGATGAGGGGAGCTGTTCCCTGGGATTGGCTTCGAGCGAGGATTGACTATGGCTGCCCTTTGTCCTGTATGCAATGGCTTTCTCGAAGAAGATTTTGGTCTTATGAGCTGTCCTTCATGTGGCGCGTCCCTGTTTTTGGAGATTGATGGCTCAGTTCGAAGTTATGATGAGCCTAGCAAAGAGGAAAATCCTCCATCTTTGAGGGAATCAGAAGGTCAAATTCAAGCCCTCGACTCAGAAGATATCAGCGAAGGCGGGGGGTCTATCGAGTTGGCCGACAAGATGGCCGTTGTCGAATTTTCTTTAGACGAAAACGTAGACGAAGGAATGCTGCTTGAAGAAAAAGGGCCCTATCATGATCTGCCGTTTGGCGTTAGCGAACAGACAGATGCTGATCACGTTGATGATCAGGAGTTTGAGGAATCACAAAAGGGTGAGGAATTAAGATTAGATCAGAATTTTTTGGATGGGGATCTCAGTCTAAATCAAGGAGAAGTTTACTCTGGCAGTGCAGTTGAAAATTCCAGTGCGAACCAGAATGGGTCAGTAGGGGGCTTATCCAACATGAATGAGCTGGCCGCTTATGGCAATTCTGAGGAGTCGATGGGCAGAGAGGGACCCCTTCGAGTACGAGTTGTCGTCGAAGGGATTGATTCGCCAGAGATACGTGAAGACGTGAGGGGTGCTTTGACGGACAGAAAATTTTTGTGGGATGTCGAGGGAATAATGCGAACGATTGACTCTGGCTGTTTGGTCATTGAAAGCTTAACACCTTTGAAAGCCGCTATTTTTATTGAGAGAATCAAGGGACTTCCTTTGGAAGTCCGTTGGGAACAATCCGCAATTAACAAGGCTTAAGGAGAGATATAAACCGGTGTTCTACCAAATGGTTATGTTTATTCTTGTTCTCTTGCGAGCGGATATGTCATTTTCCAAGACTGGCGGCAGTGAATACACAAAACTTTATTCGCAGAAGTCAAATCTTGAGCTGGAAATCTCGACTCATCAGAAAACCCTAGAGGGACTTATTCTTCGAAAGAATTCTTCTTCTGATGCTGGAACCAGAACTCAAACTGTCGAAGAAATATTGCGTGTGCATGCCGAATTACAGACATCAATTAACCAGTACAATCAAACTCTCAAGGATTTAACCTATCGGTTTCCTGAAAAGGGAAATGAATCAAAGCGGCAATACGCCCCGATGAAAAATCGGACGATTGATCAGATTGAGAAGGAAATGGGAATTGATGCTTCCCTCTCTGCCATCAAAGAGAAAATCGATAAAAAATATGCGCCCTTTCAGGGGCCAGACACACGACTATCAGGGGCCGGAGAGCCAAGCGGAAAGCGAACGCCATCTTCTCATCGCAAGGAAGGCATTCATAAGGAAGAGAGAATTCGATTGGTGAAATGAGCTTGAGTCAGAGTTGATCAGGGGGTACTATGCCCCAAATTTTCAAGGGTGTGTCTAAATGCGTGAGAAGTTAATTCAGTTTTGGGAGTCCAATAAGGTTTTTGTAGGATTTCTTGTTTTTGTTGTTCTCTTTAGGGTGAGCATTGCTGATCAGTACCATGTTCCGAGCGGATCGATGGAACCCACAATTGCCATTGGTGATAGAATTTTCGTAAATAAACTAACCTATCAAGTAAAAGTCCCGTTCACGAACTTGGTTTTATTTAGGTTGGGTGAACCACTCAGGGGAGAAATCGTGGTTTTCGAAAAGCCTGGTGATCACACCGTGATGGTAAAGCGCCTGATCGGACTCCCAGGGGATTTTTTGGAAATTGAAGAAGGATTTATACGAGTCAATGGAGAGACATTCTTCCTGCCGGGAGAGGACCCTCGCGAACAATTGAAGTCTGCTCACAAAAATGGACTTGGCATGAAGTATCATGAGCTGATGTCCACCCATGAACACACGGTGCAGCGGCTGCCCTATCGGGAACAGTATGATACGATCAAATTTCGGGTGCCTGAGGATCATTTCTTTTTCATGGGGGACAATCGAGACAACAGCAACGACAGCAGGGCTTGGGGTACAGTTCCGCGTGATCTGCTAAAGGGAAGAGCGAGTCGCGTTCTGTACTCGATGATATTTGATGGATTCGTTCCTAAATTTAAATTTGAAAGGACGGGGAGAAATCTCTATCAGACCTCAGACGAAAACTTAGGAGAAGAGAAGCCAACAGGCATCAATTAATTCCGTCGCATTCCCTGTCTTTTATTGTAAATGGCGAGGTCTTCCACTTGATATTCATTTTTTGGGTGCCTTTTCTTCTTCTACAGAATCAAGATCAATAGGTCTCAAATTTTCGTTTTTTTGACGCGAAGAGTTTATTTTTTCCTCATACTCACGCATCGAGGAAACACTTTTTAGCTCCCTTTCCAAAGGAGTTTCTGGGCGGAATTGTTCGATTGCGATAACTCGTCCGTTCTCAAAGGACACCCCTTTGAGGATTTGTTCATCGCCATGAAAAAAGACAAAAACCCACTGATCCTGATCCTTAACACGAATAGTTTTCTGGGGTGAGCCCATGATCTCTACAACATCTGATTTCGACTGACCGACTTGAATCGTATCAAAGGCCATATGGGCTGGCGTTGAGCATCCTGCCGTTGAAAAAACAAATCCAATAAAGAGTAGCATCACTGAGAGCCATGCGCCGTGGCGAGCAACCATTTTAGACAGTCCTATTCATCATTATATCGAGGCGGGTGGGGCATCCCACGATGTCTGAGGAGAACGCCTCCCCTTTAGTCTAGTGCGCAGAATCAAAAATGGGGAGGGCAAATCTCATAATGAGTCAATTTGCTCAAATTAGGGCTTGATAGTGCCGTTTAAACGAATTCAGCGTAAAAATAATCGAAAATTCGTTCTTCATTAGCTTTGACTAAGCAGGGGGCACTGTGGTGTAAAGCGGTCCTTAACATATATCACAATAATTTCTCTAGGCCTGGGGGGAGTTGCTGGAATGCCAGAAAAGTCCACAGGAATGGCTGAAAGGCCTTATGATGCCTGTTCAACAACGTCGAGCTGAGATACTGGTAATTATTTACTTTTTTCTATTTATTTTGGTCGCAAGCCAGTTTTGAGGAGATTCAGCGAATCGATGAATTATAAGTTATGGTTCACAAGCGTTTTCAATCAAAATTTAGCCTTGCCCTCCTCTCTTCAGCGTCGGCGCTTTCTTTTTTCATAATTTTGGTTGCTTGCGATTACGCCCTTGTGCGTCCTCGTTCTGCGAAGACTGAGACAAAAAACGACTCAATATTGGGAAGCAATCCAGCTTCTGGTCAACGGCCTGGGAACATTCGCTAGAAATGCTTGGCCGCGGGAAAGAGGTCTTTTCGATGTATTGCGTTTCATGTCATGGAAAGGGCGGTCGTGGAGATGGACCTGGTGGGGCAGGGATTGTTCCGCCCCCGCTTGATTTGGTCGCCGGTCGATGGAGAAAAGGTGGCTCATCGAAAGAACTTTTCGTCACCATTTCTGAAGGGATTGACGGGACTTCGATGGGGTCTTATGGACATTTAGATAAGATTGATCGTTGGGCGCTCGTTCAATTTGTCAGGTCGATTACGGAAAGAAAATCAGTCGATAGTCTCTCCGACTTGGAGGATTTTGTGACAAAGCCCTATAAATAAGAAAAGTCTCGATTTAATCTTTCTTTTAAATGAGCAATATAACTGAGGTGAACAAATGAAATTGGGATCTCTTAAAAGTTCGAAGTTTCGAGATGGCGAATTGATTGTCGTGAGTAGAGATGGCAAACGCGGTGTGAAAGCGGTAGCAGTTGCTCCCTCTCTCCGAGAGGCTGTTGAGAATTGGAATGAATGCTATCCCAAGCTGAGAGTTCTTGAGGATTTGCTAAATAAGAACGATGTAAGTGGAGTATTTGAAATTGATGACAACCAAATGCACGCAGCGATGCCACGATCCTTTCAGTGGTTAGATGGTTCTGCTTTTATCAATCATGTTAAATTGCTTCGTCAGTCTAGAAATATGCCGTTGCCAGAGAATATGTTGACGGTTCCGCTTATGTATCAGGGCGGAAGCGACTGTTATCTTGCACCTCGGGAAGACATCCCTCAAATTGATTCCGGACACGGCACAGATTTTGAGGCTGAGGTTGCCGTGATTTTGGGTGATGTGCCAATGGGTGTGAGTGCTGAGGATGCACTTAAATATATTCTTTTGGTTGTTCTGGTAAACGACGTATCCTTAAGGGGGCTAGCCGTCGACGAAATGATTCATGGGCTCGGGTTTTTACAATGCAAGCCGAGTTCTACTCTGTCGCCTTTTGCTATAACTCCCGATGAATTGGGAAATGCTTGGGTGGGAGGTCGCGTTCATTTGCCTCTTCAAGTTGAATACAATGGAGAGTTTTTTGGACGAGCCGATGCGGGTCAAATGCATTTTCATTTTGGGCAACTGATTGCACATGCCGCTCGAACAAGAAACTTGACTGCGGGAACAATTATTGGGAGCGGGACGGTCTCGAACGAAGAAGAGGGGCGAGGATCAAGCTGTTTGGCTGAAAAAAGGATGCTAGAAAAGCTTCATGAAGGCATTTTTAAAACACCTTTTATGAAGGTTGGAGATTCTGTAAAGATTGAAATGAAGGACAAAAATGGCAATAGCCTCTTTGGAACAATCTTTCAGCGAGTTGCAAAGTGGGAAAAATAAAACACCGGTTCTCTTCGCTCTGGGTCCGCAGTTGTGGTTCTAGTTTATTTTTTTTGATGCATTCATATTCATAGCAACATAAGCATCAAGGGGTATTGAAATCAAACTATTGGGGTCTGCATCTGGCTTCATTTTTCCTACTGCCTCGGTAACCACTCCAGGCGTGAGATTTTCGCCAAGTGCTTTTATCCAAATCCGAGCCAAACGGAGACTGATCGTGACATTGTTTTTTAAGGCTCCCCACTGGACGCGCTTTGAGACTTGAGTGAGATATGATTTTTCGCCTCCCTCTGGTGATGGGAGGGAACGAACAGAAAGCATTTTGATAAGAATTGAGTTCTCACCTTCTCGGTAGATTCCATAGCGAATAATGGATTTGCCAACCGTGAAATCATAAACAATAGATCGCCTACTCTTCTGAATAATCTGGGAGGGCGGAGACTCCACAATCGTCGTGACCAGTGTGGGCTTTTGATCCGCACCTTGTCCAGGTGGTGGCCCGGCTGCTCCATTCGTAGGATCTTGGCTGGCTTCTTCAACATGGAGAAAGGAGACAGAACTGCATTCATCTTGCTTGGACGGAAACTCAATCCAGCCATTTTCAAATTCTTTGGCAAAGGGTAGGAGCGCATGAGGCTGAGATCGCTTAAGGAGATCGACCCCTACGGAGTCAATGCTGGTGGCTTTATCGTTCAATTCCAGCGATTTTGATTCAAAATTTGAAACAAAAAGGTCAACAGTAAAGACTTGAACAATACTTGTTCCAAGCTCGTGTAGATCTTTAATTGTTGCAGGCAAATCGAGGCAAATTTCTGTCCCATCTCCCTTGGTGCGGGAAGGAAAGGCTGTCTTCTGATTCACAGAAGTGACCTTCTGATGTTTGCTAATAATGGGCGTCTTATTTGTCTTACTTTGGCATCCGATTCCAGGGAGTCCGAGTAAACCAACAGCAACAAGGTTTGACACAAAAACTGAAAATCTCTTCATCAAGTGACCCTTCGAGTATAAGAACGTGGGGACCAATAAATTGTAGTATCAGCAACTGACGTGCCACAAAAGGGGGCAGTTATCAATGCCTTCGAAAGCGAATCATTGTAAAATTTACTAGTAGTGGCTGATTCGGAGTGCATTGTGAACCTAATTCCTTGATTTGCTTTAGATGGAACATTGAAGGTATCTAGATTCGAGTGCTTTTAAACCTCCAAGGAGATTTGATAATGACAGAGAAGAAGCAGATATCAGGCATTGGATCTGTGAGGGTTTCGGATTCCATGCGACCTTTGGGGTCGGCAAGGGTGAAACTTGCTGTTTTGGCCAGTGGGCAGGGGCGGGTATTGGCTCCTTTGATTGAAGCGAGCAAGAGAACTGATTCCGCTTTGCAGATAGTTGGCCTCATCGCAAGTCGCCCTGAGATTGGGGCCATTGCGCTTGCTTCGTCCCATGGAATCGCCTCAGTCACGATTGAAAAGAGAGATTTTTCATCGGATGAGATGTGGGATAAAGCTTTGTGTGAACAACTCATTGCCTGGGGAGCTGAAAGGGTATTAATGAGCGGTTTTCTACTGAGGCTAGGGCCCGCCGTACTCCAAGAATTCCCCCACAGTATTCTTAATTCGCACCCCTCTCTTTTGCCTGCTCACGGAGGCAAGGGGATGTACGGTCGCCGAGTTCATGAGGCCGTCATTGCTGCCGGCGACCAAGTCACGGGTATCACAATTCACTACGTGAATGAACATTACGATGAGGGTCAGATTTTGGCTCAAAGAGAGGTCAAAGTACTCCCAACCGATACAGCAGAGTCCTTGGAGAAACGGGTCCTAGAGGCTGAAAAGCAATTTGTCACGGAGACCATCCTGTCCCTTTGGGGCTCGGGGCATAATTGACATTTTTTCTTTTGGTCCACCCCGATCTGCATTTTTTAATAGCAAAAATTTCTTGGCGAATTCTAAAAAGATTGCAATGATCGCCGGTGCGGATTTAGGGGTATTTCAAAAATGAAACTTGCTCAAATTTTAAAGATCAATTTTTTGATTCTAGGTCTCATCGTTGTTGTCTTTTTGATGCTTCGATTGAAATCTGGTAGTTTGAGAGATGGCGTGAATGATCTCTTTGGCGCGCCGAACAATGAAGTTCTAACTGAAAATGTCGAGAAGTCTCGCGTATGGAATTGGTGCCTGTCTCAGGTTACGGCGATCGAAGCTGGCAACCTTCGAGTATTTAGAGAAGCTGACAAGTGGATAGTTCAAGTTGGAGAAAAAAGGGAATGGTTGGAGACTGCTGCTGTTAGGAATTGGCTCGCGCAGTCATGCAATTTATCAATTTTTTCGGTGCCAATTGAAGGCCTTGATTTAGCTCTTTTTTCTCCTGATCTGGTTCTTTCTTTTGAGTCTGGGCCTCAATTGCATATTTTGAGCTCAAAAAGTGGGGTCTATTTGGCGGAAAATCAAGCCTTTCGTTCTTCAGACCTTGATGAGGCCAAAAAGCGGTTGGAAAGCCTGCCCAGGCAAAAGGGAAATTGAAACGAGTGATCTGGTGAAGAAAGTTGACAAACTATCGTGGGAATTTTAAATTCTCTGCCTCTGTGTTCAGGTGTAGCTCAGTTGGTAGAGCAAGCGGCTGTTAACCGCTTGGTCGGGGGTTCGAGTCCCTCCACCTGAGCCAATTTATCTAGTAAAATAAATAAGTTAAGGTCTTCTGGTCGGCGGGCAGTCGTTGGTTCAAACCCTTCGCACCTCCAAGTCCCAGTCAGCCAAAGCCATCCTCAATATCAATATTCGGATTTGGGGATCTATTTAGGAAGCTCAGTTACAAAAAGACTTTTGACTTGGCTTGCCAGTGTCTCTGCCGAGGCCTGAGCGCCTGGAATTCGTTTCCCAACGATGAGGCTAATGTTCGTCAACCATTTGCGAGGAGCCTTAATAATAGCTTTACCGCCTTCTAAGCTAAACCATGTTCCCCATAGTCCCTGCAGTGCCATTGGAATCACAGGCACGGGATCCTTTGCCAGAATTTTTTCAATCCCGGCTCGAAACACGTCGATTTGACCATCGCGAGTGATCTTTCCTTCAGGAAATATACACACGATCTCTCCATCTCGCAGCTCCTTAGAAATAGTATCAAAAGCCGTCTCTAAAATTCTTGAATCTTCCTTTGCTCCCGCGATCGGAATGACCTTGGCCTGTTTCATCAGATATTTAAGGACTGGAATATCAAAAAATTTATAGTACATGATGAATCTGACTGGTCGTCGGACGAGTGCCGAAACAATCAGCCAGTCAATATAACTAACGTGGTTGCACACCAATACCACAGCCCCTTCTTTTGGAATTTCCCCATCGTTGAAAATTTTGATTCTGTAAAGGGCGCGAGCCAGGAGCCATGAGAGAAAGCGAAGGGTAAATTCCGGCACGATGGAGTAAATGTAAATAGCAACGGTGAGATTGAGGATGGCCAACACAAGAAAAGATTGGCTGTAACTCAATTGAAATTTGTGGGCAGCCATCACCAGGAGACTTGCCGCGACCATAAAGATTGAGTTCATGATATTGTTGCCAGCGATGACTCGCGATCGAGATTCTGGCTTGCTGCGATCCTGAATTAGTGTGTAAAGGGGTAGAATAAAGAATCCGCCAAAAAGTGACATCAGAAAAAAATCGACCAATAGTCGCGGACCACTTGAGGTTACCAAAAAATCGCTCAGAGGGAGTAGATGGTTTGTATCAACATTCCATGTTGGTCCCACGAAAAAAAGATCAACTAGAAAAATGGTCATGCCAAGTGAACCGAGAGGCACAAGACCAATTTCGACCCGCCGGAAGGAGAGTTTTTCGCAAAGTATAGAGCCCACTCCAATACCAATTGTGAACATAGCAAGGAAACAGGTCACAACGTGTTCGCCGACACCGAGAAAGTCTTTACAATACACGGGAAGAATGGACAGAATAGATGCCCCAAAAACCAGAACCAAGAGATACCAAGAATTGAGTTAAATATCGCCTTACTCTGCCTAAGAAGCTGAAAGTTGTCCTTCAGGACCGGAATGGGATTGAAATTCAACTTGAGATCAGGGCAAGCCACAGAGGTTACTGGCACTTTTGACGAGGCAAAAAGGCCGAGCAGCGAAATGACAATCAATGAAAAAATGATCCACCACTCACCATTTGGAAGTGAAACCATAATTCCGCCGCCAATCGTTCCAACCAGAACTGCCAAGAAAGTACCCAACTCCACAAAGGCGTTCGCCTCAATTAAGGACTCCTGATTAACTAACTCTGGCAACATACTGTATTTGAGTGGGCCAAATAAAGTGGCTTGAACACCAGCTAAAAATAAAACCCCTAAAAGCAGGGGGACGCTTGAAAAAAAGAAACCGAAGCTCGCAAACACCATAATGAAGAGTTCCCACATTTTGGTAATTCTGACCAGACGGGATTTTTCAAGTTTATCGGCGATCTGCCCCGCGAGGGGCGAAAAAAGAAAGAATGGGAGAATAAAAAGACCGCCAGCAAGAGCGACAACAGCACCTGTATCAAGGCCTGCGACAGTTGCCCCTTTGAATGTTGCCATTACAACAAGAGCATTTTTTAGAACATTATCATTCAATGCTCCAAAAAGTTGTGTCCAAAAAAGTGGCGAAAATTTCCGATCGCTAATTATCATTTTGAATGACATCAGGTCTCCTCTGTAAATTCGTGTAGCCGCTACTCTATTTTACAATTGCCACTTTTGCTTTGAATATCAGATCGTGGTGGAGGACTCGCTTTCGTTCCATCAATATCGTCCTCATTCTGTACCTCGCTTTTAGTCTGCCCAAGGTATTCTTCGACAAGGAATTTCTCTCTATTATATGATTCCATTACTCTAACCTGATACTCATAATAATGATAAATTATGTGACTTAGAATGCAACGATGGAGACTCAATAGTGGAAAAGTTCGAAGATGTTCTAAAGGATTTTGAAGGACGGCTTGGGGCCGTCGAGAGGCAACTTCGACAACTGGTTGGTTCAGCTCCAGTTCAGACGTCTCGACCTCCACAAATTGATAAGCCAGATAAGATAATTAGCCAGCCCTCGAGTTCATACGTCACCCACACACCACCTGTTACAAGTCTTCCCAAAAACGTGGTGAGAGAAGAGACTTCCGACTTTGATTCATCTTCGATGTTGGGAGTTATAGGAATCATTTTTGTGATTTTGGCCGGAATATTTTTCATCAAATTAACTATCGACTCTGGTTGGCTCACGCCTGTTCGGCAGATTTTATTAGCGGCAGGTACGGGGCTCGCATTTTTCTTTGCTCCGCAGTTTTTTTCAAAGGCAGAGAAGGAATATGGAGCGCTGCTGGCTGGAGCTGGGACAACAATTCTTCATTTAACATGGCTTGGAGCCTATTTTTATCATCATATTTTAAGTGCAAACTCGGCCTTGGTTTGCGCTACTCTGGTTGGTATTTTTTCAGTTTTGGCCAATTTCTATAAAGGCAATCGTTTGTTTTTGCTGGTCTCTATGGCCGGCACATATTTGGCAGCTCCAATCATTGGATATGATACGCGAGAGCAGTCAGTGCTTTCCATATTTCTTGTCATCTGGAACATTTCTTTCTCAGCAACGGCTCTAATGAACAAACGTCGTGATATTTTGTTCATCGCAAGCTATTGCGCAGTTTTTACGGTTTTACTTCTTTCAGGAAAGGCTTCGGGGGCCGAGCAACAAACAGAACTGCTCATTTTACAACTCATTCAGTTCATGATTTTTTCTTCTGCCCTGCTTTCGTATTCTATTTACCACAAGAACCCATTGAGTGCAGATGAAAGTGCCGCTGTGTTACCTCTCCTGCTTCTTTTCTATTTCTCAGCAGGACATCTGATTGCCACCATTAAACCTGAGTTTGCACCTTGGTTTGGAGTTACTATTGGAGCAGTCGTTCTTGGGATATATTTTCTTGCACGGACGTTCCTGTCTGGCGAATTGAAGAGCAGTTCAACGCTGACCGCGTTTGCTGCAATGGCCCTTGTTCACAGTTTCTATTTCCAACTGCTTGACGAGACTAGGCAGCCTCTGGCTGCTTTACTTATTGGTTTGGCCGTGATGGTGGTATGGAGTCAAAGCGAAAGGGCTCGAACAACATTTTTCTGGCCGTTGATGATATTTCTGGCGACTTTTGTTTACGGGGCTATTTTGACGGTCGTGTCATTTAAATCAATCGGCTCAATGTTTTTTTATAATTGGGTTTATGGCGCGGTTGCCCTCGTTGCTGCCCTCGGAGTTCCGACTTCACCAGGGTCTACGTTGGGCCCTGCTAAATACTCGTCCCTCTTATTGGGCTTTGGTCACCTTGAGGTGATGTTGGGACTGTACAGATTTTCCGAGCGAATTTCTTGGTCGGGTGCACTTTTTGTAACAATCTCTTGGGGCATCTACGCCTCTTAGATTTTGAGCATCGCTTACTGGCGTCGTGACAAGATCCTAGGCAATTCAGCTTTGACCATTTTGTTGGCTGTCAGTCTTAAGGCCTTTTTTTATGATGTCAGCAATACGAGCAGCCTTATTCGAGTAGCCTGTCTTTTGGCCGAAGGGCTCTTATTATATTGTTGTGGGTGGATATTCAAAAAAATGCAGCATTGGATTCGTCTAGAGTAGACCCTTCATTCCATCACGAAATCCTCGTATTAGGCTTGTATCAGGTATCCTTATCGCTTGAGTGGAGGCGCCGTTTTCAAAGGGTCGCTCTCGAGAGTGGCGCCTGCACCTTACCGCGAGGGTTTGGTTCACGCCAAATTCTGATAGTCCTTTAAAGCTATTGAAACAATCTTCTCGTGATCAAAGGCAAGCTTTGGGAGGCTGCCTATCGGGAAAAAGCCTAGGTCTTTGGCGTCATCCCTTGCATGTGGCACAACATGATTCTCTGGCAGCGCAAGCATGAATGCCACTGAAACCACTCGACAGAGATCTTCTGGATTATTTTCGCGGGGATCGCGACCCTTTTCAGAAAAAACGCCAATGAGTTTCAGGTCAGTTGGATTGGCACTAATTGTGGTTTCCTCCTTTAGCTCTCGCAGGGCCCCCGCGAGAACATTTTGATCGCTTTGATCGAGAAAACCGCCGGGCAATGCCCAAGCATCCTTGAATGGGTCATTCTTTCTTTGGATGAGCAAAACTTCTTGAGTTCCATTTTTAAGTTGCCGAAGTGCAACGATATCTGTGGTCACATAACACGATGGGAACCTATTCATTTTGATTCTTTCGTTGGATTTAAAGTTGGTGTTACGACACCCTCTTCTCGTTTCGAAATCTTCATTTGGCAGTTAGGCTTTACTTTGAATTCATATGTAATTGTATCGATTCGTTCCTCCTGAGGTAGAAAGACTTTATACTTAAATGTTTCTAGCCCGTCGATTTTTGAGATACCACCACCGTTAATAGCTTTGTAGTTGGCATCGACGTCATCCAAAATGGCTCTGATCATACGCGATGATATTCTTAAGGCGTTCGCAGATTTTTCTGTTTCAGATTCACATTTTTTCTTTGCTGCTGCTTGCAGTCCAATTACAGACTGAAAAATAATTAATCCGAACAAAATCACACGGCGACTATTCATCTCTCCCCCTTAGATAAGTGTAGGAAGCAGAGTATTAATTTGAACATACATAGTCAAAATCAAAAATCTCTGACCTGAGAGAGTTTCTATTCGCTGTAGCGATACGCGCTTGCTTTTGAGAGGTATCGCTGACATCGAACTCCTCTTTTTTCCGAACTTGAGAGCATCTGAATCAGTCTTGTTGCGATTATGCCTGAAGTTGAAAGAGGCTCATAATGGAAAGGTCCTATTTCGCTGGACAGGGGTTTAAGTCTGTTCCTGTGTGCCTGCTGCAATATAAACGCTTTGTGTCTTTCCTCCAAACTTCCTGTTGGGGCAAAAACATAGGTTGGCTTACCGAGGCTAAGAGAATCCGCAATCATCGACATAGAATCGCCAGTGACTATGACATAATCGGCGAAGCCGAGCATGGCCCTGTAAGGATTGTCAGAGCTTCCTGAACGAACATCAAAAAAGAAATCCTCAGGGCGAGGTTCAAGGTATTGAAAGAAAGCAGCTTGGGTACTTTCTGGTGTCCTTCGGCTGTTCGTAATGAGATAGGAAAAATGATATTTTTTCCTGAGCGCATTTAGTTCAAGCGCCAGCATTTGGCCGTGTCTGGCGGTGAAATTGCTGGCCTTTGCGTTTCCGCCAATCAAAACTGCAATTCGCGGATTCTGTGTTTGTGGAAGCTTGCCATGCCAACGACTCATTTCGATCCTGAGATCTTCATGGTTCAATGGGGTTGGAATTCCCTCTATGTAGTCAACCTGAATTCCTGATTGTAAGACAGGAAGGTGAGAAGGCATAATGATCTTATCAAACAAATCATAATTACTTAGCGGGTCGCCAAAGTTGACCAATTTCACAAACGGATGCCGAGCCTTGAAGTTGCGAAGCTCATCGATTTCATTCTCATTACCGAGCGCATGCAAAACAAGGTCTAGCGAACTCTCCACAAGGTCGAGCTGATCGGCCTCAACGATGTGGTAGTTGGTCTCCATTTTTCTTGCAATTCCAACCAAAGAGTTTAGCTCGCCAGAGAGGTGAGTATTAACAATTGCAACCTCATACTTGGCAAATGCACTCCCAGTAAAAATACAAAAAAGCGTGGGAAATACCAAAAGATAACGCATTATCAACTGCCCGAACTTATCTCTTCATTTATGATTTCTTCATCTGTCTTTGGATCATTTTCTGTCCCCACTTTTGTTTCCGCATCCCCACCAGCCCAAGGAGAATCAGATTGGCCGACAAATGAATTCCAGTCACTGGCACTTGTTGTTGGAGGGCCTTCCCCTTCCGGGTTCGCATGGGTCAAGTTTCCATCTAGGGCCAACTGATGGTCAACGGCCAATTCCGCGCGATCGAGTTCATCCGGTGACTGTTTCAGTTGTTGGATAAGACCGTCCTGCAAAGCACTTGTGTACGTCCTTCCACCCAGGTTTAAATCAACATCCTGAGTAGTTTGTTCTCTTGTGCTATCAAGTACTTCGACATATTCAGGGTGTTCGTTTGCGATTTGTTCGATATCTCTTACAGCCTGATCGCCAATGAGAACTTGTCCCCCTATCGAGTCAGTTTCTCTAAAGCCAGCCTCTGCGACGGGGATTCCTGCGTTCGCTGAGGAATAGATCAAAGCGCTTAGCCCTGAAGCACCATCCTGTTCGTCAAAATTAAAACGAGTCCCAGCAAATACGTCCATAAAAAGCGTGAGTTTGGCAAAATCAGAATTAATAACCCAGAGCGGATTTCCTGTGTAAAACAAAAGGATCCAATTTAATAGCCCATCATTTTCAGATGAATGATATTGAGAGCCCAGTCTTTGCTGAATACCTTTCACTTGATTATTAAGGTTGGTGCGATGAGGCTCTGACATCCTGCTGAGGCGACGTTCAAGGATGCTTCTCTGATTTTCTAGGATTAAATCTCTCATACGATCAGCATCAGCGGTTGCTCCAGAATTTGCTCGTACAAGATCTGGATGGTGAGCGACGATATAACTATAAAGAGATTGTCTGGCAACGCTCCTTCTGTATTCTGCATCTTTAGCCACAATTAAGCTTTTTTTGTAAGCTTCCATTGCAAGTCTGTATTTTTCAATATTCTGAGCAAAATCTCTTTTCCCATTAAGGTACTTTTGCTTATTTTCCTTGTTCCTATTTCTCGCACTCTTTTTCGAAGACTTCGAGGCGGAACGAGAAACTGTTATTTTTGTGGGTTTATCTGGTTTAGTGGGTTTGACGCTTGGCTTAGGTGAAATGGGAGGTAGAGAAACTGTTGAGCCAATAATCACCAGTGCGAGCTGTTGATCTTTGAGAGCCTCTCTGAGGAGAAGCTCCCTATAAAAACCGGTCACCCTATTTAGCGAGCCCTTCAACCCAACTTTTGAAAAAATTCTTTGTTTATCAATATGCCGAATTGACAAACGCAGTCCGTCCACAAAGCCTAAATAAGACGATCGATTTTGTGACAGATCTGTTCCTGTTAGATTTAAGTAATCGATAAGTATTTTCTGATTGTTTCTGACTCTCTCCCGCATTGCCTGAAAAGTTGAATTATTCGCTTGGGCATTAGCTTCATTGAGAAGGCGTCTGGCAACTTGAAGCTCTCGATATATGAACAACTTAAGCTTTGAATCGCGTTCCATTTGTTGTGCCACTTGATCTGTCCTGAGAACAATTGGATCGTTAGGGACATCTAAATGAAAGGATTCAATCAACTTCCCATACTCACGAACTATTTCAGCGCTGTTGTTTGGCAGCTCAACTGGGAACCGCTTCTCATTTTTCTGACGAACTTGCTCGCTTTCCTGGAAGACTGAGATATCTTTTGCAAGTCTTATCAAAGCCAGTGCATATATTTCTTGCGCGATCTCAGGCGATTTTGATTGATCTATTTCTATCAGGACTTGATCAAGACTGCTTGCGGTGATTCTAGTTTGATATCTACGGGGGCTTTCCTTGAATATTTTTGCTAAATTTGCCTTGGAATTTTCAATAATAGAATTTAATTTTACAGATTGATAGATAATATTTTGAGTCTCTTTTAGCAGTTCTTGAGACAAGATTTCAAAATCTGCTGTTAGGGTGACTCTGTCTTTTTTTAATATTATCTCTTGCAGAAATTCCTCCGCAAGCATCTTAAGATATTGGTTTCTGATGTCAGTCGGTATTTGGGCCTGAATTTCTGTAATTAATGTCTCAAGGCGATTTTTATTTGAGTCAAATTCATTTCTCAGCCTATCAAGTTCGGCATTGAACTCAATCCCAGCTTTGCGCGCTGAAATGCTTCCAGTTAAAAAGCCCCAAGCCAGCTTCGAACTGGTCGTTTTCAAGCTGATAGGGCCCGAGAGGGAGACTCTTGGCAGGGGTGTTCAACTCTGATATGCAGCGTTTACTTAGATCTATTGCTATGGCTTGCGAGGGGTTCCAAAAAGACAGCATGAAAATTAGGAAAAAAGACCACTTAAACCTTTTCAGACGTGAGATCAACATAGTTTACTTCCTCTCAGAGACGCTATTTCAAGACGCTGTACGATGTATCTGAAAGTAAGTCATCTGCGTTTCCTTTGACCGCTCACAAAGATGAAAACTGTTTTAAATCTTTCAAAGATTTGAAAAAAGATCATATCTACTAAGAGAAGGACCTTTTCATTCTGCCTGGAACGAGTTCACTGTCTCTTTTCACAGCCAATCAAGCGACCTTGAAGGCACATGATCCGGTAGCGGCGGCTGATCTTTTCAAAGATATTTTCGTGAGCGCCGCCAATCTCAGGGTTTCGTTTCAATTGATTTGTTGACGCTGGATTTCGCGAAGGGTCACCGTATTTTTTGCCTCCCGGCAGATATTGTTTCAGATCGAATTTATCAAAGGGATTGTCACTTCGTTTTCCGTTTTCAAGAACACCACTAAAGCTGGAATATCCCTCACGAGATTCAGCTGGAAGAGGACTTGCCGAATAGCCTCCTCCTCCACTAACTCCTTTTAAAATATCAGTTTCATAGCCGGGACCTCCATAGCCGCCTCCACCTCCAGAGTACGGCATCGAACCACCGCCGCCACCACCACCACCACCACCCGCAAAGCCCCCACCGTTATTTGGAATGGCATTGGCCCTTGCCTCTTCCCCCAATCCTTCACCAAAGATAGGGGCTTGTGATTGTGCATTGGTATCAGGCACACTGAGGTCACTGCCATCCACTGCTCTGGTTCCAAATCCTGTGTTCTGAAATGAGCTTCCACTGCCAGAGCCTCTTCCAGTCGAGGCACTGCCTCCGCCCAATCCTGAACAAAGGGGATCGGATTGAGCATTGGGTCCTCTGCAATTCACACAAATGGGATTTGAAGCATTGACGGGATCGTTGCAGTCTCCGTTAAAAACAGGTTGTTGATCGACCTCAGGAAATCCGGTGGCTTGAGTCATGGCAGCTTGTTGGCAGAGATCGGCAAATCCACTTGCTGCAGCTGATTGAGCAGCTTGTGCTCCCATGGCGGATACATTGGCGTTGTATCCGGTACACCGAGTTCCTCTTCCTTCTGCATTGGCCTGGGCCGCACGATAGTCGCTCACCCAAGTGGAGGGGCAGCGTGGACCTTTGCCTCCATTGGCACTCCAAACTGTGTCGAGGTTTGAACACTCTGTCAGCACTCTTCGATATTTGTTCACAACTTCGGTGCATTTGTCTTCGCAAGAGCCCTTGTCAGTGAAGCACTTGCTACCAAGAGCTGTGTTGGCACCCGCACCACCCAATGCCACGATCTTCATAAATTCGCAGCTCTTGGCAATTCCTGCCGAATCTCCACCTGAAGCTCCGCCCATGGCAATCATTCCCGTAGCGCCAACTAAGAGTGTTCCCATCGCCGTCATCGAACTGGCACTGGGTCCATCAAGGCCAGAGACACACTTTGACGGGATCGGTGCAACAAGTGAAGGCTTTCTTGTGCGCTTGTTCGCAAAGAGCTCGATCGCCCTCTACCTCTGGAGGTTGGGGAAATCCCTGCGGGAGATCTCCGGCTCCACCTGTGGCTTGATCTCCTCCGTTGCCTTCGTTTGTAGAGGCCACGGGCTTTCCATCAGCTCCGCATTTGGGAAGACCGCTGTCCTTTTGTGCAGACTTTGTCCAGCAAGAGGGACTCCCGTTGGCATCGCACATCGGCTGTCCCGCCACTTGTCCCATATCTTCACTCCAACAAGAAGTGCTCTCCCCTGTGTAGGACTCTTCTCCTGCCTGCTTTTCTTTTTATCGTTTTGCGCGGAAGTTGAAGAACCGCTTCATCGCCACTATCTGCGGCGCCCCCCTTGCCTGAGGAATCCGTTTTTTGGGGTGGTTTTGGGGTTGCGTTTGTCACCTGCCGCCACTACCACGGCTGGTGGCTGGGGAGGGATCGAGGGGCAAGAGGTCGCGCAGGGTTGCGCTGTCAATTTGCGGCGATTCTGTGACTTTCTCTTGGTGGCGACTTAGCCTCCGGGCAAAGAACGAGGTCCACATCCTCCAAGTTTATAAAAGGGATCCAGTTAATTGGGCGGTTGGCGAACTTGAGGGATTACTTTCACAAGGGAAGTATGTAGGCGCGATAGAGTGAAGATTTATCGCTATAGGAGAAACGCCCCTTACCATCTATCCTGAGTGCAGCCAAACGGGTGATCTTGTCGGTATCCATGGGGCAGGAAAGGCCGAGGGGCTCCTGACCAGACCAACATATAAGGGAAAAGATAAGGCACAACTTAGAGGAAAGAGGTAAAGTGTTACCACACAGATCCCTTCGGCGAAGACCTAAAGAGTGCCCTGGCCATCACGTGCCAATCCCCCACCAAATCCTTTTAACTGTATCTTATCGGTATCCCACTTGTTTCACTTTAGGACTTAGATCCGAAATAAGATAGTCAATTGTTCCAATGAGATAAACTCAATTGATAAAACTTTCGTTCTATTTAGACGGGAGAATAGTGCGAAAAGTCTCATTTATCTGCGATGGAAGGAGTTAGGAATCCTTTTCAGACAAAAGCGAAAGTCCTAGGTGCCCCTTGTTTCGGCGGGCCCAATCTCGCTAAATCCATAAAAGATTTGCAGAACGTGGTGGCTTTGGATAGCAACATTTCTCCGAGCGATCCTACCAGGAGCGACCCCGGGATTTTCTGGATTGAGATTCCCTTGCTCCTGCTCTCGAACGGCCCATTTTTCCGCCATCATCCCAACCCCTGGAAGAGCTGCAATATAGTGCTGGTTTGACTCATCGAGAAGGGCGACTGCAGCAAACCAGGAAGCACCTCCTAGAGTGTCCCTTTATGAAACTACAAACTTTCAGGACTCACATTAATCGATCCTCCGCTAAGCGGTCATCGTTGGCATTGTCGTAAGACTAAATGGCGCACAATTCTTCGAGAATCCTTCGTTTCCTTATTGCCCCTGCTGTCATCGCATATTTTGGGCGCTTACTCTTGCATCAACAATTTAAATGGCAACGGATTGATCTGATATTTTTTGGGTACAGGAAGACCATCCACCACCTTGCCGACATCTTCTTCTGCTAAGTAAGCGTAATCCAAAAGTGGATATCGACCGATCATCAGTTCCGAAAAACGTCCTTCACCTTAAAGCTTACGAATGACATACCCTCCTTGGTTTTTGACTCCCACACCCTTACAGTAAAGGTGAAACCTTTCTCGGATCAGCTAGACGTTCGATTCTCACCGTACCCAAAATTATGAGCGCTTGTAATAACTATATCCGTGGTATGCAACCAGATGCCCGGTTAACACTCTGCGGACTTCAACTTTAGGGCTCGGGTCCGAGTCATCGAAAACCTGGCCCGCCTATTACATTGCCCGATCTGTATCTGTTGCATCCGGCCCGTATCTAGTGGGCAGCGATCGTCCTTTCCGACGATTTTTGTTTTGATGAACCGGCCCATTTGTTCGATTTGGCGGGCGTTCTTAGAAAGCCCAGGAGAGTTTTCGTAATCCTGTCCTAAGTTACCGAGTCTTGAATCCGACTGCCCAGCAGAGCGTCCGGAAATGCCGTCTTCCACAAAGCCTGTGCGCTTCCTGTTTGGATCTCCGCCAAAGGAACATAGGAACCTGGTCGTTGGATTGTAAACGTAATCTCCAGGGGGCAGGCCCGGGTTTGATTGAGCGATCGATGGGACGGGTGAGAAGGATAGAGACGCAAGAGCGAGAAAGCGGGCTAAAAAAATAGATTTTGAAATGAATTTCATAACAGCCACACCTCACTCAGCTCTTAATGCCTTAATTCCTTTGATAGAGCAGCTACGAGACAATTTCAATGCTAAAAATATGCCATTGTTATGATGGCGTCAAAATATCCCAAGAAGCCCGCCTCTGGTCG
Organism: Bdellovibrionales bacterium; assembly: GCA_016716765.1. NCBI lineage: Bacteria > Pseudomonadati > Bdellovibrionota > Bdellovibrionia > Bdellovibrionales > Bdellovibrionales bacterium. Next base: position 495 of record JADJVA010000025.1, on the reverse strand, counting down.
TTTTAGGCGCTAGAACGAAATAGGTGCCATCCCCAGGAATGTAGAAGCCTTAGACAGGTACCTGTTTGAGCCTCATTTGGGCCTTCTTGGGTCAGCTTGGGTCGGAACTAGGTCCCATCTAGGCAGGTGATTGCGCAAATAAATCAAAGAGTCTGTAAAGTCTGCAAGAGATTTGAAACGGAAGCGCAAGTCCGATGTTCAACGGATTTCAACCGCGACGCCGATCTTGGATCGACAGGAGAACTTTTTGTGCAATCCAGAGAATTAAGGACATTTTTCACTACTTTCTTCGCTGAGCGAACGGCGCCACTAACATATCCCTGCGATAGATGTCATGCTCTTCTCCGATTCTAAAAATCAACCAGTCCGAGAAACGACATTTTTTGTAGCATTTTTCTCTCTGGGCGAGGAGCATCTAGACATGGGAAGACGGCCAAGAGTAGTAACGTGCGCGAATAAAATCTGAGTTATTCCGTGGAACTATTCTCTCAAGTT